>JAVWIF010000018.1:0-30916 GCA_036639635.1 Longicatena sp.
CTTCTCATTTTTTTATTATTTTAGAATGGCTCCTTCATCTGCACTTGCTACAAAACGCGCATAGCGTGCTAACCAACCTTCTTTAATCTTTGGTTCTGGTTTCACCCATGCATCTAAGCGTTTTTGAAGTTCTTCGTCGCTTACTTCAAGATGTATTGTACTCGCATTAATATCAATTGAAATTTGGTCACCTTCTTGAATAACTGCAATGGGTCCGCGTGATGCGGCTTCTGGTGAAACATGTCCAATAGCTGCTCCTCGCGTTGCACCTGAGAAACGTCCATCAGTAATTAAAGCTACATCTTTATCTAAGTTCATACCTGATAAAGCCGATGTTGGATTCAACATCTCTCGCATACCAGGGCCACCTTGTGGTCCTTCATAGCGAATTACAACAACATCCCCTTTCACAATACGACGCGCATAAATGGCTTCAATAGCATCTTCTTCACTATCAAATACACGTGCACTTCCTTTATGAATTAACATACTAGGGTCAACTGCTGAACGTTTTACGACACAACCTTTCGGTGCAATATTACCATAAAGTACTGCAATACCACCGTTTGGTGAATTAGGCGTTTCTATATCTTTTATAATGTTATGATCCAATACACTTGCATGTTCAATATTATCATGAACACTTTTTCCACTTACAGTTAGTATTGTATCATCAATTAAGCCTTTCTTGGCTAATTCATGCATAACGCTTTGAACACCACCAGCTTGATATAAATCAACAATATGATCACATCCTGCTGGTGCTAGCTTACATAGGTTTGGTGTCTTTTCTGAAATTTCTTGAATAACTCCTAAGTCAATCGATACTTTTGCTTCATGGGCAATGGCTAATAAATGTAAGACTGTATTAGAAGAACATCCTAGTGCCATATCACAAGCTAGTCCATTACGTAAAGCTTTTTCATTTACGATATCTCTTGGTTTAATGTTCTTATTTACCATATCCATGATTGCCATCCCTGCTTTTTTAGCAAGTTGCGTGCGTGCTGCATATACAGCTGGAATGGTTCCATTTCCAGGCAATGCAATACCTAGTGCTTCGCATAAGCAATTCATCGAATTAGCCGTAAACATACCTGAACATGAGCCACACCCTGGACAAGCATTTTGTTCAATATGAGTGAGTTCCTCTTGGTCAATAAGTCCTGCTTTCTTTGCTCCTACTGCTTCAAACATCGTTGATAAACTCATAGGAGTACCATGGTTATTACCAGGCAACATAGCCCCTCCACTCATCACTACACTAGGAATGTTTACACGAAGTGCTCCCATTAACATACCTGGAACTATTTTGTCACAGTTAGGTACAAGTACCAAGCCATCAAAACCATGTGCCAAAGCCATTGTTTCAACACTATCCGCAATTAATTCACGTGAAGCAAGTGAATATTTCATTCCAATATGTCCCATAGCAATACCATCACAAACGCCAATACTTGGCACCATGATGGGTGTTCCTCCACTCATGCGAATACCTGCTTTTACACTCTCTGTGATTTTATCTAAATGTAAATGACCTGGAACAATCTCAGAATAAGCACTTACTACACCAATTAATGGACGTTCTAATTCTTCTTGTGTGAATCCTAATGCATAAAACAGTGATCGCTGTGGTGCACAAGCATCTCCTTTTAGAACTCTATCACTTTCTCTTCCCATATCATTCACCTTCTTATTTTTTTAACCAACTCATCATTTTACGTAATTTAGCACCAACTGCTTCAGATTGATGTTGTGCATGCACACGACGCATTGCTAAAAAGTGTGCACGTCCTGCTGATTTATTTTCACTAATCCAATTACCTGCAAATGTTCCATCTTGAATCTCAGTTAAGATTTTTTTCATTTCTTTGCGTGTATCTTCTGTAATCAAACGTTTTCCAGTTACGTAATCACCATACTCTGCAGTATCACTAATAGAATAACGCATCATTGCAAATCCACCACTATTAATTAAATCAACGATTAATTTCATTTCATGAATACACTCGAAGTAAGCCATTTCAGGTTTATATCCGGCTTCTACTAAAGTATCAAAACCTGCTTGCATAAGTTCACAAACACCACCACATAAGACTGCTTGCTCTCCAAATAAATCCGTTTCAGTTTCTTCTTTAAACGTTGTTTCAATAATACCTGCACGTCCTGCCCCAATTCCACTTGCATAAGCAAGAGCATATTCACGAGCTTTACCACTTTCATCTTGATGAATAGCAATTAAACTAGGCACTCCTCTTCCTTCTAAGTATTGACTACGTACAGTGTGTCCAGGACCTTTTGGAGCACACATCGTAACATCCACACCTTTTGGAGCCACAATTTGATCAAAATGAATCGCAAAACCATGGGCAAACATTAACATATTTCCAGGTTTTAAGTTTGGTTCAATATCTTTCTTATAAATATCTGGTTGATCTTGGTCAGGTGCCAAAATCATAATTACATCACCAGCTTTTGCTGCATCTGCCGTATTCATAACTTCAATACCTGCTTCTTCAACTTTAGCACGACTCTTAGAACCTTCTCTTAATCCAACAACAACACGAACTCCACTGTCTTTTAAGTTTTGTGCATGGGCATGTCCTTGACTACCAAAACCAATAATTGCTACTGTTTTCCCTTTCAATAAATCCATGTTACAATCTGCATCATAATAAACTTTTACCATTTTCATTTCCTCCTATAGTTGGTATTACCATTTATAATAAACGTTATAATTCACGCGTTTAATACACAGTGTTATTACTTAATTCCAAGGCAGCTCCACCAGTTCGACTTAATTCACTAATATGGAACTCTCTTAACTCTTCAATAAAATAATCAATCGTTGCTGGTGTATCAGCAAACTCAACAATATAACAGTCATCCTGAATAATTTGAATACGTCCACCAAAATCATCAACATTTTTTCTGAAAGCTTTGTACTGAGCAACACTAGGTTGCACTTTAATCAGTACAACTTCACGTATAAATAATTGTTCATCTGGTATTTCTAAAACAATTTTTACATCTTCTAATTTTGCTAACTGAAGTTTAATTTGATTGATTACATTGCAATCACCTGAAGTCGTGATTGTTATTCGTGAAAACTGTTGGTTTTCACTAACCCCTACTGCCAATGTATCAATATTAAACCCTCTTTGTGAGAATAACGTCGTTACTCTCGTTAATACCCCAAAATGATTGGATACCAACAATGATAAAACAGCACTTTTCATATTTTCAACTCCTAATTTCCATATAAGATGATATCTTTTCCACTTTTCCCAGGTGGGATAATGGGATAAATACAATCATCTTTATCTATCCAACAATCAACAATAACAGGTACTTTACTGTTTAATGCTTCTTGCATCACACTTTCAATATCATGCTTTGTCTTAATTCTTAATCCTTTACCACCAAAAGCTTCTGCAAGTTTTACATAATCGGTTTGCCGATTAATAGACGTATTAGAATAGCGATGATCATAAAACAAGGTTTGCCATTGACGTACCATCCCTAGTACAGAATTATTAAAGATTAAGATAACAATTGGAATATTTTCACTTACAGCCGTTGCCATTTCATTCATATTCATATGGAAACTACCATCTCCTGTTACAAGGATAACGCGACTATTCGGATTTGCTACTTTAGCACCAATGGCTGCTCCCATTCCAAATCCCATCGTACCAAGTCCACAAGAACTAATAAATGTACGCGGCTTTGAGAATTGATAATATTGCGCAATAATCATTTGATGTTGCCCAACATCGGTTGCTATAATTGCATCTTCTCCAACGATTTCGTGTAACGTTAATGCTAAGTTACGTGGATCTACGCCATCGCCTTCTTTAGGCTTTGGTAAATCTCGTTTCTCTTTTACTTGTTTTAACGTTTTTGTCCATTCACTATGTTTTGTCTCTGGCATGCTTTGCATCATTTTCTTTAATATATATTTAGCATCTCCAACAATACTAATATCGCTCATTACGTTTTTAGATATTTCACTTGCATCAATATCAAAGTGAATGATTTTAGCATTTTTCCCAAATTCTTCACGATTTCCTGCCACTCGATCAGAGAAGCGTGAGCCAATCGCAATAATTAAATCAGTATGCAATGTCGCATAATTTGATACGGGTGTTCCATGCATTCCAATCATTCCCAAATATAAATCATACGCATAAGGTACACTTGATAAGCCCATCATAGAACAACTTACTGGTATATCCATATGTTTAGAAAAGCTTAGTAATTCTTTTGTTGCATTCGATGATAATACGCCACCACCTGCATAAATCATTGGTCGTTTGGCTTGTCTTATCATTTCTAGTGCTTGTGCAAATACTTCATCATCTACTTTATCTAATTTACGAATTCTAAACGCTGGTAGTTTTACATATTCACAAACATCACTTGTAACATCTTTTGGTATATCAATAAGTACAGGTCCTTTTCTTCCAGAATTAGCAATTATAAATGCTTTCCTAACGATGCCTGCTAAATCTTCAACATGTTGTACAATGAAGTTATGTTTGGTAATTGGCATCGTAATTCCTGTGATATTTACTTCTTGAAAACTATCTCTACCAATCAAATCACTTGGTACATTACCCGTAATCGCTACCATTGGAATAGAGTCCATGTACGCTGTCGCAATTCCTGTAACTAAGTTGGTAGCACCAGGTCCACTAGTAGCTAAACAAACACCGGTTTTACCACTGCTACGTGCATATCCATCAGCTGCGTGGGCTGCTCCTTGTTCATGTGAAGTTAAGATATGATGAATTTCTTCACTACGCTCATAAATCGCATCATAAATATTTAAAACTGATCCACCTGGATAACCAAAGATCGTATCTACGCCTTGATCAATTAAGGCTTGCATTAAGATTTGCGCTCCATTCATTTTCATACTCTTTCCCTTTATACCTTTCTATTCAATTTCTACAACATATCCATCTTTCTCTAAGGCTTTTAATACGGCTTGCCCATGTTCCTTACTACTAACTTCAAGGGCTACATGTAAAATTGTTTCATTTAAATTTAAATCAGCCTGTATGCGATCATATTGGATTTCTATTATATTCGCATTTGCTAGTGTAACAACATGTGTAAAGTGTTCTAAACTTCCTGGTACATCTAACATTAATGCTTTGATTTTAATATTTCTACCGCGTGTAACTAGTCCTTTTTCTACTACTTTATGAATAAAGGAAACATCAATATTACCTCCAGATAAAACACATACTACTTTTTTTCCTTTTACATCAATCTTTCCATTGATCACAGCAGCTAAGCTTGCAGCTCCTGCAGGCTCTACTACTTGCTTTTCACGTTCTAGTAATTCAAGAATAGTGGCAGCTATTTCATCATCACTTACACAAACCATTTGATCGACGTTTTCTTGGATGATCTGTACTGTTTTTGTTCCTGGATTATTAACTGCAATACCATCAGCGATGGTATTGGCAATCTTTGTTGCTGTGTATTTTTTCTTCTTAAAAGATTGTACAATGGCATTTGCTCCTGTGGCCTGTACGCCAACAATCTGTATTCTTGGATTGATTTGTTTAGCATAAAAACTAATACCTGCGAGTAGCCCACCACCACCTGCTGGCACTACGATCATATCTACATTGGGCAAATCATGACAAATTTCATAAGCAATGGTACCTTGTCCAGCAATCACATCTTCATCATCAAATGGATGAATAAAAGTGGCATGTTTCTCTTCTTGTAATTTACAAGCTTCTTGATAACAAGCATCATAACAATCTCCAGATAGAACGACCTCTGCGCCATATCCTTTGGTTGCTAAGACTTTGGCAATTGGTGTACTCTTTGGCATAACAATTGTCGCATGCATTCCTAGAACACTACTAGCGTAGCTGACGCCTTGTGCGTGATTTCCAGCGCTACTAGCAATGAGCTCACCGCTAAATCCTTCTTCTTTCAGCTTTGCTAATTTGTTAAATGCCCCTCTTACTTTAAAAGAACCTGTTTTCTGACGATTCTCACATTTTAAGAATAAATCACAATCACTCATTTTAGAAAACGTTTTTGATGAGGTTACTTTTACATTATGAATATTACCTGCTAGCCGATTTGCGGCATTTTCAACATCCTTACAATCCATACAACTTCCTCCTTATTTACAAAAAAACAGCATATCAATAAAATGATAAGCTGCTTTTCTTTTTATACCTCACACCAATTGCATATGCAACAAAAGTGACTGTTATGAAATTCTCGCTAGAGACTTTCGAAAAAGAAAAACAGACTTACTTATGACTATGAGAATAATAATAATGACGATAATATAAAACGCATTCATAAGGTCCACTTCCTTTCACTTCATCTAGTGATTGTATATAGAATAAAACTTTTTCATAGTGTTGTCAACACTTTTTACAATCTTTTACATATTTATTGTAACAAGTTTACATATGAATGTAATTTTATTCATTATATGAAAACAAACCTTTGCAAATGTTCAAGAATTGTTTATAATTAAACAAGCGAAAGGGATGAATACCATGTATAAAGAAACAGCAAAATTAATACTATATCGTGAATTTGAAGAACCTTGTATCCTCTATAACCTATCAAAGATATGTTTAGACTTTGATAAAAAGAACTATCAGAAGAGTGAATTGATTGAAAGAATCTATGCACAAATCAAAGCATTACTAGATATTTCTACAAGTTATGGCTTCGCTAATAACTTGTGGCACAATTATCTAACCTTCTTATTATTAATGAATGAAAACTCATTTAGTTTAGTAAGTGAAAAAAGTGGAGCACAAGAAGGAAGTGTCAATCATTTTGCGAAAAATGATTTCAAAATCTTTAAAAATTTATTTGACTATGATTTTTCACAACTTGAAACAACACTCGACATTGATTGTTTTACGACGATTCAAAATTATGAATCGATACAAAAAAAAGAGCGTATGTACAATAAGAATGTAAGTCAAATGGTACAACTCATCAGTAAACAAATAGAAGATGCTACAGATGAAAATGAGATATTTACCATCATTACATCTTTTTATCGTGATTATGGTGTGGGTATGTTTGGTTTAAATAAAGCTTTTCGTATCCTTTCAAAAGAAGATCAAAGTATCCGTTTCCTTCCTATCAACAATATGGAAAATGTACAATTAGTTGATTTAGTTGGCTATGAACTACAAAAAGATATGTTAGTTGAAAATACAGAAGCCTTTGTATGTGGAAGAAATGCTAACAATGTTTTATTATATGGAGATAGTGGAACAGGAAAATCAACTAGTATTAAAGCCATTGTGAATGAGTTTTATGAACAAGGCTTACGAATGATTGAAATATACAAGCATCAATTCAAAGATTTGTCCACGATTATTGCTCAAATCAAGAATCGTAATTATCGTTTTATTATTTATATGGATGATTTATCATTTGAGGAGTTTGAAATTGAATACAAGTTCTTAAAAGCGGTTATAGAAGGCGGTGTAGAGACCAAACCTGACAATGTACTTATTTATGCCACAAGTAATCGTCGACACCTTGTACGTGAAACTTGGGGCGATCGTAGTGACATGAGTGAAGATGAAATGCATCATAGTGATACGATGCAAGAGAAGCTTAGTTTAGTTGCGCGTTTTGGTTTAAGTATTTGTTATGAACGACCAAATCAAGATGATTATTTTAATATTGTTATCCAATTAGCAAAAAAATATCCTGAGCTTCACTTAAGTGAAGAAGAATTATGTAAGGAAGCAGTCAAATGGGAATTAAGTCATGGTGGTAGCAGTGGACGTGCGGCTCAACAATTACTAAATTATTTATCTGGAAAAGAAAAGAAGTCGGATTAGACTTCTTTTCTTATTGGTGCATCCAAGATTCATCTTTTGGATCTTTTTTCCACGCTTTTAATTTTGCTAAATCAGTTGTTTTAATATAATCAAGTTCTAAAGCAACTTCAATTAATGCATCATAATTACTTAAGGTTTTAAATTCACAAGCAAGTTCGTTAAATACTTGAGTTGCAATCGGTAATAAATAAGTAAAGATAGCTACTACTCCAACCACTTGTGCACCTGCTTCACGTAAAGAATCAACAACATCTTTTACTGAACCACCAGTACTAATTAAATCTTCTACAACAACGACTTTTTGTCCTTTTTCTACTTTTCCTTCAATCTTGTTACCTTTACCATGGGTTTTATTAGAACTACGAACATAACCAAATGGTTTTTCTAATTTATCTGCTACCAAAGCTCCCCAAGGAATACCTGCTGTTGATGTTCCAATAATTACATCTGCATCATCATATTCATCTTTAATAAGTTGAACAAAGGCATCTACAACAACACTTCTTTTTTCAGGAAATGATAAAACTAGACGATTATCACAATAAATTGGTGATTTAATTCCACTTGCCCAAGTAAATGGATCATTGGGTTGTAGTGATACCGCTTTGATATCAAGTAAGTTTTTTGCTACTAGTTTTTCTATATTCATCTTATTTTCCCTCCATAATTGCTTCTATATCATGATATGTTTGATAAGGATTTTCACTTTTTGTTATACTTCTTCCAACAACGATATAATCACAGCCTTCTTCTTTCGCAAAGTTAGGTGTTGCTACTCGTTTTTGATCATCTTTAGAATCACTTGTTAAACGAATACCTGGAGTAACCGTTAAAAAGTCACTACCACAAGCTTCATGAATGGCGCGAGCTTCTAAAACAGAACAAACAACGCCATCTAATCCACTATCTTTTGCTAGTTTTGCATAGGCAATTACTACATCTTGTACACTTCCTTGAATTAACAATTCATTGTTCATAGCTTCAAGTGAAGTAGAGGTTAATTGTGTTACCGCAATACATAAAGGGCGTTTTCCATGGATTGCTCCTTCATTCAAGCCTTCCATAGCTGCTTTCATCATGGCACTTCCACCACTAGCATGTAAGTTTACAATATCAACATCAAGACTTGCTAAGTTCTTCATAGCGTTTTTAACCGTGTTAGGAATATCATGTAGTTTTAAATCCAAGAAGATTTTATGTCCCCTCTTCTTTATTTCTTTGATCATTTCAAAGCCAAATGCATAGGTTAATTCCATTCCGACTTTTACATAGATTGGTTCTTTAAACTTATCCAAGAAGTTCATAACTTCTTCTTTGTTTGAAAAATCTAATGCAACGATTGTTTTACTCATTTCTTATGACCCCTTCCCACAGCATCGCTTATGCTATGACATCCGTATTTCTCTAAGACTGCTGGTAATTCTTCAATTATTTTAACACAACAGTATGGATCAACAAAGTTTTGCATCCCTATTTCTACTGCTTGTGCTCCTGCATATAAAAATTCTAAAACATCTTGGGCACACGTAATACCACCGACACCAATAATAGGAATAGATACGGCTTCATATACCTGATAAACCATCCGTATAGCAACGGGTTTAATAGCAGGTCCACTTAAGCCTCCTGTTATATTTGCTAAAATAGGTTGATGCGTATGTAAATCAATACGCATACCAAGTAAGGTATTAATTAAGACCAGTCCATCAGCACCAGCCGCTTCTACCGCTTTTGCTATCTCTACAATATTTGTTACATTTGGAGAAAGTTTAACATAGACCGGTTTAGTTGCAGCCTCTTTTGCTAATCGTGTTATTTCAGCAGCTAACTTAGGATCACTTCCTAAGCCAATACCACCATGTTTTACATTTGGACAACTTATATTTAATTCATAAGCTTTCACTATCTCTGATGTATTCAGCTTTTTGATAACTTCAATATATTCTTCCATCGTAGCGCCAGCCACATTGGCTAGTATTTCCGTATCATATTGTGCAAGAAATGGTAATTCTTTTTCCATAATTGCATCTACACCTGGATTTTGTAAACCAATTGCATTTAACATGCCCATTGGTGTTTCCGTAACTCGTGGGGTTGGATTTCCAAATCGACTTTGTGGGGTTGCACTTTTAATAGCAATACCACCAAGTAACGATAAATCATATAATTGGGCATATTCTCTACCGAAGCCAAAGCAACCACTAGCCGGTAAGATTGGATTTTTAAGTTGCAGCCCTGGTAAGTTTACTTTCATATCCATTAGAACTCCACCTTTCCAATTGGAAACACTGGTCCATCTTGACATATTTTATGATATAAATTTGCTTCTTTTTTATCTTTAGCAACACAAGCATTACAAGCCCCAATTCCACAAGCCATACGTGATTCAAAGGACATATATCCTTTTTCATACGTATTTTCAATCGCTTTTAACATCGGTCTTGGACCACAACTATAGGTAAAGTCACAAGTGATGTGATGTTCTTTAATCGCATCCATCACAGTACCCTTACTACCTTTTGAGCCATCCATCGTTGCCACATATACAAGTGCACCTAGTTGTTCAAATTCATTCACAAAGAAAACACTTGGTGCATCATTAAAGCCTAGTACAACATAAACTTCTTTTCCTAAATTACGATATTGTTTAGCTAATTCATATAGTGGAGGTACACCAACGCCTCCTCCAATTAACAAGACTTCTTCTACTTCTTCATGAAGTGGGTAAGAGCTTCCTAAAGGTCCAAATACATCAATCAACATTTGGTTCTTTAAAGTAGCTAATTTTTGCGTACCTTCTCCTACAACTTTATAAATAATAGTGAATGTATCTTTTGAATCAATGGAACAAATACTAATTGGTCGACGTAAAAGAAAACCATCAACCTTAATATTAACGAATTGACCAGGGAGCATGTCTTTAGACATGCTCGCGTTGATTTGCATACAATACGTATCCTTGGCAATTTCTTTATTACTGATAATAATTCCCTTTTCTTCTTGCATATTAGTTCTCCAATTCATTCATAGAAATCGTTGTGAAAGTTTGAGATTCTAAGACTCTTAGAATTGCATTGGCTGTATCTAAAGAAGTGAAACAAGAAATATTATTTTCAG
Source organism: Longicatena sp. (assembly GCA_036639635.1). Taxonomy (GTDB): domain Bacteria; phylum Bacillota_I; class Bacilli_A; order Erysipelotrichales; family Erysipelotrichaceae; genus JAVWIF01. Next base: position 10,980 of record JAVWIF010000018.1, read on the forward strand.
CAGCGGCTCTTCTAATTTCAAATCCATCTAAGCTTACTGCTTTTGAAATACTCATCGTGTTGACAACATAGTTTACGCGTCCTTTACGAATGACATCTACTACATTTGATTCATTATTTTCTTCTATTTTACTTACTGTATGTACATATAGTCCATATTTTTCTAAATATTTAGCTGTTCCTTTTGTTGCATAAATTCCATATCCGATTGCAGAGAAACGTTTGGCTATTTTTAAGCCTTCTTCTTTATCAACATCTGCTATGGTCATTAATACATTTCCATGTAAAGGAATTTTTACTCCACTTGCTAATAATGCTTTATAAAGAGCTTTTTCTAAGGTAACATCGCCACCTAATGCCTCTCCAGTAGATTTCATTTCAGGTCCTAGAGTTGTGTCGACACTACGTAGTTTTGCAAAAGAGAATACTGGCGCTTTTACAAAGTGACGCTCACCTTCTGGGTGAATTCCTTCTTCATAGCCTTGTTCTTTTAAAGAATGTCCTAATACACAGCGTGTAGCTACATATGACATTGGTATTTGTGTGATTTTACTTAAGAAAGGTACCGTCCGTGAACTTCTTGGGTTTACTTCTAATACATAGACACGTTCTTCTTTATCAACAATAAATTGAATGTTATATAATCCGATAAAGTGGAAACCTTTTCCAATACGAATCGCATAATCTACAATTGTATCTTTTACTTTCTGAGAAACAGTTGGTGCTGGGTATACGCTAATAGAGTCACCAGAGTGAACACCAGCGCGTTCAATATGTTCCATAATTCCTGGAATATAAACATGTTCACCGTCGGCAATGGCATCAATTTCTAACTCTTTACCAACAATGTATTTATCAACTAGGATTGGTGCGTCATGGCTGATTTCTTTTACTGCTGTTGCCATATAGACACGTAAATCATCATCGTTATGAACAATCTCCATAGCACGTCCACCTAATACATAACTAGGACGAACCAATACGGGATAAGATATTCTATTCGCAATAACCAACGCTTCTTCGACAGTCACTGCAGTTTGTCCTTCTGGTTGTGGAATTTCTAATTTATTTAACATGTTTTCAAATTCATGACGATCTTCTGCACGGTCAATATCTTCCAAAGAAGTTCCTAAGATTTTAACTCCACGCTCAACTAATTTATCAGCTAAGTTAATTGCTGTTTGTCCACCAAACTGAACAATTACGCCAAGTGGGTTTTCTAAATCAATAACATGCATAACATCTTCAATTGTTAATGGTTCAAAGTAAAGCTTATCAGATATAGAGTAGTCTGTAGATACTGTTTCTGGGTTATTATTAATTACGATAGCTTCATAACCACATTCACGTAATGTTTTCACACAGTGAACAGTTGCATAGTCGAACTCTACCCCTTGTCCAATACGGATAGGTCCTGATCCTAGTACAATAATCTTTTTAGCATCACTACGAACACTTTCATTTTCATGTTCATATGTTGAATATAAGTAAGGTGTATTTGATACATATTCACCAGCACAAGTATCCACCATCTTATATACTGGTACGATGTTGTTTTGTACTCTTGTGTCATAGATGGAGCGTTCTTCTACTCCCCATTTACGAGCAATAAAGCTATCAGCGAATCCTTGTTTCTTAGCTTCTCTTAATACTTCAATATCATTTTTATGTGTTTCAATCACTGTTTCATATTTTACTATATTGGCAAATCTATATAAGAAGTAACGATCCATCTTTGTCACTTCAAAGATTTCATCAATGCTTGCACCTTTTCTTAATAAAGCCGTAATAGCATAGATACGCTCGTCATCACACTTTTTCACTTTGTCCCATAAATCATCTACACTGAGCGCATTGATTTCACGTTGTTCTAAGTGGTCTGTTTTCATTTCTAAAGAACGAATTGCTTTTAGAATTGCTTCATCAAAGGTCCGTCCAATGGACATAACTTCTCCAGTTGCTTTCATTTGTGTTCCTAGTGTACGATCAGCTTTAGGAAATTTATCAAAGGCAAAACGTGGGAATTTTGTAACAACATAGTCGATACAAGGTTCAACACAGGCATAGCTTGTTTTTGTTACAGGATTAATAATTTCATCTAATGTTAATCCAACCGCTACTTTAGCAGCAAGTTTAGCAATCGGGTAACCAGTGGCTTTACTCGCTAGTGCACTTGATCTAGATACACGTGGATTTACTTCAATTACATAATAGTTGAAAGAGTTAGGATCTAATGCTAATTGTACATTACATCCTCCACATATCTTTAATGCACGAATAATCTTTAAGGATGCAGCACGCATGATACCACACTCTCTATCTGTTAGTGTTTGTGTTGGGGCAACTACAATGGAGTCTCCTGTATGAATTCCTACAGGGTCAATATTTTCCATGTTACAAACAACGATTGCATTATCTGCGTTATCACGCATTACTTCATACTCAATTTCTTTGTATCCAGCAATACTTTGTTCAATTAAACATTGGTGAACAGGGGAAATTTTCAATCCATTTTCACAGATTGTTTTCAATTCTTCTTCACTATGAGCAAATCCTCCGCCTGTTCCTCCTAGCGTATATGCAGGACGAACTACTACAGGGTATCCATTACTAGTAGCAAATACAAGCGCTTCTTCAATGGTATGTACAATCACACTATCAGGTACTGGTTCTCCTAATTCATACATTAACTCACGGAATTTATCTCTATCTTCCGCTTTTTCAATAGCATCTAATGCAGTTCCTAACACTTCTACATGACATTCATCTAAAATACCTGATTCAGCTAGTTCAACAACTAAGTTTAATCCAGTCTGTCCTCCTAAACTTCCAAGGATGGCACATGGTCTTTCTTTATAAATAACGCGACTTGCAAACTCAATCGTCAAAGGTTCAATATACACACGATCAGCTACTACTGTATCTGTCATAATAGTGGCAGGGTTTGAATTAATCAAGATAACTTCATACCCTTCTTCACGAAGAGATGTACAAGCTTGTGTTCCTGCGTAATCAAATTCGGCTGCCTGCCCAATTACGATTGGTCCTGATCCTATAACTAATATTTTCTTAATGTCTGTTCTTTTTGTCATTTTATTTTGCGCTCCAATCTTTCATCATGGTACAGAAGTCATCAAATATATAATTCACATCATCTGCTCCAGGTGCTGCTTCAGGCTCAAATGCAAGCGAAATCACTGGATACGTATCATGTTCAAAGCCTTCGATAGAATCATCATTTAAAGCGGTATACGTTACAATCAAACCAGTTCCATCAAGTGAATCTTTTGCAATTTCATAACCGTGATTTTGCGCTGTAAATTCAATTTTATTTTTCTTTAAATTACGTACTGGTGAACTATTGCCGTGATGCCCAACTTTCATTTTAATAACGTTCGCTCCACAAGCCGCACCAATGACTTCATGTCCTAGTCCAATTCCAAACATTGGTACTTTTCCTAATAAAGCTTTTGTTGTTTCAATCGTTTCTGGTATTTCACAAGGTGCTCCAGGTCCTCCCGATAAAACAACCCCATCTGGATGAATTGCTAAAATATCTTGTGCACTCATGTTGTAAGGTACAACAATTAAGTCAGCTCCACGTGCATTAAATTCACGGATAACGGCAAATTTTGTACCAATATCAACCATAACTACTTTTTGTCCACGTGAAGGAATTGGAAATGGTTTCTGTGTAGAAACACACTGTACACCATCACTTGGTAATGCAGTAGCTTTCATCATGCTAATAATTTCTTCCACATTAGCATCAGGCTCTGCCATAATTGCTTTTAATACTCCATGATCACGTATTTTTCTTGTGATTTCACGTGTATCTATATCACTGATACCAGGAATTCCTTTTAGTTTCATAAAAGCATCTAAGCTCATATCACTTCTAAAGTTACTTGGTTCATCACAATATTCTTTTACTACAAATCCAAATGCTTTAGGAACAATACTTTCAAAATCATCACGATTAATACCACAGTTACCAATTGCAGGATAGCTCATCATAACGATTTGTCCATAGTAAGATAAATCAGATATAATTTCTTGATATCCACTCATTCCTGTTTGAAAGATTAATTCTCCCATCTTGTAGTTATCACTACCAAATGCTTTTCCTTCATACACACTGCCGTCTTCTAAAATCAATAGTCTTTTTTTCATTTAGTGCTCCTCCTTATTTTCATAAACGTTGCATCCTTTAACAAATGTTTTTTCTACCCATCCAAAACAACGTACACCATCAAATGGTGTATTCCATCCTTTTGAATAGAAGTCTTCTTTATGAATCACTCGCTCGTGATCCAAATCCATTAAAACCATATCTGCATCATATCCAACTGCTAATTTCCCTTTTCTTTCAAGATGGAAACGAGTAGCTGGTGCTTCACTCATCCAATAGAGTAAACGCTCTAATGTAAAGATATGTTCTTCCTTCACAAACTTCGTATATAACAAAGGAAACGATGTTTCTAATGAAACAATTCCAAATGGTGATGTTTCCATTCCTTTGTTTTTCTCTTCTTCACTATGTGGTGCATGATCACTTGCTATCATATCAATACTTCCTGATAGTAAACCTTGTATAAGCGCCTGTTGATCTTGCACGCTACGTAAAGGTGGATTCATCTTATAGTTTACGCCGCTTACATCCATCTCATTTAATAAGAGATGATGGGCAGTCACTTCTCCACTACAATTTACACCCATTGCTTTATATTCTTTTAAAAGTTCTACACTTTCTTTCGCACTCATATGACAGACATGATAACATCCTTGTGTCGACTTTACGAGTTCTAAATCACGATGTAATTGTTCATATTCACAAGCACTTGGAATCCCCAAGTACCCCAATTCTTTATTACGAATCCCTTCATGCATACAAGCGAGAGGTTGACGATATTTCATGTCTTCTGTATGTGCTACAATCATACCACCAAATTGTTTGGTAGTAAGTAGTGCTTGTTCCATCAAATCCGCAGTTGAAACACCAACTCCATCATCACTAAATGCATGAATGCCTTGCTTTGAAAGTCCTTCTATATCACTTAATTCCTTACTTTTTTCACCTTTGGTAATACAAGCATAAGGAATTACATTTACAATTGCATCTTGTCTAATCTTTTCCAAATATGTTTTCATAACATCTACATTATCTGGAAAAGGTATTACATTAGGCATTGCCATAATCGTTGTAAAACCTCCGTGAGCCGCAGCAGCACTTCCTGTCCGAATTGTTTCTTTGTATTCATAACCAGGTTCGCGTAAGTGCGCATGAACATCAATAAGTCCTGGTAATAAATAAGCTCCATCTGCGTTAATTACCTCTTCTACATTGTCTACGTACAAGTGATCTTCAATCTTTTTGATACCTGTTTCATCAAACAAAACATCTTTTAATACAAAATCGTTATCTTTTTGGTTTATTTTTGCTTGTCGAATAAGTTTCACTTTGCTCACTTCCCTTTCTTTACTTAAATGGTTCGTATCCAAATGCTCGTTTGACTACAGCCTTACGAACAAGGACACCATTCTCCATTTGTTTAAAAATACGACTATTTTTTGCTTCTACTAAATCACTATCCATTTCTACTCCACGATTTACTGGTGCAGGATGCATAATGATAGCATGCTCTTGCATCAACTTTGCGCGTTCTTTCGTTAATCCATATTTTTCTAAATACTCACTTTTACTACATTGCATACTTTCTTGGTGACGTTCATGTTGAATACGCAACATCATAACAGCATCACCCCAAGCAACTGCCTCATCTACACTTTTATAATACTTGTCTTTTTCGACCCATTCGCAAGGTCCACTAAAGCATACCTCGCCGCCTAACAATTCCATAGCTTCTTTTATGCTTTTCGCAACGCGTGAATGGTTAACATCACCAATTACAGCAACTTTAATTCCCTCAAATTTACCAAATTCTTGATAGATTGTTAATAAATCTAATAAGCACTGGGTTGGATGGTTACCGCACCCATCTCCGGCATTTAAAATAGGAATATTTATATTTTTTAATTCTTTAAAGTATTCATCACTACTATGACGAATGACAACAGCATCATAGCCAATACTTTCAAATGTTTTTACAGTGTCATAAAGCGTTTCACCTTTTTCAACGCTACTTCCTTGCGCACTAAAGTTTTCTACACAACAACCCAATTGATGTTGTGCGGAAGCAAAAGAAAAATGCGTTCTTGTGCTTGGTTCAAAAAAAAGATTAGCAATTAATGTACGTTTCGGTACTTGCCAATCTTTTTGGGAACTAGAAAAACTAAGAGCATCATGGAGGATGTTAAAAATATCTTCTTTTGTTAAATCACAAATTTTTAATAAACTATTTGTATTCATAAGTACCTCCGTTTTAGCCTTTAAAAAAAGGCCTTTTTATACAAAAGGACCTTTAGAACTGTTATCTCGGGTTTATCGCCTTCATAACCTCTCTGGATTATTTTAAAGGACCTTTTATTTGTATTTATTCTACCATATATTCAAAATAATACAAGATTTTTTTTGGATATTTTATCTGCATATCTTAGATTTAATTCTACTATTTTTTGCTAGGAGTTCATAAGTCCCTTATCTATCATGTATTTGATTCTTAACTTCATTCTTTCACGTTCTTTTATTTTTTCGTACAAATACCATTGTATTCCAATTTGATAAATCTTCACGATAATGATAGCCAAGTCTTGAAAAAGTTTTTACTTCTTCAAATGAAGTTGCTTCGATTTGTGCTAAATACCGAACCATTTCTCCTCTCGCCATTTTTACATATACTCCTTTTTCGCGATACTTACCTTCTTCATCTTCATAAAAACGACACCTCACCATATGATCACCTACTTGTAGGTACTTATTGATGATTCTCGCATATTGCTTACTCGTAAGATCTAAAATATCATGGTCATGTTTCGTAACTTCTTGATAAGGTAAATCCTTCCAATACTCATACAAGCTACTACAAAAAGGCGTAACAAACTTATTATTTAATTCCAATCGATAAGGCACTACTGCATCAAATGGATGTAAAACCCCATAAAAACCAGATAGAATAAACACATGTTGTTGAACATAAGCAAAGGTTTCATCAAAGAAGATAGATGGAGCCATATATGTATATTGAATACCATCAAAAGCTAATAAAGCAGGACTTCCTTCTTCTTTCAAGCTCATACGCTTATATGCTTGAAAGCTTTCTTCCGCAATTTTACTATTACATTCTAAAATTGCTTGTAGTTCTTGTAACGTTAGTGTTTTGATATAGTGCAGTAAATGTTTCGTTTGTTTTAAATAAATTGGTGTTTGAGTTGGCTTCAAATAAGCAATATCATTACGCATACGTTTAGCAGGAGATATTACTATATTCATTGGCATACCTCTATTCTTTCCAACTCTTGTACATAGTATTCGCTACTATATGCTAATTCATTAAATTTAGTTAATAAAGTTTGATCTTTCATTAATAATCTATGATCCATTTCCTGTCGCTTAATATCATCGTAAAAATCAAAGAGAAAAGCATATGTTTCAAAATATGCTAGTAAACGTTCATGCTGGTTTTCAAGTTTTGTTACACACGCACTAAATAAGAAAATATCTTCAATACTACGATTCACTGATTCATGAATAGCAACCAATACCTTCTTCGTTTTTGTTGAATGCCAATATGGATTACGCTCTAGAAAGTTCCCTTGTGTTAAGATATTGATATAAGAAAGTAATGTATTTATTTCTTTCAATAACCTATTTCCTTTTTCGATAGCTTCAGACACCATGTACTTCTTCGCTCATTCTTCTGATAATATTTTCAATACTAGTCGCATTACGATAGTTCAATAAAAACTTCTTTTCAAAGCTTTCATTCTGATATGTAAAGTACATAGTAACACTCGGTACTTCACTAGCGATATCTACACAAAGACGTGCTAACAATTCTTCATATAAATATTTTTTGGTATCAATCACAATATAAGAACCTTTACAGTGTAATGAAAAATGATAATCACGATCTTCCCATGAATGAAAATATTCAATGATTTCTTGGTAAAATACAAGTTTTATATCCAAGGTTGGAAATACACGAAAGCGTTGTTTCATCAACAATGATAATCTTCTTCTTTGTCTTTCTTGTACTTGTTGTTGTTTACGTACTTTACGATTCACAATCTCGACAATCTTTGCTTCACTTGGTTGTTGTTTCCTTAAAAATGCCTGATGAATCTTCATTAAATCAATGGCATCGCTTAATGCGTTATGGTCAACAATACCTTCAATTTCATAAACTGCTTTCATATCATCCAATGACAAAGTCTTAGATACAACATTATCTAGATAGCATACGCTAGCAGATAATTCTTTTTGCACGTCTTTCATCTTTGTGAAAAGTCCTTCTTCATCAATCTTTAAAGCTGTACAGTTTTGCGAAATTGTTCGTTTATCATCAGGTCCAAAACTATATAAGAAAAGCTTTTCATCATCTTGTGTTAAACGATGAACCCATGTTTTAAAGCAATGTTCAACAACAACTAGTGATGGAGCTGCTAAAATATCCTCATCATTTAATTTTGTCATCCGTTTGACCACACTTGTTAAACATTTAAAATTGTATGGTTTTACAAGTGAATAAAACGTATCCAATTGATTGCCTTCTTCATCCGCCATAACAGCGCCTAAAGAGACTACCATTTGATAAAACTTTTTATTAATTTTAATCGCATCAAATTCAGCGTCAATATATATATGGTACATAGATCTACCTCTTTCGTATCAATTATAAAGATTACACAATACTTTTGCAAGCTTTCCTTTTGTATACACTTAGCTAACACTAGACTTTTTCTCATTCTTCCTTTATTCTTATACATGTAAGGCGATGATCGATATGCGAAATACGAACGAAATGTTTTCTTTAATTGTTACTACAGCAAATAACAATCCAAATATTCTTGCTGTTTTTTTAAATGGCTCACGTGCAAATCCAACTATTCGTGAAGATATCCTACAAGATTATGATATAGTCTTTGTCGTAGAAGATACCTCACTATTTATAAACAATCCTTCTTGGATTGATTGTTTCGGTAAATTATCAATGATACAGAGAGTTGATGAACTAGATAAAAATTGTGGTAAACAAACTCACTTTGAAGATGAATATACTTATTTGATGTTGTTTGAAGATGGTAATCGCATTGATTTAAAACTTATGTCGAATGCTTATGCAAAACAAATATACCCTTATTCTTCGCAAACAAAGATCTTACTTGATAAGCAAAATATATTTACAGCTGTTCCCTTTAATAAACAAGATTATTCAATTCGTAAACCAAATCAAGCAACCTTTACATATTGTTGTAATGATTTTTGGTGGTGTTTACAGAATGTCGCAAAAGGCATTTGGCGCGATGAACTTCCTTATGCAAAAACAATGTTTGACACAATTGTCCGAAAGAATTTGCATCAAATGATCAATTGGTATCTAGGCATCCTTTATCATTTTGAAATTTCAAGTGGTAAATTTGAAAAGTATTATAAGCAGTATTTACCAAAAGAAGACTATAATTTGTTTATCCAAACGTATAGTGATGCTAATTATCAGAACTTTCAGTGTGCAATAGAAAACACTTGTGACTTATTTCATCATCTTGCTTTAAAAGTTTCCCAAGCATTAACGCTCACTTATAATCAAGAAGAAGAAACAAATATGAGAATATACTGTTCAAAAGTGACTACATTATCTAAAAATGCAGACTCCATTTTTGAAGAAAACACCCACAATGAACGTGTTTTATTTATTGGATCAAGTGTCGTTGATGTTATCATTCATGTTCCTTATTTACCTTCTCTTACTCAAGATGTTAATATTAAGGAACAATCCTTAGCATTAGGTGGATGTGCCTTCAACGCACATTGGATGTGTCATTTGTTAGGCGTACCTTCTTTATTGTTCAGTCCAGTAGGTAGTGGAATCTACGGCGAATATGTCGCTGAACAATTCATACAAAAAGGCCTAGGAACCCCTTTCCTATTAACAAATGAAGAGAATGGATGTTGTTACTGCTTTGTTGATGATAACGGCGAGCGTACCTTTCTTTCAAATCAACGTGCAGAATATAAATTCAAAAAGGAATGGTTTGCTAAATTAGATGCCTATCAATTTCATAGTGTATATGTTTGTGGTCTTGAACTAGAAGAAACAACTGGCATTTATATAATAGAGTACTTAGAAGCGCATAACGAACTAGACATCTACTTTGCTCCAGGACCACGCATTTTATCAATTGAAGCAAGTAGTATGAAACGCATGTTATCTCTTTCTCCCATTCTACACTTAAACAAAGAAGAAGCATTCGCAATAAGTCAAAAGACTTCAATAGAAGAAGTTGCCCTTTTTCTATATAAACAAACAAATAACACTGTAATCATCACATTAGGCGCAAATGGTGCGTATGTATTTGATAATAAAAAAGGTTGTATCATACCAAGTGTTCATGCAAATCAAATAGATTGTATTGGAGCTGGAGATGCTCATATTGGTAGTATTATCGCTTATCGTGCACTTGGTTATGAATTGCATGATGCAGTTCGTAAAGCAAATCACATTTCGGCACAAGTGGTAGAAACACAAGGTGCCACATTAAGTCGCGAAGCATTCAAAAAAGCAACTAGAAAAATCTAGCTGCTTTTTTTATACTTGGGTTAACTCTCCTGTAGTTGAATCCATAACCATTCCATAAATACGTATATCATCAGGTATCAGCGGGTGTTCAAGCAATAATTGTACACTTCTTTTGACTGACTCTTCAACACTTTCAAAACCTGACAACCATAAATCAAAATCTATTCCACAATACTGCATGGTATCCACAACCTGTGAAGATACCCCACGCGTACGCATGGTCTGTAGCATGGCTGCACTATCCATATGTTGAACGCCACAGTCGCTATGTCCAATAATCATCACATCTTGTACTCCTAAATCGTAAATGGCAATTAACAAGCTTCGTACAGCACTACCAAATGGATGTGAAATTACACCTCCAGCATTCTTAATGATTTTAGCATCACCGTTTTTAATTCCTAATGCCGCTGGCAATAATTCTATCAATCTTGTATCCATACAAGTAACAATAGCCAACTTTTTTTCAGGGAATTTGCTCGTTTCAAATGGCTTATATTCTTTGTTTGCTACAAACTTTTTATTGTATTCTAAAATTTCTTCTATCATAAAATTCACCTCATTTGGGAGTATTATATCATTAAATTATCAATAAAATGTGTGAATGTTTGTTTCCTTCCATAATAGTATAAGATAGCGATAGCTCCCATAAGAGTAAAAAACAAGAGATACAATGAAATATGAATAGGAAAGCTAAAAAAACTAGTTTTCCCAGCTAAAATAATTTTCAAAGTAACTCCTTTATCAATATTATAAGGTGTTACTTCAAAATCGACATCTTTATAAAGTTTATATTTTGAATGCTCTGTAAGAATTACTTCATAAGTACCTACTTGTAACTCGTTTACTTTAATGCGTCCACTCTTATTAGAAGTAAAACTGCGTTCTTTTTTGTTTTGAACGTTTACTAAAGTAACTTGTATTTGTGATAACCTTTTTTCATTTTGATCAACAAATTGAATGTACATACTCCCATTACTTACTTTACTATGTATCGACGTACTATTAATGAAACATAAAAAAAGAACTAACAAGCTTATCACTATTTGCTTACCCACCTTCTCACCTCAAAACAGTGTATGCTTGATTACCATAAATAGAACAAAAAAAGCAGTTTTCTATTTGCTAGAAAACCACAATTTCTTCTATTTTCTTTCTTGTTTCATCAAAACGTGTACTTGAAGCGCCTACTCCTTTTGGATATCCTAAACATAAAATATTGATGGGTTCTATACTTTCTCCCATGTCAAATTCATCATGTACTCCTTTAGGATCAAAACTACACACCCACAAGCTTCCCAATCCAAGTGATGTTGCTTCAAACATCATATGTGTACAAACAATACTGGCATCTATTGTTGCACTATCTTTTTTATCATATCTTCTTACCCATGCTTCTTCATGATTTCCACAAACGATTAAAGCAAGTTTTGCACCATGTAAATTTGTATACTTACATAGACGTTCTAGCTTGGTTCCTTCCATCACATAAATACGTTGTGATTGAGTATTGGCAGCAGTTGGTGCAATTCTCCCTGCTTCAAGTATTGCATCTAGCTTTTCTCTTTCCACTTCTTGATCAGTATAATCTCTTAGCGAATAACGCTTTCTAATAACCTCTGAAAATTCCATAGCAAAATTCTCCTTTTCTGTATTTGTTATTACTAGTATACCATAACTGAATAATAAGCACAGAATTATAGGCTATTATCTGCTAACAAAAAAACATTCTCCATATACTGTAAAGAGAGGAGAATGAACATGAATACAACATTGGCACCATTACAAATAGGCAGTGTAGGAATAGGCGTAAATAAAATGCAAGCTTATCTTAATATATTTCAAGAACTAGGAATTGTAAAAACAAGATTATTACAAGATGGCGAATTTGGACCTAAAACATCAAATACCGTACGTGAATATCAAGCATTTGCTAAATTACCTAGTACAGGCAAAATTGATACACCTACTTGGAATGCAATCGTAAACAAGCTAAAAGAATTAGGAATCGTTACAAATATTCCTGTAGCAAGTAGTTCTTTTTATTTAACCCAAGGTAATCAAGGCATCGAAGTCTATAAAATGCAAGAATATTTAAATGAAATCGCCGCAAAAAACAGTTGTTTAAGACCAATTCCTATTGATGCATCTTATGGTCCGCGCACAACAACAACAGTCCAACAGTTTCAATATTTATATGATTTAAACATCGATGGAAATATTGGTAAAGCAACATGGGATTCTATCGTAAACGTAAGAAATAAAGTGTAGTACACCAACATAAAAGGAAGGCATCTTGTAAGTGGGATGCCTTCCTTTATATGATAATTTATTCTACTCCAATAATAAATGAATAAACAGGTTGCTGTCCATTATTCACTTCTACTTCAGCGTCATAGTTTTCTTCAATATAGCTAGCAATAGAAGCAGCTTCTTCATCACTAACATCTTCTCCATAAATTAAAGTAACAATTTCACTTTCTTCATCAACCATTTGATCAATTAATTGGCGTGTTGCTTCCATTTTATCTTGTAAAGAAATAATAATATCTTTTTCTTTTAGACCCATGTAATCGCCGGCTTTAATCTTCATACCTTCAAACTTTGTATCTTTAATAGCGTAAGTAATTTGCCCAGTTTTAACAAGTGATAATGCATCACTCATCTCTGATAAGTTCATTTCAAATTCAACATCAGGATTAAACATAATACATGCACATAATCCTTGTGGAATTGATTTACTTGGTATCACATGTACATTCATATCTTCACATACACTCGCTGCTTGTTGTGCAGCTAAAATAATATTTGAGTTATTTGGTAAAATAAAGATGTTTTCAGCATTTACTTTATGAATAGCATCAACAAAGTCTTCTGTAGAAGGGTTCATTGTTTGACCACCACTAATTACATAATCAGCACGTAGTTCTACAAACATGTCTTTTAAACCATCACCAGCTGCTACTGTAATAATCGCATACTTCTGCTTAGGTTTATCTTCTTGTACTTTTTCAGTGTTTGCACTCATCATAATATTTTCATGTTGTTCTTGCATGTTTTCAATTTTTAGTTTAACAAAATCTCCATAACGTTGTCCTAAGTTTAAAGCTTCACCAGGAGTCAGTGTATGTACATGTACTTTCACAATATCTTCATCTTGTACACAAACAATAGAATTTCCGATACGTGCTAAAGAATCACGTAAAGCCTCTTCCTTAAACATCTGTTGACCTTTATCAGACAAACGAATAATAAATTCTGTACAATATCCAAATTCTTCATTTTCAACATTAGCACCAACTACTTCTTTATTTTCTTTTACATCAACACGCTCAACAATAATACCTTGCATTGCTGATAAGAAACCTTTGAAAATAGTAAGCAATCCTGCTCCTCCACTATCTACTACCCCTACTTCTTTTAAAACAGGCAATAAATCAGGAGTACGTATCAGTGATTCTTGTGCCTCTAAAACCATTTTTTCCATTACTTGCAAGCAAGTAATGTCTTCTTTGCTTGTAGCGTACGCATAGGTATAGTCTGCAGCTTCACGAACAACTGTTAAAATAGTTCCTTCCACTGGTCTCATAACAGCTTTATAAGCAACACGAGAACCTTGAACAAGAGCATTCGCTAATTGTAAACCATTAATTTGCTTCATACCTTCAACGCCTTGAGATAGTCCTCTAAAGATTTGTGAGGTAATAACACCAGAGTTTCCTCTTGCTCCCATCAACAATCCTTTTGATAACACTTTCGCAATATCACATACATCATCACTAGTACATGCAAGTGCATCTTTTACTCCTGCATTAAACGTAAGTGACATATTCGTTCCCGTATCACCATCTGGCACTGGAAAAACATTTAGTGCGTCTATTTCACTAAACTTATTTGATAATAGATTGGCACCACTTGCCAACATGTCTTTGAATAAACTTCCATTTATAATATCCATCATATTTACCTACTTCATTACTTTCACATCTTGAACATATACATTTACTTTTTTAAATTCTAGTTCTAATGATTTTTCTAGCATATATTTTACGCGTTCTTGTACCTCATGTACGACTTCACAAATTTTTACTCCATGAGAAACAATAATAAACAAATCTAATTCTAAATCTTTTTCTTTTTGGCGAACAACAACACCTTTTGCATAATTTTCTTTCTTTAATAATTCTGCAATTCCATCCTTTACAAATTTTTGAGAAGCCATTCCAACAACGCCGTAGCATTCTGTAACGACCCCACCTGCTAAAGATGCAATAGCATCCATTCCTATGTTAATATTACCATACTGTGTACTTTTAGAGATTGCCATAATAATTCCTCCTCGTATTATATTATTATACCAAATAATTAAGCGAATTCCAACTAACTAATCTTAATCTATTCTTTTTTCGCACAATCAAGTGATTGTATACTACCCGTCATCGCATCTGCCCATAGGCAAGCGTGATCTTTATTCAAGCTTTTTAAAGTCTCCAAATAATTATTTAACAATGGTAAAGACTCATAAGAAGAGAACATTGTATTCCCATCTTGCATAATAATTTTAACCATGTGTTTATCATAAGATGTTTCATATGGCATCATTTCTGACATCATATGAATGATTTCTGGTTTAACCTGATTCTCTTTTTCTGCAAACCCAGCACACAGATTTTTTAATTCTGCATTGCTAAATCCATCAATTAAAGGAAAATTAACAATTGTATTTAAATATTCACTCTTAATTTCTATTTTAGTGCCATCATTGATCAATGCATAGTTCACGTTATTTTCAATAAGATAACCAACAATTGGCTTTTCTTCAATTGTAATTGAAATACTCCCATTAATTTTTTTGCTAACTGTCGCATTTTTAATTAAGCTATCTTTTTCTAATTCCCATTTAATATAAAACTTTGGCATTACTATGTAACGTGTATTATAAGAAAGATTAGCTTTCTTTAATACCTCGTCTTTTGTATAAAATGTATTCCCTTTTACTTCTAGCGATTTCACCTTAGAAAGATCACTACTAAAGTATAAAATACTAAGAATAATTAAAACACCAAGAATACAAGCTCTTCGTTTTCGTCTTTTCTTTTTTCGATTCTTCTTTTTATTTTGCAGGGCTAAACACTTTGCTTCCACTTCATCATAGAGGATGTCATCTATATCTTCCAATTAAACTTCTCTACTTCTGTTATGAGTTCAATATTAAATTGTTTTTTCACTTCTTCTTGTACCTTTTCTATTAAAGTAAGCACATCGTTAGCCTTCGCATTATTTTCATTAATAATAAAGTTTGCGTGTTTATCAGAAATCATAGCGCCTCCAACTTTCAATCCACGCATACCAATTTTTTCAATCAATTCCCAAGCTTGGTAATCCTCTGGATTACGAAACATACTGCCAGCGCACGGTTTATCAAGTGGTTGAGAATCCATTCTACGTTTTCTTCTTGCATTCATCAGATCTAAAATATCTTGTTGTACCCCTTTTTCTAACTGTAAGCGACATCCTAAAATAATCCAATCATGATGTGTTTGAAATGCTGAATGACGATATTTATATTCTAATTCTGTTGTAGGAATCGTTACGATTTCATTATCTCTAAACACATATACTTCTTTCATTATCTGAGAAATATCACTTTTATAGGCACCAGCATTCATATATACAGCACCACCTAGTGTGCCTGGGATTCCACTAGCAAACTCTAAACCTGAAAAAGAGTGTTTCATCGCTTCATGAGCAAGTAAAATAATACTTGCTCCACTTTGTACGATACAAGTTCCATCTTCCTCAAAATTAAAATCAGTAAAATAACGATCTAAACAAAGAATTGCTCCTTCATAATCATCATCACTACATAATATATTACTGCCTTTACCAAAAACTTTATATGGCAATTTTTCTTCTTTTAATATTTCCGTTATCCGCAATAAACATAGTTCATTTTTAGGATAAATAAAATATTTACATTTTCCACCAATCCGAAATGTTGTATGCTTGCTTAGCATAACATTGCTTTCTACATCCGCATATTGCTGTAATTTCTTTTCTATATTCATAACTTTATTCACCTTTTTTCATTTCGTCAATCCACGCAAGTATATCTGCACATGCATTGGGTTTTCCTAATTTTAGAGCGTTTTCTTTCATTGTTGCTTGTAATTCCTTATTTTCCATAATTTTAGTTATATTTTCTTTTAAAGTAGTTGGATTTAAGTCTTTTTCTTCAATCATCAATGCTGCTTTATTTTCAACTAGTACATTCGCATTATAAAACTGATGATTATGCGCTACATAAGGACTTGGTATTAAAATACTTGGTGTCCCTAATGCAGTTATTTCAGCGGCTGTAGTTGCCCCAGCACGACAGATAATCAAATCAACTTTTTCCATTATTGCCAATTGTTTTACATAGTCAACCACAATAATATTGGATGCTGGATTAAATTTTTTCATCTCTTCATAATTATTTTTACCGCTCACAAAAAGAATTTGATATTTGGTATCTACTTGTGGTAATGCTTCTTTCATAATTTCGTTAATACTTGTAGAACCCAATGAACCCATGACAACTAAAATCAAAGGTTTATTTAATTCTAATCCTAAAGAAGTAAAATACGCTTCATCAAAAATTGTTTCTCGTGCATTTGTCGCACGTGGATTTCCTAATAATCTTGTTTTATGTTTATCAAATTCTTCAAAGCATTTTTCATAGCATATAACAATACCATCCATTTTATCTGCTACCATTTTATTAGAAACACCAACAATTGAATTTTGTTCATGAATCAGTGTTAAAATGTGTTTCTTGTGTCCAGCTAACATAACTGGCGCACTTACATATCCTCCAAAACCAATCACAACATCTGGTTGAAATGCGTCCATAATTCGGAGTGCTTTGATATAAGCATTTGCCATTAAAACAAGTGCTTTCATTTTTTTAATAATATTACCTGTAAGTCCACTCGCATGTAATCCTTTAAATGCATATCCATGCGCTGGAACTTCTTTGGCTTCCATACGATCATCATTTCCCACAAACAATATTTCTATATTTTCATAATGCAAAGTTGCTGCATCGGCCAATGAAATAGCTGGGTAAATATGACCACCAGTACCACCAGTGGCAATTAACATTCTCATGTCATCACTCCTTGCGTTTTATTATATCATGGTTCATCTTTGAATTGAATAAATTTCATGTTTTTTTCAGGATTCATTAGCTATACTCATTAAGAGCCCTATTGAACCCATCATCACCACTAATGAACTTCCTCCATAGGATATGAGAGGTAGTGTCACTCCAGTGACAGGAAACAATCCCACTACCACTCCTAAATTCAAGATTACTTGTATCGCAAATAAAGCAACAATGCCCATTGCAACATAGCTTAAATACGTATCTTTACAATGTAGTGCAATACGTATACCTTCCCAAATCACCAAAATAAAGAGCAGAATTAACAATACACAACCAAGAAAGCCAAACTCCTCAGCAAAAATAGCAAAGATAAAATCAGTTTGTGGTTCTGGTAAATAAAAGTGTTTTTGCATACTACGATCAAATCCTACCCCCAGTAATCCTCCTGGTGCTATCGCAAATAATGATTGTATAATTTGAAATCCTGCACCTAGTGGATCTTGCCATGGATCAACAAAGGACACAATACGTGCTAATCGATAAGGAGCAGAAATAATTAAGCCGCCTAGCCCTGCTAATCCTAGTATGCCCACTCTGATGAAATATGATATAGGAGATTGTGCGCTAAGTACCATAACAACAATCGAACATACCATAACAATACCACTTCCAAAATCTGGTTGTAACAAAATTAGACCAAATCCTATCATGACTAAAAAAGCAGGATATAATAAATCTTTACGAAAGCTTTTTATGCGATAACGTCGTGCTAAATAATCTGCTACATAAATAATAATCGCAATTTTAAAGAACTCAGAAGGTTGTACAAGAAAACTACCAATACCAAACCAACTACGACTACCATTTCGTGATATACCAATACCTGGTATGAGTACAATGACTAAAGCAATTGTACTTATGATAAAAATTAGTTTTGCATGTTTTCTTAGTTTACACAATGATATTTTACTTGCTAAAAGCATGACAAAGAAGCCTACTATGGAAAAAAATATTTGACGTTTTAGAAAATAGGTTGCATCTTGATATTTTGCTTGCGCCCAAACGCGCGAACTACTTCCTACCATCAAAATACCAATACAAACCAAAGAGATGATTAACACACACAATAAACGATTCTTCTTGGTAAACAATGATCTCACCTCTCTTAAAGTTTATGTTGAACAAAAAGAGAATAGACATAAAAAAAATCTACATTACTGCTGTAGATTTTATTGCTTCTCAACCATATATTTTCCAGTCCATGGCACTAGTTTTGCATGTAATACATAACGCAAGTCGCTAGGCTGACCATTACGTTCGTAAGAACATGTACTTAATGTAATTAAATGATCTTCACTCGTGGCTTTCGCAATGGATGGATACATTGAATTACTTTGCGCTTTTTGAATGTATTGATTAAATGCATCAGCATTACTAAAAGAGCTCATATACGCTTGTGAATCACTTGTTGTCGAATAAAAGCCAAGGACTTCACTACGATAATTAATTGTTGGTGTAAAGATATATAAATATTGATGTTTATCAAAGAAAGCTTGTTCTTTAAAGTTTTCTAGTTGTGCAAACATAGTTCCATGTTTTACATTATGACCATAAATAAAGGTATTCTGTAAACTAAAATCTGCTTTAGCATCCATATCTAAAAAGATAGCACCTGCATAGTTTTCTTTCTTTTCAAAAGTATGTGTTAAGTAATAATCATTATCTTTCCCTTGTACGATAGGATAAGAAATATCAGTATCTGGTAATAAAATCCATCCCATAATTTCAGGATTTGTTTCTTGCAGCTTTTTCCAATCAATACTAAATGCTTCTTTTTCTGGATTTGCAGGTACTTTTGCAATTTCTTGTATTTTTTCTGTTCCTTTATTTTCCATATAATTTTGATAAAAAATGACCCCTAACTTATATGCTGAAAACAAGAAGACAGCCAATGCAATGAGCATTAACACATTATAAATAATATTCTTTTTTGTTTTTTTGTTTTTTTCTTTCATATGCACTCTCCAATTTCATTTATTTTAACACAAATCAATTGTTTTATCCATTATAAAAAGTATAAGTTCTATAGTC
>JAVWIF010000019.1:0-29985 GCA_036639635.1 Longicatena sp.
ACATTAAACCCTTTATTTATCGTCTTTATATGTTATCAACTTCTATACTTTTCTTATTATTATAGTCTTATTTAGTGCTCTACTCCTTGTTTACTCCTTGCTAGTCCTTGTTTTATCGTTTTACTGTGTTATACCTTTATTTATCGTCTTTATATGATATCAACTTCTATACTTTTCTTCTTATTATAGTCTGATTTAGTGCGCTACTCCTTGCTAGTCCTTGTTTACTCCTCGCTACTCCTTGCCAATCCATTTAATGTAGATAAAAGGTAGACTTTATGCCTACCTAAAATTTACATTATTTTTTCACTACGTTTTGTGCTTGTAAGCCGCGATCAGTTTCTACAATATCAAATTCAACCTCAGCTGCATTGTCAATTGTTTTAAAACCATCCATCATTAATTGAGAATAATGAAAGAACACATCTTTTCCATCCTCCATTGTGATAAAGCCATACCCTTTTTCTTGATTAAACATCTTAATTTTCCCTTGCATTATACTTACTCCTATACCTTTCCATGCGCTTATCTTGCATATTTTTAAATTATAGCCAACTACGAACTTTTTAGCAATGAAAAACAGCGTATATTCACAGAATATTAACACTCTTTTCTTTTATGTTTTCCATCTCTATACGCATCTATAAATATGTCTGTTATTTAACAACAGTCTCTATTTTTTCTACGTTTCTTGCTTGCAATCCTTTGTCTGATTCAACGACTTCAAAACTTACTTCTTGACCCTCTTCTAATGACTTGTAACCAGCTTGTTCAATGTGTGAGTAGTGTACAAAGATATCTTTGTTATCTTCTCCTACAATAAATCCAAATCCTTTTTCTGCATTAAACCATTTTACTTTGCCTTTCATGTTACTTCACCTTTCCGTTTCCATCGTTACATTCAAAGTATAGAGAATATCCCTCGTTTGTTCAATCTTAATTTATCGCAATTTTCGACAAACAAAGGATGTGCGCATAGCGCCAAAGCCTCTATTTTATATGTATGCTTTTTCAACAAATGATATGCACACTTTAAGGTAGAACCACTCGTGCAAACATCATCAACGAGAAGTAATTTTGTCTTTGGTAAACGTATATCGCTTTTTAGTTTTATAACCTCATTAATGTGGGCTCTATTTTCAAAACTTTGTAGCGATTGTTTACGGTTTTCACTCTTATAAAAAGGTTCAATCATGTTGAGTTTACAATCTTTCAACATTTCTTTAACTGGTAGGTATCCTCGCTCTTCCATTTTTTCATTACTTGAAGGCATGAGCACAATTGTGTAATGTCGAAATTTGTCATTTATATTTTTTATTACATCATGAAAAAACACTTCACGTAAAGCTACATCGTGCCCTTCTTTATACTGAAATATCATATTTTCAATAAAATCATTATATTGATAGACCACATGTAATGTAATTTCATCTAGTTTTGTCTCTATATTAAGCACCTCTAACTGATTTTTACACTCTCCACATAAAACACTATCTTGTTTGATATAGTCATAAATTGTTTGTTTCTTATAGATGTTTTCCATGCATAAGATGCAATATTCGCATTTCATATGACACCTCTGTTCATATTCTCTAGTGTTTTAATGCACGCTGTAATATCTTTTGTTTTCCTCGTACACAAAAAGTATCCTTCTCCTGTAGGCATCTCAATATTTCTACCAACTCTACCGATTATTTGTACCAAACTTGCTTCATTAAAAACGATATGATCTGCTTGTAGAATAATAATATAAATCCCTTTAATTGTTATTCCTCGTTCCAATATTGTTGTACTTATTAAAAACTCATACTTTTGTTGATGAAACTCATCAATAATCTTTTCTTTATCTTGGGTTTTTGAAGTAAATGCTTTACATTTAAAAATCACTTTCAGATACCTTGCCAACTGCTGCGCTAAAGTAATAGTAGGAACAAATACTAAGGTTTGTATCTTCTTTTTTCGTTGTCTAAATAAAAAACGAATTAAAAATACATATTGTAAATTCTTTAGTGTTCGTTTCACTACTGGAACGATTAATGGATATCCATGAGGTCTTTCAAATAATTCTACTAATTGTATCTTACCTTCCTCAACATCTCTTAACATATCTTCACTAGGTGTTGCACTTAAATATATCTTTTCACCAATACAAGAAGCCAGTGCCACTTGTTCTAGCAACTCATTATCACGATAGGGAAAAGCATCCACTTCATCCATAATAAGTAAATCAAATGTTTTGTAATAGCGATATAGTTGATGCATAGTGCAAACAATTAAATCACCATCCACAATATCACTAAACCCTTCACATACTGCAATTACTTTTAAACTAGGAAACGCTTTTTGCATACGTTCTTGTATTTCTAGTACAACTTGTCTTCTCGAAATAGAAAAGCATACTTTCTTTCCAGCATTTAAATATTGTTTAATCGCTTCCATAGTTAACTCAGTCTTACCTGCTCCTGTAGCTGCAAATATTAGCACATCTTTTCTTTGATTTATGTAGTACATAATTTGTTCTACTGCTTTTTTTTGAGGACTTGTTAATGGATATTTGAGTTCATAGTTACAATTATGTTTCTTCTTTGTATAGCTTATCTTTTTAGGAACATCGTATACATTTACACGTCCAAATCCAATACATTTACGACAATACCAAGTTTCATTATCCTTATAGAAATATTTCTGTTCACGATTACCACAACGCAAGCAACGCATAGTATCACCCCTTCAATATTACTATACGAAAAAAGTTATCAAAAATCCTAAAATAAAAACACGAATTAATTACATCGTGCTCTCTCTTCTTTCATTTTCCAATGCTTCTCATATGTTACATTCACATCTAATAGATCCATGAGGTGATTTACTTCTTGCGCATATTTATGATCTACTTGGTGAGCCTCAATGCGAATGGTATCTCTTAAGTTTAGAATTTCATGTTCCCATTCACCTTGATACTTCTTTTTCATCTTTATCGTTATAGTATCATAGTAGTATTTTTTTAATATTGCGGCATCATTGGCATTCCAATAGGAAACACCAAGTAATGTAGTCATAAATTCATCACCAGTCGTTACAATTACATCTTTAATCATTCTAGATTTATTGCATAAAGGATGTAAGACAGGCACTCCTTTAGGATTTTTTAATACGACACTAAAGAAACTATCACTCACTTCTTCTTTAAAAATATTCTTGAATAATACAACATCACCATGAATAACATAGGTATCAGATAGTTTAGGAAAGGCTAGTTCTAATGAATAAAGATTATTATAGATAGAGTAGTTTTTATTCTGTATCAAGACTACTTTATATTTTGCTTTTAGTGGCTCAAATAATTTATACTTATGACCCACCACAATCGTTATATCGTCAATTCCTGCCTCTTTTAAATATATAATCGTTCTTTCTATAATTGGTATTCCACCAACTTTAAAAAGAGCTTTATGATTATCCATAATCAAATTACCAAAACGATGTCCCACACCTGCTGCTAGTATAATAGCATTCATATTTTCTCCCCCTTTAAAAATCTACTTTGATAAGTGTAATACATAATAAGCAAAAAAGGAAGAATTTTTTATTCTTACAAAACAAAAACATGAAGATGCAAATCTCCATGTTTTTCTGTTAAATCATAATATCGTCGCTCTTTGATACTTTCATAAATATTAACAATGAAACTACTGTAATAATCGTTAGTATAGTAGAAAGAGCTGCTGCTGTTCCAAAGTTACCACGTATTACTTCTGTATACGTTGCGACTGTTAATGTTTGTGTTTTATAGGTTGATAACAAGATTGCTGTTGATAACTCTGATATCATTGTTACCCAGCTTAGAATTGCTCCTGCGATAATTCCGCTTGACATCATAGGTACTGTTATTTTAAAGAATGTTTTCATCTTTGAACTACCCAGACTATGGGCTGCTTCTTCAATACTCATTGGTATTTGTTGGAGAATAGCAACCGAAGAACGTATCGTATACGGCAGTCTTCGTATTACTAGAGCTATTATCATAATGCTCATCGTACCACCAATAGCAAGTACTCCAGAACCAAAGATTCCTGTATTGAATGCACCTATTAAAGCAATACCTGCAACTGTACCTGGAACAATATAAGGAATCATACTCATCACATCTAATGTTCCTGTAGCGCTGTTTCTTCTTCGCACTGTCAAATAAGCAATTAATACTGCTAACAGCACAATAACAATTAAGGCAATACCAGGAATTAGAATGGTATTCTTAATTGTACCACCTAAACTTTCGAATGCGGTTGTATAGCTATTGAAGGAGAATCCAGGCTGGAATACCATTCCTTTGGTATTTAAGAAGGAGGTATAAATCACATATAGTTGTGGTAATACTGCTAATCCTACCACACCATATGAGAAAATATAAACAAAATATTTCATTGGTCCTTTTAAATCTTTTTTCTGAATAGGGTGTAATGAACTCATTGAAAATGATTTTCTATTTGATATATATTTTTGTACAAGGAAGACAATTGTAGTAATCAAAATCGCTACGACTGCAATGGCCGCCGCAAAACTATCATCGCCACCAACTTCACTTAAAAACTCATTAAAGATCAATACGGGAAATGTTCGATAGCCTTCCCCAATTAACATAGGCGTTCCAAAGTCTGCTAACGCTCGCATGAATACTAGTAATGCACCTGCAAGTAATGTTGGTGTTATTAATGGTACAATAATCTTCATAAATCTTTTTATACCAGTACATCCCATGTTTTCACTTGCTTCAATTAAAGAATTATCGACATTTTTTAAGGCTCCTGAAACATACAAGAAAATAAGTGGAAATAACTGTAAGGTAAAGACAAGTAATATACCTGTAAATCCATAGATATCTGGGGGGGTAATACCTATAACAGTTTGAATAAATTCTGTAATTACTCCACTTCTTCCCATCAATAAGATCCAAGAGTATGCACCAATAAAAGGTGCGGACATGGAAGCAATAATAATTAATATACGCAATACTTTACTTCCTTTAATCTTATAAGAAGTAAAGAAATAAGCTAATGGAGTTCCAACTCCTAAAGATAATATCGTTGCCATGATAGATACTTTGAAACTGTTCATTAAAGTATCAAAGTAATATGGTTTAGAGAAAAATTTAATAAATGAATCTAAGGTAAAAGCATGTGTTGTTTTATCTATTACTGATTGAATTAACAAATTCCCTACCGGATATACTAGGAATACTAAATAGAGTAATAATAATCCTATTGTTATAAATCCCCATATATCGAAGCGAAATTTATGTGAGTTTTTCATAATTTTTCAAGAAGTAAATTATTACTTCCATCCTCATTGAAAATATTGATTTTATCTACATTAATAGAAAGCACTACTTCACTATTGTCTTCAATCAATGTTTCTAGACTACTTACTTCTACAACTTCCACATGCGTTCCATCTTCTAATTTTAAATGGTAATGAATATTTAATCCTAAGAAAACACTATTTTCGACGATTGCTTTCAGTCCTTTTCCACTGCGTGACATTGTAAATTCTTCTGGGCGAATGGATACCAATACATTTTGTGTTGGCAATTGTGCTAGCGCATCAAAGTTTACTTCATAACCATTTTTAAAGTTCAATCTATGATCTTTTCCATCATTACATAAAGTCGCTTCCATAATATTTGTTCTACCAATAAAGGTTGCTACAAATATGTTTGCTGGACGATGATAAATATCTCTTGGTTTTCCTAAGTGCTGAATAACTCCATCTTTCATAACAGCTATTTCATCACTGATTGCCATAGCTTCTTCTTGATCATGTGTCACATATACAGTTGTTATTCCTACTTCCTTTTGGATAGCACGTATTGCTTCACGCATTTCAAGACGTAGTTTGGCATCTAAGTTACTTAACGGTTCATCCATTAATAATACATCTGGTTGAATAACTAAGGCTCTTGCCAATGCAACACGTTGTTGTTGTCCTCCTGATAAATTATCAGGCATACGGTCTTGATATTGATCTATTTGCATTAACTTTAAAAATTTATCTGTACTATCTTTTATTTGCACCTTATCTAATTTTCGTTGTTTTAATCCAAATTCAACGTTTTGGCGAACACTTAAATGTGGGAATATTGCATAGTTTTGAAATACCATACCAATGTTACGTTTACTTGGCTCCATATCATTGATTCTCGTTTCATTAAAGTAGAAATCTCCTCCTTCAATGGAATTAAATCCTGCAATCATTCTTAACAACGTTGTTTTTCCACATCCTGATGGTCCTAATAAAGTAAATAATTCTCCATCCTTGATGTCTACGCTAAGATCGGAGATAACAGTGTTATCTCCATATTTCTTAACGGCATTTTTTATTTTAATTTCACTCATAACAAATTCCTCTTTATCCTAATTTTATGAAATGCTTGCGAAAATCTCTTTATAGCGTTCAACTATTTTCTTTTTATTAGCATTTACATAATCTTGGTCTTCTTCAGCTGTTTTAATGTCTTTCATCGGTTTCATGTTGTCTCCTGTTTTAACTTTCTTTAATACAGGACGGTTTGTTGTTTCTGTTCCATAGATATCTTGCATTTCTTGACTAATTAAGAAATCGATAAATTTCTTAGCATTTTCAGAGTGTTTTGCATTGTTAATGATACCTGCAGTTGCTGGTAAGAATACAGATCCTTCTTTAGGATATACAATTTCAATATCAGCGCCATCGTTCTTTAATGTAACTGTTGGATCTTCATAAGTTAATCCTACAACCATTTCACCATCGGCTACTTTTTTATATACAGAGCTTGAACTACCTTCAATTTTTCCATTTACATTCGTAAATAAATCTTTTACATATGCCCATGCTTTATCATCTTCATAACCACCTTTAGTTTTCAAGATATTCGTTAATTGTGCAAAAGCACTTGATGAACTAGCAGGATCTGCTGTAGCAATTTTTCCTTTTAATTCTGGGTTTAATAAATCATCATAACTTTCAATTTTAAGATTTCCTTTTAATTTTTTGTTAACAATTAATAAACTTCCATCTAATGCATAACTTGTTGTGAATTTTGATTTATTCTGGTATGTTTCAATTACATTTTTATCGTTTGGTGAAACATATTCCATGAATAAGTCTTTGTTTTGTATATATTGTGAATGTGCTCCTCCAAACAATATATCAGCAATTGGATCTTTCTTTTCACTTTGTAACTTCTTCATTAATTCTCCAGTTCCTGCTTGTTGAAGTTGAACTTTAATTCCTGTTTTTTGTTCAAATAATGGAATTGTTGATTTGATTAATCCCTCTGAATTTGGTGAATAAATAACTAATGTTTTATCGCCTTCTTTTGAATCTGATTTTTTTGAGCTATTAGAGCATGCTGCAAGTGAACATGTCATAGCCAGTGATAAACCTAACATAACTAATTTTTTCATGATTTCTCATCCTTTCATTTCTGTGTAACTACACACGTAGTATAAGACATTTGCAAGCGTTTTCATATCCCAATAAGCAATATCTTTGGATAAAATCCGATAAACAAACAGTAGTATCTGCACTACTGCTATAGCTCATATGACAAATACTATATAACATAAAGCGTTTGTCAGTTAACCAATGACAAACGCTTTATACCTATTACTGATACAATTGAAAAATTATTTAATTGCTTTAATAAATTCATTTGGGGAACAACCAATATACTTCTTAAATACAATAGAAAAATACTTATATTCAGTGAATCCGCATAGTGTTGCTACATCATATAAATACTGTTTTCCCTCTTTGATTAATTCAACTGACTGTTGAATACGATAACGATTTAAGTAATCATTGAATGTATACGTTGTGTACTCCTTAAACTTTCGATTTAATAAAGCCTCACTATAGTTCAATTCCTTGCATAAATCTTGCATCACTATTTTTTTAGCAAAATTATCTTTAATATAGGAAATCATCTTCCCCACAACAAAATCTTTATCTATTTCGCTTTTTGTGATTTCAATGACCTTTATGTTTTTAACATGCTGTTTATTTTCTTTGGCATTTTCATATTGCACTTTCATATTATGCTGTTCAATTGCATGTTGAATAGCTTCTTCCATCTCATCCATATCAATTGGTTTCAATAAGTATTCACTCACTCCATATTTCATTGCTTTTTTCGCATATTCAAATTCATTGAAGCCTGAAATAATAATAACACTAATTCCACAGTCTAGTGTACTTTCTATCATTTCAATACCATTCACAATTGGCATATTAATATCCGTAATTACAATATCTGGCTTTAACTCCTTAATTTTAGCAATTCCTTCTTGTCCGTTCTCTGCTTCTCCAACAACTAGACAATCTAGCTTTTCAAAATTAGTAGAGAATATTAATCCTTTACGAATAATTTCTTCATCTTCTACAACTAACACTTTATACATTATACTCACCCTCGCGCAGTACCATCGTAATGATTACTGTTGTTCTCTTACTATATTCACTCTGTATCTCTAATCCACTACCTTCTCCAAACGATAAAAACAATCTCCTGTTTGTATTGAATAAACCTAGATGATTAGAATCATTATGCGCACTCGCAATGCTTTTTCTTAATGTCGCTAATTCTTCTGGTCGTATACCAATTCCATCGTCTTCTATCCATATCTTCATGGTATGTTCATATATTCTACCTTTTATTGAAATATGAAGTGTGGATTTATGTTTGAATCCATTCGCAATACTGTTTTCTAAGATTGGTTGAATAATTAATTTAGGTACCATCATTGTCTTACAATCTTCACTAATATCTATTGCATAAGTAAACCGTTCTTTAAAGCGATATTTTTGAATACTTAAGAACTGATTGATATAGAATAAGTCATCTTCAAAACGTACCATATCAATTTCACCATTAATGCTATATCTTAATATCTTCGTTAATTTAATAATCATATCACTAGCGATACCATCATCCATTAATATACTATAGCGGATCGTTTCTAATGTATTGTATAAAAAGTGCGGATTAAACTGTGCTTCTAATTGTTTCATTTCACTTACTTTACTAACATAATGTAATTCTGCATTGCGTGCTGTTAATACTTTTATTTGGCCAATCATTTCATCAATGTTATCTGCTATAATTTCAAATTCATCATTGGTATGCACCCTTACATGATGGTCTAAATCTCCTTTTTTAATTGCGTCTATTTCTTCACATAATAACGTTACCGAATTCGACATCTTATAAGAAAGTTGTTTAGAGAAGTACTTTGCTATAAATAATAAAGCTGCTCCCATTGTTAAAATAATAATGACTCCTAACAACAACAATCCCTTAGTTTCCTCTACCATGGCAAATGTTTGAATACTAATTCCTTGTTCGCTATAAGTTATCTTTTTGCTAATATAAGCTGTATTTGAATTCGCTAGCTTAAAATATGGTTCCTTATATGCTTCATTTACTCTATTTAAAGCTCCTGATAAAAACTTTGTATTACTACAGGCAATTACATCACCAAAACGATCCGTAATCACACCATCTATTTGTTGATTAGCAATCTGATAATTAAAATCATCTTTATTTAAATAATAAGATGCATATCCTAGTAGAACATCTTTCTGATAGATTCCTGTACTCATCATAAACAAATCTACACCATTGTACAACTTTATAGCTCCTGTTTGAATGGGTTCTTCTTTACTTACTCTTCCGTTAATAACATTGTTAAATTCCTGAAGTTGATTTGATATTTTAGGATCACTAAACGTATGAAAAACAATTTTTTTACTACTGTCTGACAACGTTAAGTTACTTTTTACAAAATCAAAAGTTTTATCATTCTTAGCATAACTAACATTAAAAGAATACAACGTTTGATATACTTTTGATTTTAAATTTTCTTTATCTTCCTCTTCGCTCAATAAGTAATTGACATAGTTAGTATTGCTTTGTACTTTCTTTAAATGCTCTGTATATGTTTTATAGGTGCTATCCATAAAAGAATAGAGACGATCACTCGCACTATCTAACTTCTTACTATTACTTCTTTCAACATAGAAAAACAAGGCACCAGAAAACAATACAATACTTACTATGATTAAAAGCATCGTAAATATTGAAATTTGCCGTTGTAATTTTCTTTGAAATCTATTATTCATCCTCTTGTCCCTCGCTACTTATTGATTCTAATAAAATTCTTACCTGCTCCTACGTTTCAATACTTTAGTAATTACGTTTATTTTATTATAGGATTATTTTTTCTATTATATTGTTGCACTAATATACCATTTTTCCAACTGTTAATATCATAATTTATCTAAAATATATATTTAGCGTCATAATAATCCTTATTTTGTTCACGTATAAACGTTCATTTTCAGTTAATTAGTATAAATAATTGTTAAGAAATTGTTAAATATGTCTTGCAATTGTTATTTTTAAGGTTTATAATCATTTTAATGAACAATATAGCTCAATTAAGTTAGAAAAGTGTTCATTCACTGATTACATTATATTAATAAAGAACAAAAAGGAGAATGCCCATGGAACAAAAAGTATTATTAACCCCTGGCCCTATTACAACTAGCAACAGTGTAAAACAAGCTATGCAAATTGATTTAGGTACACGTGATAGCGAATATCAATCTATTGTGCAAGATGTCCGTACGAAGTTATTAGCACTTGCTCAAGTAGAAGAACAAGATTACAGTTGTATCTTGTTGCAAGGCTCTGGAACATACAGCGTAGAAAGTGTTTTAACTAGCGTTGTTGCGCCAAATCAAAAAGTATTAATTTTAATTAATGGAGCTTATGGAGAACGTATGGAACAAATATGTATAAAAGCCCATATCCCTTACGTTAAAGAAGCTTTTGATATGTGTAACGAATTACCTTTACAAGCTGTTGAGAAAGCAATCGCTAGTGAAGATATTACCCACGTTGCTTATATTCATTGTGAAACAACGGCCGGAATTCTGAATAATCTTGTAGGTATCCAAGCACTTATAACAAAATATAACAAAATTAGTATCGTAGATGCTATGAGTAGTTTTGCAAGTGTTCCAATCAATGTAAACGCATTAAATATCGATTATTTAATTACAAGTTCTAACAAGTGTTTACACGGAGTTCCTGGTATTGGGATTATCTTTGCAAGAAAATTTGAACTTGATAAATGCTGTGGTAATGCACATAGTCTTTCTCTTGATTTATATGATCAATATAAAACAATGGAAGCAAGTGCTGGTTCTTTTCGTTTCACTTCTCCAACCCATGTTATCTTAGCTTTAAACAAAGCTATAGATGAGTTGAATGAGGAAGGTGGTATTGCTAAGCGAAGTGCGCGTTATGTAGCAATTCAACAAAGAATTAGAACTGCAATGATATCTAAAGGCTTTCAAACCTTGATTGATCCTTCTATTCAATCACCGGTTATAACTACCTTTCTTTATCCCGATAACTTTGATTTTCCTGCTTTTTATGATTACTTTAAAGAACATGGTTTCCTATTATACAATGGGAAATTACCTGGTATTGATGCTTTTAGAATTGGTAATATAGGTAGCATTAACGATAGTGATGTCGATCGTTTCATAACGTTATTAAATAACTACAAGGAGTGTGCTTAGATGAATGTAGAAAACTTATTGGCAGGATTTAAAAGTCTTGGTATTGAAGACTTTGTTGGAGTTCCTGATTCCACATTAAAAAGCTTTTGTGATTACGTAAACACCAATATTAGCAATGAACATCATTTTGTTCCAGTAAATGAAGGCGCAGCCGTGGGTCTTGCTGCAGGTATTTATCTTGGAAAAAATAAAGTAAGTTGTGTCTATATGCAAAACAGTGGGATTGGAAATGCTATCAATCCAATTGCAAGTTTAATTAACGAAAAAGTATATGATATACCAATGCTATTTATGATTGGATATCGTGGAGAACCTGGTATCAAAGATGAACCACAACATAAGTTTCAAGGAGAAATAACAATTCCGCTATTGGATTGTTTAGATATTCCTAGTGTCGTTATTAGTTCAGATACAACACAAGATCAACTAGATAAAATTATAGAACAAGCTAGAAAACAATTAGACAATAATAAACAGTTTGCAATTATCGTTAAAAAAGATACCTTTGATAAAGTACCTGCTTTCGTATATGACAATGGATATACGTTAAATCGTGAAGCAGCTATTAAAGAAATTTTAAAAGCAACGACTAGTGAAGATATTATTGTTTCTACTACAGGAAAAATATCAAGAGAAGTATATGAACAATGTGATGCATTGTTTGGAAATCATGAACGTACTTTTTTAACAGTTGGTTCTATGGGACATGCTTCAATGATTGCATTAGGAATTGCTTTAGAACAAAAAGATAAGCAAGTATATTGTATTGATGGTGATGGGGCTGCTATTATGCATATGGGTTCCATGGCTTTTATCGGAAAGCAAAAGATTACCAACTTTCACCATATTACCTTAAACAATGATGCCCATGAATCTGTTGGAGGAATGCCTACAAATTGCCTTGGGATATCGTTAAGTGATATTGCGAAGGTAAGTGGGTATACTAGTGCGCATTGCGTTGATAACATTCATGATTTAAATGATGCTTTAGCAAGCCTAAAAAGCCTAGAAGGTCCAACATATTTAGAAGTTAAAGTTGCACTAGGTGCGCGCTCTGACTTAGGTAGACCAAAAGAAAGTGCAATTGAAAATAAAGAGAACTTTATGAAGAACATAAAGACATGGAGAAAATAAGATGAAAAAAGTATATGCAAGTTTTAGTACCGATATTATTCATGATGGTCATTTAAACATTATAAAAGAAGCACAAAAGTATGGAACTTTAATCGTAGGTGTATTAAGTGATAAAGCGATGGTAAAATTCGATCGTTTCCCAACCATTTCACAAGCAGAACGAATTGAACAAATTAAGAATTTAGAAGGTGTTAGTGATGTTGTTTTACAAGATAGCGTTTCTTATGAAAAGAATTTAAAAGAGTTACAACCTGATTATGTTATTCATGGTGACAACTGGATTCATAATGAACAAAGTCCTGTACGTGAACACGTTATTGAGACTTTAAAAGCATGGGGTGGAGAATTAATTGAAATCCCATATACAAACAACGAAAGTGTTAAACACATTGATAAAGTTATGAAAGATAAGTTAGCAATGCCTGAATTTAGAAGAAAACGTTTAAAACAATTATTGAAGATTCGCCCAATTGTAAAAACATTAGAAGTACACAGTGGAATTACTGCATTAATTGCTGAGAAAACAATTGTTGAAAGCAATGATGGAGAACTTGATCAATATGATGCTATGTGGATTAGTAGTCTATGTGATTCTACCGCAAAAGGAAAGCCAGATATTGAACTTGTTGATATGTCTAGTCGCATGCGTACCATTGATGATGTAATGGATGTTTCTACTAAGCCAATTATTTTAGATGGTGATACTGGTGGATTAATTGAACACTTCGTTTACAATGTACGTACCTTAGAAAGAATGGGTGTTTCAGCAGTTATTATTGAAGATAAAACAGGATTAAAGAAAAACTCATTGTTTGGTAATGATGTCGCACAGACTCAAGATACTATTGAAAACTTTTCAGCTAAAATAAAAGCAGGTAAAGAAGTACAACGTAGTGAAGACTTTATGATCATTGCGCGTATCGAAAGCCTTATCTTAGATAAAGGTATGGATGATGCATTAGAAAGAGCGTTTGCATATGTGAAAGCTGGAGCAGATGGCATTATGATTCATTCAAGAAAGAAAGACCCAACAGAAATATTCACATTCTGTGATAAATTTAGAGCAATTGAAAAAGATATACCAATCGTCGTTGTTCCTACATCTTATAACAGTGTACGTGAAGATGAATTAGCAAAACATGGTATTAATATTGTTATTTATGCAAACCAATTAACACGTAGTGCATTCCCTGCGATGCAAACAACAGCTGTCAACATCTTAAAGAACCATAGAGCAAAAGAAGTAGATGATACTTTAATGTCTATCAAAGATATTATTACTTTAATTGATGAACTATAAAATAAAAGTGGAATTATAAAAATTCCACTTTTTTTATTTAACAAAAATTGTTATTGAGATTTTGAAAAACCATGCGCTACCTTAACGCTCTCATATATTCTTATTTTTCTGTTTTTCTTTTTTAAAATCAAAATGTTCTTTTACTCGCGCAAAAGCAGGAAGAAGAATTTTTTCATAACGATGCTTTAACATTGTTTTATAAAATATTTTAGCAGTATCTGAAATTAAAGGTGTCTGCTCAATAATTTCATTTATTTTTGTTAAATCAATCTTGGAAGTTATAGCTTCAATTGCTTCTAGGCAATCTAGATTATCCGTTGTAGTTAAAAATTTATAATAATCAACTTTTTTGCTTTTTAACTTGATAGCAGAGCGAGGCACTACATAAATACGATTATCTATTTCTTGTCTTGAATTTAAAACTTCAAGCATCTTCTCTTCGTTTGCTCCCGCATAAAGACAAGAACCACAATCATATACTGGAGATAGTTTTGCGATTCCTAAATCATCATTCAATAAAAATCCCCAATTTCCATTATGGCGATCGAAGTTTCCTAATAGAGCGTCTGCCACAAACAAATTCCAAAAGTATCTAGTTACTTGCTCAGGAGGTAAAAATCTTTGGTTCTCAATTGTGCTTAAAATTTCTTCCAATTCTGTATTCATACCGTTACTTGATGTATCTATATCATCGTTTTTGATTTTTGAAAATTCATACAAACGAAATCCATTTGTTTCAAAATCTTCACAAGCAACACAGACTTTTTTTTTGCCATTCTTGATGACTGTACCTAGCATTGTATTTTGAGAATCCATATCTAATGTTTTTAAGATTTTACAACCTATGTCCTCCACAATACAGCTATTTGTATAACTAGCATCCTCTAAAAATTTATTTGCTGGTGCAAATTTTAACATATAGTTTTTCCCGTTTATGCGTACACCTGTTTTTCCTCCATTGGCTCCACCATATACTTTTAATAATTTCTCATTTTCATATTCTTTTGTGAAATCCATTTACCTCACTCCTTTCGCTTTCTTTTTACATTCCTTTAAAAATTCGAAATAATTATTTTTTCGTAAGTCCCAAATATTTTTCACGAAGATACCATGCTTGATCTTCACTTATTTCATCATCTGTCATAGCTGAATTTATAGAACCATAAACTTCATCAAGTAAACAATCATAAGAAAGACAAGTTTTTGGATCTGCCGTAGTTAATCGATCAATATCTTCCTGTAAATATAACGGCAGATTTACTTCGTACATTTTAAGAAAATCATTTTTCATATACCATCATTCCCTTCAATTTCAGTTTTGAGTTTATCTGTTTAGCTATCTCTTCTAATTTTGCATCAAATATCATCATTGATTTTTGAAATTGAAAAATTATTAGTAATATCTTATCTTGTTCAGTTATATTTCATTTTAATTCTTTATCTAAACGATCGTCCCTGGTTCTAATTATACCATATAATAATATGCCTTTCATCAATTATCATCGTGCGGAATTTCTATAAATCTCCGATTTGATTTTCTTCAAAGCCTATTCAACAATCTTGCTTATAATTAATCAAACCTTGTCAATCATAATCGTGCGCGTGATTATAAGCGCGTTTGCGCGCTTACTTAACATGCACCTATAAATCAATTCAAAGTTTACAAAGTAAACTGATTAATATTCCCTCCATATTTAGCATCATTTATATTCAATTACCAATACAACTTTTCTTAATCAAACATAGCCTTATAATCATAGTTATTCACACTTACTTTCCATGCATCTAAAACTTGATTTATATTATCATAAGTAAGGCGATCAATATCTTTTTCCATAGTATCTACAATTAGCTTATTAATAGAACCATTGTAATGACTATAATCTTTATAATTATTTAAATTGCTTGTAATATCTAAATTATCTTGTAAATAAAATAGCTTTACATTGTCATACTGTAGAAGTTCGTTGTATACCATTTTTTGCGCTTCCATGATACTATCTAGTCGATTTCCATTCCATACATCATACCAATAAACCATACTATAAGGTGGCGCAAAGAAATAGAATTGTGTTTGAGGATTATTTTTAACAAAGGGAATAATATTATCTAAATTTTTATAGACTAAATCTTTATCCAGTTCTTGTTGTGGAAGGTTATTATCAATAGGCTGATACTTGCGACCACCTAACGCTTGTTTTTTTCCAAATTTGTATTTTTGTTCTGTCACATAGTAATTATCTTTTTTACTAGCATCCCTTTGAAAGTAATTAATAAATTGCTGTTTGTTCAATAAATATTTAAAAATATTACTAGGTTGTGGATTACGAACATAATCTTCAATATCAAAACGATAATCGACACTACTGGTCACAAATAAGTAGTTATCTAAAGCCGTAAATACATAATCAATTTTATTTTTTGATTGAAACATGGATTCCATATTTAACTTTAAATTTGCTGTTGTTCCACCTGAATAAGAAAGTTTTACAAGATTGACATCAAAAGCGTTCTGAAACCATGAAATTCGAAAATTGTCTGTCATACTTGAGCCTAACACGACTGCATCATAGTCAAAATGTTTCGCTATTCCATTATTTTGATAAAGCTCATCTTTTATTTCATACTTACCATATGGCTTGTGAAAGATAAATAATGGATCATCCATATACATATAAAAACTCATTCCCATAATTAAAGAGCATAATATTGTAAGGAAAAGAAGACTTAATTTCTTTGTATTCATATTTTGTTTCTCCCTTAAAAATTCACATAGATAAACGTATTAATACCCGATATAGAAATCAAACTATAAAACGCCAACATTACATAAGTGATTGCTGTAGTAATTTTTGTATACTTCTCATAATGTAATTCTAACTCGCTAATTATATTCTTTTCAATCAATACATAACCAACGATACATAGGAAGAAAAACATGGTAATCATTGCTTTAATATGAGTAAAGCTAAGTAAACCAGTCATGGTTAACAACAAATCAAATTCTGGTAATACCAAAATATTTTCTAAGCTAGTTATATTTCCAAAGTTACAAGAAAATAGGACTTTGTAGAATTGAAAAGCTTCTCCAATTGAGTTTGCCCTAAATAGAACCCATAGCAAATTTACACACCCAAATGTTACAAGCCATTTTAGTGCTGGATGAAATGAATCCCATCGCTTTATCAAACGATTCGCACAGTTTAGTATTCCATGTAATAGACCCCATAAAATAAAGGTAAAACTTGCTCCATGCCAAAAACCACTCACTAAAAAAACAATCATTATATTTATATAAGTACGTATCTTTCCTTTTTTACTACCTCCCAGTGGGAAATAGATGTAATTCGTTAAAAACCTTGTTAAAGACATATGCCATTTTTTCCAAAAAATTTGGATACTTTCGGCTTTATATGGACAATCAAAATTTAGAGGGATCGATAAGTTGAAGAAACGACAAACTCCTGCTGCCATTTCAGAATACCCACTAAAATCAAAATATATTTGTAATGTATAGGCTAACATAACTAGAAAAGCTGTTGTACTATTTAATGTCTTTATATCAGAAAGTCCTGTAGATACAAAGATTGCTAACGTATCTGCCACAATTACTTTCTTAAACAAACCTTTACTAAAACATAATAGTCCCTTATAGATATTATCCCAATGAAGCTTTTTATTTATAGGATTATCAAACTGTTTTATTATTTCGTGATGCCTTACGATAGGTCCAGAGATTATATAACCAAAGAAAACAATATGTAGCGCATAACTAATAAAGTTATAGCTTGTCTTTTCTTTGAAGGTATCTACTATATACGATATCTGTTGAAACGTAAAAAAGCTTACACCAAGAGGTGCAATTATTCTTGCTATTGAATAATCTAAATTGAAAAACAAATGCATACTATCAATAAAAAAATTAAAATATTTAAAGTACAACAATAGCATTACATTGATCAAGATACCCACAACTAATATTTTTTTATTCTTATATACACGTTTTCCTAATACATAATTAACAAGTACGCTTAGGATAATAACAAGTACATATTTCACATCAAACATCATATAAAAAAGCAATGATACAATAAGCAAATATACATTTGATAATGTGTTGTTTTTCATTCGTCCTATTAGGTAATAAAATATTACTACTATGGGTAGAAAAAATAAAACAAAGTTATATGAATTAAATAGCATCCTATTCTCCAATCTCTTAATTACAGTTCATATTTTGAACTACTCTATAAATTTTGTCAATATTTTGTCACATATTAACCAAGCTATATTTCATTTATTTCAAAAAAAGCTCCTATTCAACAATAATTCGTTAAATATGAGCTTTTTTGTTATACGTTATAAATAGGATCAATTTGTTTTAATTCATTAAATGTATCAATTTCAACAATATCTTCTATTTGAACAGGACGAACATGTACTTGATAATTTGTCTTACATTCTGTTAAAGAAACTTCATCCCAGTACTTTTCTTTTCCACCTGGAGCATGATACACTTTATCAATATCCATTGATAGTTGTTTGGCATCTTCACTTGTCCAATAAGAAATACCGAACATGTGGTGAACATCTTTACCACCAACTTTTACCTTTGTGATAATTCCTTTTTTTGTTTCAAAACACCAGTCATCTGTCATATCTACCTTCATTCCTAAGTAATTAGAAACAAATTCATATTTACGAATAACTTCTGGATTATATAATACTAAATCAGATTCTAAGACATAGGCATTTTCTAATAAGTCTTTTGCTACATAGGCACTTGAAATATTGTTTGCTTCGTTATAAATTGGGTTTTCAACAAACTTAATCATTGGATATTTCTTTAACAGAACATCAAATTGTTCTCCTAAGTATCCTCGTACAATGGTAATATCTTGGATACCTACAGCTAGTACTGCATCTAATAACGTTTCGATAATACGTTTCCCATGGACTTGGATAAGCGGCTTTGGTGTATTTAAGGTAACAGGTACCATACGACTACCAAATCCAGCTGCCATAAAGACAGCTTTCTTTACACGATAAGGTTCTAACCATTCATATCCTTTTAAAGTAACATCATAATAGCTATTTCCCTTTGCACGAATCAGTTCTAATTCTGTTAATTCACTAATTGTTTTATTAATAACACCTAAGGAAGCATCAATGGCTTTTGAGAGCATTCTTTGTGAATTCTTTTGATCTTGATGGCGTTCAATTCTAGATAATATTTCAAATTGTATTATAGTTAAGTTCATAAGTGTCTCCTTTTATTAGATATCTTCTTTTTGAACATATCGTTTCATTGCATAAATTAAAAGCTTTAAAATTCCATTTACAAATAAGATAATAATAGATATAAAAGCTGTCGCTTCAATTAAAGATTGAGAATCAAATTGAGGAATCATTAATGCTAGTGGCATATTTCTGAAGTTTGCTAAGAAAGAAACTGCTGAAATAGTTACCATACAGTTTACAAACAAGTAAGAGAATATTTCTATCATCGTTTCTTTTGTACAAGGAATATAGACATCAAATAGCATTCTCATCTTACTAATTCCCATTACCGTTGATATATCTTCTAAATTCTCATTAAACTTACTTAAAGAGTTATAAGCAACTAAATAAGGAGATGCAAAGAAGTGAATGGTGTTTACTAAAACTAAGATGATTAAGGTTCCATAAATGAAACTACCTTTAAAGAATAATACGTAACACAATCCTAATACGACTCCTGGTATTGCTAAAGAAACCATCGCAATTAAATGAATTGCTAAATTGCTAAACGTACGTTTTGATCGTGATGTGATATACGCCGTAAAGTAAATCGTACATAAACCTACAATAGAGGTAACTAAAGCAATTGCTAAAGAGTTTTCTAAATACATGCCTACACCTAAATGAAATGCTTCTTGAATATTTACTAAAGAGAAACTCATATCAATTGGATATTGTTTTACAACGGATAAGAAAGCAAAAGCAAATATAGGTAAAGAAACTAAAACAACTGTTATTCCACATAAAATATAACTAGCAATGTCTCTTTTTTTATTCTTTAAGATAAGGAATGCTTTGGTTACTGTACTACTATTTCCTGATTCTTCATTCTTAAAATCTAAGATGAAAGCTATGAAGGCTGGAATTAGTAATATCATACCGATAATAGCCCCTTTAGAGAAGTCTAAGAGTCCAATAACCTCTCGGTACATATAAACTGGAAGTGTCATGATTTTACCGCCTACAACCAAAGGAACCCCATAATCTGTAAAGATCATGGTAAAGACTGCAAAGACTACAGATATTAAAGCACCTTTCATATTAGGTAACGTAATTGTTAAAAATTGTTGTGCTTTACTTAAGCCTAATACTTGTGCTGCTTCATAGGTTGTATAATCTTCATATTTAAAGATATCCGTTAGCATTAAAAAAGCAACTGGAAAAGAATATAAAATTGAACCAATAATAATACCAGGATATCCATACAATCCAATATTAACACCTAGAAAATTTGTTAATAGTCCATTATCTCCAAATAACAATACCAACCCCATACCATGTGAAATAGAAGGAATTAACATTGGCAATGTAAACAACAAGGAGAATACACCTTTATAACGAATATTGGAACGATTGACACACCATGCAAGAGCAAACGCTAATGATACAGATATCAACATAGCAATTGTCGTTGTTATCAATGAGTTTGTTATCATTGGTAAGAATTGGGGTGATGATAAAATTGTCTGAATATCAGAACCTTTAATATTTAGGATTAATGTAATTAAAGGAAAAATAACACTTACACAAAGGAAGGCTACTACCAATAATTTTAATCCATTAAATCCTCTATTTCTCATAGCTTGTTCTTCCTGTACATTTTAATAAGGATTCAAACTTTTGATCAAGATGTGCT
Source organism: Longicatena sp. (assembly GCA_036639635.1). Lineage (GTDB taxonomy): Bacteria > Bacillota_I > Bacilli_A > Erysipelotrichales > Erysipelotrichaceae > JAVWIF01. The sequence continues at coordinate 20,979 of JAVWIF010000019.1, forward strand.
TTTACAAAGTCTGTTATGTATTGATTTGCTGGATGATCATATATGTTTTTTGGAGTATCTAATTGTTCGATGTTTCCATCACTCATTACCATAATTCGATCAGACAAGTAGAATGCTTCTTCTTGTTCATGGGTAATAAAGATCATAGTAGAATTAAATTTCTTTTGTATTTCTTTTAATTCTTTTTTCATAATTTCACGATTTGTTACATCTAGTGCTGAAATGGGTTCATCTAACAAGATAACTTTAGGATTCAGTGCAAGTGTTCTTGCGATTGCTACACGCTGTTGTTGCCCTCCTGATAGTTGTCTTGGTTTCTTATCTAGTTGATCACTCATTCCAATTAAATCAAGTGTATGTTTTGCTATCTCTGTACTATTTGCCTTTAATTCTTTATTTAGTTTTAAAGCATATTCTACATTTTCTAATACACTCATGTTAGGAAACAATGCATAGTTCTGAAATATAATTCCCATGCCACGTTCATTTGGTTTAAGTTTTGAAATATCTTTACCATCCAATAAGATTTCTCCATCACTTTGTGTTTCTAATCCTATCAGAATACGTAATAGGGTTGTCTTTCCACAACCACTTGGTCCTAAAACACTTAAAAATTCTCCATCTTTTACATCAAATGATATATGATTTAATACATCTTTCCCATCAAAGTTCTTATATAGTTTTCTTACTGATAATTTAATATCTTTTTCTAATATTTCCATAAGCTTAACAACCTCTCTTTTTCATTAATATCCGATATCCCTTTCATATCCGCATAGTGAATATTGGTAGGATAGTTCTTTATGTTATTTTTTTGTGTCACAAGTACTTGTTCTGGTGAGAAGTTTTCTTTATCGTATACAAAGAAGTCATTAATAATAAATTCAAATACTTCTTTTATCTTCTTATCTTTTTCTCTACCTTTCAGTAGTGCTGTTCCTGTTAATGAGAATGGAGATCCTTCTGGTGGATAGATTACTTTAAATGGAGAACCATTGTTAATTTCCCCCATTGCTTGGAAAGTTAATCCTAAACCAATTGCTACTTCTCCTTGAATCAATAGTTTCACAGGTCCTGAACCTGATTCTGTAAATGATTTGATATTATTCTCTAACTTATCAATATATGCCAAAGCCTTCTCGTCACCCATCTCATTTACTAAACTCTTATAAAAGAAATACCCAGTTCCACTCGTTTTAGGATCTGGCATAGATATCAAGCCTTTATATATAGGGTTCAATAAGTCTTCATATGTTTTAGGTTCTGGTAAATTATGTTTCTTAATTACCTCTGTGTTAATAATAAAGGTACCTGCTTGACGTTCCCAAGTAACATATTTATTATCATGTGTAGCCATTTTTAAATCTGGTAAATACGGTTGTTCTTGTATTCCGTTTAAATCAGCTAAACTATCTTTTACTTTTTCTAAGTAAGATGTTTCTAATCCAACAATGATGTCCGCATCACTGCCTTCTTTTTCTACTTTTATTTTAGCTGCTGCTTTAGCGGTTGATACATACATTACCATAATATTTTCATCTGGAAATTTTTTATTTAGTTGCTTTTGTAATTCTTCACCACGAAACTGTTCTAAACTTGAATATATAATAATACTTCCATGCTCTGTTTTTGTTACATTATAAACGAGCAAAGAAGCGATTGCGATTAAAGCTATAAATATTTTTTTCATAATACACCTCAGTTTCCTATTTGATTTTACCATATAATGAACGTTTTGCAATAAAAAAAACGTAAATTTAGTTAATTTAAGTATAAAATAACTAAATAACGTTCATTTTTTTGTATTTATAGCTAACTAATAGTGATTTTAACAAAACAAATTAGAATTCAATTCCCGTTTATCTATGATTTCTAATCATTCTGTTTTTAGCAAATCTGTTTATTCCTCTATTTGTTTGTCAATACGCTATAAATTTCAGTAAATTTTCTGTTAAATACTTCAACTGAAAAACAATCAGCAAATACTTTATTTACATTTTTATTCATTGCCTCATACTCTTTGGATGAAAGATTTGCAATTTTATAAGTATTTTCATCTATTGAGTTGCTAGAAATATTAAATCCGATTTTCTGAGTTTCAACGATATTCCACGTATCTCCTTTTATATTATTTAACAGCGGAAGTCCTGCTTCAAAATAATCAATAGATTTCATTGTTAAGCCTACTTTTACACTGTCAACCATCATATTAATCCCAAAATGGCATCTCCCTAATACTTCGTTTTTTTCTTTACCGTATAGAGGACCATGGTCAATGATAGCAATACCTAAATTTTCAATCTCATTAATAAAATAATCCTTTGATTCTCCCTTACCTATAATTTCTAAAATAACGGGTTTTATTTTATTTAAAGAAAACAAAGTTTTCTTTATTAAATCAATATTAATTATATTATTAATTGATCCCAAATAACATACATGAATAGCATCTAATGAGTTATTACTATGTTCATTTTTATGATCACTTTGTTTAGTTAAATATAAAGTCATACTATTTACATCTTTAATAATTTCTTTTAAGTAATCTTGATACAAATCACATTCAGTAATTATATAATCTGCTGAATTCAACGAATTGTTTCTAAGAGACCTCCAGTAGTTGAAAATAGGAAATGCTATTTTCTCTATTCTTTTATTTGTAAAAGACTCTGGCCATAAATCGTATATATCAAAAATCAATTTTACATTGGATTTTTCTTTATATTTCTTTAAAAACCGGCATATGAAATTTGGAGGAATAATTGCATAGATTAAATCGGGTTCTTCGCTCAACATTCTTTTATACATTTTTTTTGCAAATATATAATGGGAAACTATTCTAGCAATCGACATATTTTTATAATATGGTTTCACATGAATGTATTCTATGCCTTCCATTTCATTTTGGATTTTGGTCTTATTAATATGATCAAAGTCAGAAAAAAGAACTGTTACCTCATCACCTTTTTCTCCAAAGGCTTCTTTAACAAATTTTATTCTTTGTTCATAATATCCAAAACAGCTAATTAAGACTACTTTCACAAGGTCACCTCTTTACTTGTTTTTCTTCACTTTCTCTCAATGATTGATTGAAATCTGTACAACAGTATGGCTCTACGTAAACAGAACAGTTCTTATCAATCGTTAAACTACCAAACACTTTATTAATAACGACTTTCTTTTGTAATACTTTAATAAATGGATTAAATACTTTTGTGAACATCATTGCATGATCATTGATTTGAGCTATCTTTTTAACTAAATCAGATGTACATACATACTCATCATTCTGAGGCAAGAAAACCCCATCATCTTCATTCTTAATCGTTAGTGAAATAAAACTACATAGATTCTTGATATACAACATACTGCGTTGATTATGAAAATTGGGAAAGATAAATGACTTTTTAGCAAATTTCGCAAGTCTAGGATAATTGCCTTTTGAATGAGGTCCATAAATCATAGGTGGTCGTAATATTACTACTTTGAATGTATTGTCTTTTAATAGTTCTAAGCCTTTTTCTGCTTGTACCTTACTATCACCATAGAAATTATCTGGATGCATTGGAGTATCCCAATTAATTATGCGATCTTCTCCAACATTACCGCTTCCATATACAATAATACTACTCATAAAAACGAATTGTTTCACACCATCATGCTTGGCTTTTTTAGCAGTGGCGATTGCTAAATCAGTATTTACTTTATAATACATTTCACGCATGCTTTCGTCAGGTGTCGCATGTGCAAGTCCTGCTACATGGAAAATTGTGTCATATGTAGAAAAATCAACATCACGCCAAGTGCCATCTACCATATCAATTTCATCAATTATCATATCTAATTGATTCTCTTTTACATAATTAATAAAACTAGTGCCTATATAACTGTTTTTCCCACATACTAATACTTTTTTCATTTATGACTTTCCTTCCTGTACTCCATCTGACTTCAATACACTTGTAAAGGTTTTAAAGAATATTTTTATATCACCCACAAAGGTAATCTTTTCACAATACTTACCATCAATACCTGCTTTAATAGATATTTCAAGCTCATCACGACCACTTATCTGCGCCAAACCAGTTAATCCAGGTTTCACACTAGAAGCACCATTCTTGTCTCTTAGCGCGTTTAAATCGTACTGTGTAGTTAAACTAGGGCGTGGTCCAATGACTGCCATATCACCAACTAAGATATTCCATAATTGAGGAAGTTCATCCATACTAGTCTTTCTTAAAAACTTTCCAATACTTGTGATATATTGGTCAGGGTTCTCTAATAAATGCGTGGGAATATCTTTTGGTGTATCAATACGCATCGTCCGAAACTTTAAAATACTAAAAGGAACATTGTTTTTTCCTGTTCTTTCTTGTTTAAACAAAACAGGTCCTTTAGAAGTAAACTTAATCAAAAGTGCAACCAGTATTAAAATAGGGGATAACAAAATAATCCCAATTAGAGACATCATAATATCTATTAATCTTTTAAATACCTTCTGATACATGGCTATTTCTCTCCATTCTCCACCTTGTCCTTGATAAGTTCAAGAATCGTACTCTTTATTTCTTCATTTGTAGTATCTACACTTAATACTTCACTTAATCTTTTTAATTTTGTATTTATTGTATTTGTTGTTATATTCATGACTTGGTTTCTAAAGATTAGATCATTTTTAGTCTTTGTGGTAGTTTCACCATCTAGATGTAATTCTTCAAACATCTTTTCTCCTGGTCGTAAACCAATTTCAACAATATCTATTTCTTCATATGGTTTATATCCAGATAAACGGATCATCTTTTCAGCTAAATCAATAATTTTAACAGGTTGTCCCATGTCTAATACAAAGATTTCTCCTTTGTCCGCATAGAAACCGGCTTGTAAAACTAGTTGAGCTGCTTCTGGTATTGTCATGAAGTAGCGAATAATCTTTTTATCCGTAATGGTCACAGGACCACCTTCTGCTATTTGTTGTTTAAAGATTGGAATTACACTTCCATTTGATCCAAGCACATTACCAAAACGAACAGCAGCCATTTTTGTAACCCCATTATTACCATTAGACTGTAAAATCATTTCAGTCATACGTTTTGTTGCCCCCATAACATTTGTAGGGTTTACTGCTTTATCCGTACTAATCATAATAAATCTAGGAATTTTATTCTTAATACATGCATTCATAACATTATTTGTTCCAAATACATTATTCTTAATTGCTTCCATTGGTCTAGTTTCCATCAATGGCACATGCTTATGTGCTGCTGCATGGAAAACAACATCAGGCGCATAGTTCTTAAAGATTGTACTAATAGCGCTTAAATCACGAATAGAGGCTATTAAAGAAAGAATCTTAATGTCTGCATTCAGACTTCCATGTACTCTATTTCTATTAAATTCTTGTTCCAACATATACAAAGCATTTTCATTAATATCAATCATTACCAATTCTTTTGGGTTAAACCTAACAATTTGTCGACATAGCTCAGAACCAATCGATCCTCCAGCTCCTGTTACACAAACTGTTTTCCCAGTTATATAGGATTTAATTTCACTTTGATCTAATCTAATCTCACCACGACCTAATAAATCTTCAATACTAATATCTTGTACAGGTACTTTATTCATATTATTTAAATTGTTTACCAAGAAAGAATCTGCATCTTTCATAATCTTTGTTTCTAACTTTAAAGACTGACAAATATCAAAAATTCTTCTTAAATTTTCTTTGTCTGCACTAGGAATTGCAATAAAAGCAACTTTTATATCAAATTTCGTCGTTAAGCTTGGTAAATCATAAGTATCTCCAAGTACCTTGTACCCAGATATTACGCTATTACATTTTTTATCATCAACAAACCCAACTACATCAACATGAAACTTGTTATTTTGTGTCAACTCTTTTACTAAAATATAGCCAGCATCTCCAGCACCAATAATAATGGCTTTTTTATTTTCTTCATCAGATTTAGATACATATCTACGATACATTCGATAGCTTAGGCGTACATTAAACATAATTAACGCAGAAACTAAACCTCCTGTTACACTAATTCCAAGATAAAATCTTTCAATCCCAGAAACAAGTGCACAAACCATTAAAACAACAGTAGCAAATACAACTGCTAGTCCAATTCTTAAAGACTCTACTGGCCCTATATACTTCCACAAGCTTTTGTGAATTCCAAATATATAAAAACTAAAAGCATATACCAGTAACAATGTTATAACGCTCACTGCTGCTTTCTGAAAATTAAACCAAGTAAAATCAGGTAACGCAAAATCTGTTTTAATCCAATAAGCTAAAAGAAAAGAGATAATAACAATTATCAAATCTAACGAGCATAACAACATACCTCTATGTTTTTTATAAACTGGATTACTATATAATTTATCAATCATTTTAATAACACCCTTTCGTACTGCTTTATTTTATCACAATATTAAGGACATATAAACATTTCCTTTGTATTATCCTAGGAAGTTCATATGCCCTTGCATGTTTATCTACTTATTCATTTGCTGTTGCTTGACTTTCAAATTGTTGAACTAAAGGTTTTACATCTTCCCCTTTTTCAACCTTATTGATTAATTCAACTGCTTTTTTAACTGTTTGATCATCTGGAATCATTACATAGGAATTAAATCCATTAGCAGGAGACCATGTATTATCTGTGCCTGTACCATTCACTGCAATTTGTTCGATATCCCAACCGCTCATATCATTTACTTGCATCTTAATTAATGAAGTCATTTCCCCATTGCTCATATTTGTTTGGAAACTTCCACCAACTGCATCCATAATACTAGCATAATTAGTAATAATAGAAGGAGAAATTATTTTATTAACAATCCCTGTAATAACACGCATTTGATTCTTTCCACGATCTCTATCTCCACCAGCTAAATTCTGTCTTTCTCTAGAAAATGATAAAGCTTGTTCACCTTTTAAAGGAAGTAAATTTCCTGCTGATGAAGCTGGAAAAGAATAAATACCATCTATATCTGTAAATGAAATAGGATTATCTACTTCAATTCCACCTATTGCATCTACTATACTAACTACACTTGAAAAGTTCACTCTTGCGTAATAGTTCAAATCAATACCAAAATAGTTTTCAACTGAGCTAACCGTACAACCTACTCCAAATATTCCTGTATGTGTTAATTTGTCTTTTTGGTTTCCTTGACAAGGTTGTGGTACATAAAAATCTCTAGGAATACTTGTCAATAATATTTGATGTGTCTTAGGATTAATAGTCGCTATCATATTAACATCAGATCTAGATACCGTTGTAATACCACCATATACATCAATTCCAGTGATATACATATTAAATGCTTCATCAGTTACCTTAACATTTTTACTAATATCATCTGTTTTTTTGCTATATTTATAAGTTTTAATAACTCTAGTTTCTGTATTAAATTTTGAATGATTGTCTTCAAATAATCCTCTTGTACCTTCATCTAAAATAATAGCGTTAATTTTACCATCGTATAATTCATTCGCAATTGTTTCATATGACTTATATTCTGTTACATTAATAGTGTTATCTGTATCTTTTTTTATTTCAGTTACTGCTTTATTTAAAGAATCACTATCTCCAGTTTTCATCAATCCCACTGTTCCATTCTTTAAATCACTTATATTTTTAGCTTTATTATCCTTCATAACAATCACAGAAATAACCGTCGTCTGTGTATTATCATTCGTCATTCTGTTAAAAGCAGATCCTGTTTTAAATAAATAAAAGTTTCCTAATCCTAAAAATACACTTAATAATACAATTAAAATCCTTCCTAAAATTTTATTTATTTTACTAACATGTTTACCCATCTGCAAGAAATACATCCCTAAAAGTAACAACCCTAAAATAACAGCGATTGGCACAGAATATTTCATTGGCAAAATATTTACCATGAACATTTGTGCAATAAAGCCAATTGTTAATATTGCGTATATCAAAATAAAATAAAAACCTACTTCCTTATAAAATGGTTTGAATTTATTCTTCCTACTCACCTTTGACATAGAAATGCCTCCTTATATTAATCATAATGTATATTATAACCTGTTGTATTTCTAAATTTCTTACGAATATATTAAGTTTCTTTAGAATCCACATTCTACATCCACTTCAATCACTTATTTAGTTTGTTAGAACCAAACACTAATATCCACATTTGTTGAAATTCCTGGAATCAAGCCTATTGAAGTATATTGCCAACCATCCATAGAGTATTTAAATTCACAAAAATCCGCATATTGAGCAACCCATAATGAATAATTTTTAATGGCGTCATAATCAAGAAAATCATAATAATAATATGTACTCGCATAGATTCCAGGATTAAATCCAGCGGATTTAATTATCTCCGAAAAATTAACTGCCATTTCAGTTAAAGGTAAACTTGCATCTCTGAATTCTTCTAAATCATAATAAATTGGGAATGCTAGATCGTGAGGTTTTATATTCAATAATCCTAATAGACTAATAATTCGTTTAGCCTCATTAGTTGAATCTTCAAGAGACTCTCCATAACTATATAGATATAGACCCACTGGAATGCCCAAACGCTTACACTCATTATAATTATAAATAAATGTTTTATCAATTTGATTAAATGGATCATTAAGATCATATCCATATCCAATACGTAGTATTACTCCGTCAATCACCCCTGAATCTTTCACTTCCTCCCAATTAATTTTTTCATTATTCTCAGATATATCAAGAATTTTTCTTACAGGTCCATTACCAATCAATGCGCCAGTTGGATTAAAGTAATATTTATCGTAGCCAATAAATGTCCAGCCTATTGCCATTACATTATTATGATCATAATAATATACATTGTCATCCTTCTCAACAAAATGGCCAGAAATAGTTTGGTTTCCCTTTCCATCAAAATAAAAATATCCATTATTCACTTTAAATATACCTTCTTGACTACTTCCATCATCTCCCATAAAGTACGCCGTATCTCTTCCAAATGTGATTTTCTG
>JAVWIF010000020.1:0-27623 GCA_036639635.1 Longicatena sp.
AGTTTGCAAATAACATCACTCACGGTATATTTAATAGTATTCATGCACAATTTAATTATTTCTTGATTGCAAACCGTTTCGCTTTGAAAACATGGTTGATATATGATCTTATATTTTCCATTGCTTGTATTTAACATCATAATCCTCATAATTAAAGAGTTGCGTTAAATGACCAACATTCCAACTATCAAGATAGCCATTTCCTTCCATATATTCATCTCTTCGCTGTGTCGCTCCTAATATTTTAGCGTAACTTTGAGCTCATTAGGAAACGCCTCTTCTAATTCAACCATGCCTAACGATTTTAAATTACTAACTATATAACTTAAAGAAAAACTTTGAATAGAATAGGTAATCTTATCCCAACCACATATGATTCTATAAATATTTTCTTTTACTTCTTCAATGGTTTCTGCACGTTTGAATAATACGTCTTCCATTTAATCTCCTCTCTCATCCAAACAAAAAGGACGCAATCTTTGTTTGATTACGTCCTTTTTACTTGACAAACTCTTATAAAAAGTTTGTTGAAAGTTAGGATTTCCCTTTATTTATCGACTATAACAGAAAAATTATTAATAATGGTGGAGGTGGCGAGAGTCGAACTCGCGTCCAGAAAGCGTTCCAAGTATAGAAGTCTACAGTTTAGTTCACGACAAGTATTCATGAGGTAATCGTGAACAACTCCTCATGAAGTTTCCTATTGAAGTTTTCGTGAAGTTCCCCATAGGTATGAGAGCCTCCTTATCCTTTATGTCTTAATCGCTGATCTGTCCTATTAAAGGAGAAAGTGACAGAGGCGGCTGCAAATCTTTATCGATTATTAAGCAGCGAAAGCTACTCTCTGGTTTCCACCAAAAAGGTTAGCTAATTTTGTTTTTCCATTTAAAATTTGTTTGGTTATTACGTAACCACTCGACTGCATTCTATACCAAACGTCTCCCTGTCGAAACCATGACACCCCCGTTTTAGTGTAAGCATTAGTAGTTTACCATAAAGTTTGGTAAACTACAATGCTATACATATCGATTTTTCATTGCTTTTTCAATTTCTCGTTTAGCATCTTTTTCTTTTTCTGAATTTCGTTTATCATGTAAATCTTTACCTTTCGCTAAAGCAATTTCCATCTTTGCTAAACCTTTTTCAAGGTAAAGTGACACCGGAACAATTGTATATCCTTTTAGTTTAACTTTTTGTTGTAACTTTAGGATTTGTTCCTTATGCAACAATAATTTGCGAATTCTTGTCTCTTCATGATTAAAGCGATTTCCAAACTCATAAGCAGGAATATGCATCTCTTTAATATATGCTTCATTTCCTGTAAAACTAATATAAGCATCTTTTATTTGTGCATGTCCTTTGCGAATGGATTTAATCTCTGTTCCTTGTAAAACGATTCCTACATCAAAGCGTTCTTCTAAAAAAAACTCATGGGAAGCCTTTCGATTAAATGTAATTACTTTTTTTCCTGCCATAAATATCCTCCCAATTAATATACTATTTTTACTTTATCATTCATTACTTCTTGTACTTTATTAATAAAATACTCTTTTGTCATATTCTTTGAACTTAACACATGTTTTGTGGCTAAGTCATTGTTATAATCCTTTAATACATAAGTACGATAAAAACTAAAATCTTTTTCAATGTGTGTAATCGTTGGCCAAAATTCAACATCTTTTAATTCAACATCCTTTGTTGTCTTATTATATGCTATTTTCCATTTTGCCATACCACCCAACATTCTATCTGGTTCATCTTGGGCAGATAAAAAATTTCCTAGGGAATAAATAACCAATGTATGATTACCTTTTTCACCAGTTATATGGTCCATTGGTTGTATCACATGAGGATGCTCACCAATTATAACATCAGCACCTAAATCACTCAAATATTGTGCCAATTCTTTTTGTTCTTTACTAGGTATATGCGAATATTCATCTCCCCAATGCATACTAACGAGTTGTACATCGCTACCTTTGTTTAATGCTTCCATATCTTTTTTTATTTTTTCTTTATCAATAACATCGATCATAAAAGCTTTGTCTTGTGGTAGTGTATATCCATTTAAACCATACGTATAACCAAGAACACCAAACTTCACACCCTTACGTTCAATATACTGTAGAGTACTTGCATCCTCTTGATTAGCATGACTTCCAGTTATTTTAATATCTGGATAGTGCTGTTTCATATAGGTTAACTGATTGATAATACCTTGTGTACCTGCATCCATTGTATGATTACTACTTGCTGCCATCCAATCAAAGCCTGCACTAGATATTGCATCTAACACCTCATAAGGACCATTAAATGAAGGATATGTGCTTAGTCCAAGTTGTGTTCCTCCACATATTGTTTCTTGATTAATATAGGCGATATCACTTGCCTGCGTTAGATAATTCGTATGTTCATAGATATCTTTAAAATCATAGTGTCCATTTCCTTTGTCATTATAATAATAAATAGCCCCATGTATTAAGTTATCTCCAACCGCACTAAATGATATTTCTTCAATATCATCTTTTTCTTGAGCCACTACTTCTTTAGTCACTGGTGCTTGCATTTCTTCTTTAATCAAGCTACACCCTGAAAGTAACACTAACCCTATGAATATCCCTATGAGTTTTTTCATCATATTATCCCTTTTTTATTCTTTTTTTACCTTTCGATTTCTTTGCTAATACTTCAAAATCAATTTCACGTTTAAATCTATTAGCGCCCACACATTTAACACGTACTTTTTGTCCCATTTTATATACATTAGCACTGTGTTCACCAATTAGCGATTTTGACATATCATCATAATGATAATAATCATCTTCTAAGGTAGAAACATGAACTAGACCTTCAATGGTATTTTCTAATTCAATAAACATTCCGAACTTGGTAATTCCACTAACCACACCATCAAAGATATGCCCTACATACGCTTCCATATATTCACACTTTTTCATATCATCTACAATGCGCTCCGCATCTACTGCATTACGTTCACGATCACTTGATTGTTGTGCTGCTATCTCACACCATTTTTCATCATTTTCCATTTTTTGAATATTTTCACTAGCTTCAAACACATGTTTTCTCAACATACGGTGTACTGCTAAATCAGGATACCTACGAATTGGTGAGGTAAAGTGCAAATATTCTTTTAAGGCCAATCCAAAGTGACCAATACAGCGATTATCATAACGTGCTTTTTGCATACTTCTTAGCATAAAGCTAGAAAGTACATCATAATTATCTTGTCCCTTAGCACTTCTTAATAATTCTTGTAATTGCTTTGGATATACATTTTGAATATTCCCTTGGAAGTTATATCCCAATGATTTTACTATACGTGCTAATTCTTTCATCTTCTTTGGCTCTGGTGTTTCATGTATACGATACATAGAAGGTACTTCTAGCCATTTCGTGTACGTAGCAACACATTCATTAGCTGCTATCATAAAGTCTTCAATGATTCTTTCCGCCTCACCACGCTCACGTAAAACAATGTCTGTAGGCTTTCCGTTATCATCCACAATAATTTTTGCTTCTTTTGTATCAAAATCAATAGAGCCTAGTTTTTCTCTACGTCTACGTATGATATTCGATAATACTTTCATATCAATACACATCGCACCTAAATGAGGATATTCGCTTTGGGCTTTCATATCACCGGCTAGTATTTCATTGACTTTTTTATATGTCATACGATCATGTGATTTAATAATAGAAGGAAATACTTTATAACTCATATAGCTTCCTTTTTTATCAATATCCATCATACAGGTAAGTGTTAAACGTTCAACTCTTGGATTTAGAGAGCATATCCCGTTACATAAAGCATGTGGTAACATTGGAACTACACGATCCACAACATACACTGAAGTTCCTCTTGCATATGCTTCTTTGTCAATCGCACTACCTTCTCTAACATAATGAGAAACATCCGCAATATGTACATATAAGCGATATCCATTTTCAATCTTTTCAATAGAAATGGCATCATCTAAATCTTTTGCGTCTTCTCCATCAATTGTAATGGTTAAAAGATTTGTTAAATCGCTACGTCTGGCTTTTTCTTCATCTTGCAATGTTTCTGGTATTTTATTAACTTCTTTTAAAACAGCCTCACTAAATTCAGGGTTAATATTCTTCTCTAATAAAATTGATAATATATCAATTCCTGGATCATACTTATATCCTATTTCTTTTTCTATATGGCATTTCAAAGTCTGCCCATATCCATCTATACTTAATAACACTTTGGAATCATTTACTAAATGAAAGTCATCATAATTCGTAATTTTAAATCGACGATTATTCATACTTGTATCTGGTAAGAAATACTTGCTTCCATCTTTTATCTTAACAACTCCCACTACATTTTTAACATTGTGTTCAATGACTTCAATTACTTCACCTTCAACACTTCCATCATTATTAGTCCAAGTTCTAGCATATACACTATCACGTTCCATACCTAAACCTAAGTTGTCTCTACCTATATAATAACTAACGTCTGGTAGTTCAACAAACCCGAATCCTTTTGGATTAATACGTAACGTTCCTGTTACATAACCTAATTTCTCACTTAAAAAATAACGTTCTTTTGCATCTCTCGCAAGTATTCTATTCGCTTCTAATTCATTTAGTTCTTTCATCATTTTACTAAATGATGCACTATCTTCCAAGTCTAATTCTCGTGCTAATTTAGTGGCATTTAATCCTTTATAAGTTTGCTCTTTTACTAGGGCAAGAATGTCTTCATTTATATTCATAACAGCCCTCCTTTTCGTTTGTTTAACGATTTTTCATCTATGTTTATTATACCATTAAAAAAAGACCATAACCGGTCTTTACTTAATTATTCTAATAATTATAACAAGTGCGAAAAACGCAATACCCATCGTTAAGGTAACATTGGACATTACTTTCTCTGCACCACGTTCTTTTACGTTAGCAAATAAGTTTAATCCTTCACCAGCACCAAAGGCACCACCTAAACCATCTGATTTTCCACTTTGTAATAAGGATAGTATGATTAATACGACCGCCGTAATCATTAATAAAACATCAAAAACGCTCATAGTTAGTCCTCCTTCCATATCTTTACTGAGTAATTATAACAAAGTTGTATACAAAATACAATCAGTTTTTATTATCTATTAAAACAAACTGCTTCTAGATTGATTTAATAGTTCCTAAGTTATCAATAGAAAATAGAAATAAGAGAAATATAAGGCATAGAAACAAGCATCAAATAAGTCTAAATTATACAGTTCATTCTGGAAAGATTATTTGCGAGTTTAACACCATATTTCCACTTTCGTTTCACAATACATAATAGTAAAAAAAATAACTGAAAAAGTTTAAATAATTTACAAAATATGTTATACTTATTATAGAAAAAGGAGGTAATAATATGTTTGATAGAGTGTCTTTTAAACAAAAAGCAAAAGAGCAGTTACAAGGCAATTGGATGTATTTTGGTGGTATCACGGTTTTGTTTATGTTATTTTTTGGTGTTAGTGGGGTTATTTCTATCTATGTTCCATTTGTAGGTTTTCTTCTTGCATACATGATTACAGCACCTTTATCATATTCCGAAGTTTTCATCAGTGCAAAAGTATATAACGCAGAGAGCGTTAAAATCAATGATATCTTCAGTGGTTTTAAATATCTTGTTAAATGCCTTGGACTAACATTATGGATTTCTTTGTGGATATTTTTATGGATGTTGCCATTGTTTATACCGGCTTTTATAAAATCATATAGCTATTCAATGGCATTTTATTGTTTACATAATAATCCTGATTTAACAATCCGTGAAGCTTTAAAAGAAAGTATTCGAATTACCGATGGGCATAAAATGGATTTATTCGTATTGAGTCTTTCTTGGATTGGATGGAGTTTTGTTGTCATGCTTACTTGCGGACTAGGCGTAATATTTTTAGCACCTTATGTCAGCGTTACACAATATGCAGCTTATCAAAGTCTAAAAGATGAGTCCAATGTTTGTCAACCTGATTGATAAACATTTAAAAAAAAGCATCAACCGAGGTTGATGCTTTTTTAGTGCTTATAAATATTATAGAATGCTGATGTTCCATTAAATACAGCAATATCACCAAGTTCTTCTTCAATGCGTAACAATTGATTGTACTTAGCTATACGATCTGTTCTTGACATAGAACCTGTCTTAATTTGACCTGCATTAAACGCAACTGCGATATCTGCAATTGTTGTATCTTCACTTTCACCACTACGATGAGAAACAACTGCTGTGTATCCATGCTTTTTAGCAAGTTCCATAGCATCAAATGTTTCTGTTAATGTTCCTATTTGATTTACTTTAATAAGAATAGAATTCGCAATATCTTTATCGATTCCTTCTTGTAAAATAGCAGGGTTCGTAACGAATAAATCATCACCTACTAATTGGATTTTCTTTCCTAAATGTTCACTTAACAATTTCCATCCATCCCAATCACGTTCACCTAAACCATCTTCAATGGATATAATTGGATATTTCTCTACTAATTCATCATACCAAGCAACCATTTCTTCAGTAGTTTTAGACCCTTGTCCTGATTTTGTTAATTCGTACATCTTTGTTTCTGTATTATAGAACTCGCTTGCCGCTACATCCATCGCAATACTAATATCTTTTCCTGGTATGTAATTTGCTGCTTCAATAGCTTCCATAATGCATTTTAAAGGAGCTTCGTTATCTTCTAAATTAGGAGCAAATCCACCTTCATCACCGACTGCTGTTACTTGTCCTTTACTCTTTAAAACTTTCTTTAATGCATGGAATGTTTCAGCTCCCATTTGAATTGCTTCGCGAATACTCTTCGCACCTATTGGCATAATCATAAATTCTTGAAAGTCAACAGAAGAGTCTGCATGGCTTCCACCATTTAAAACATTCATCATTGGTACTGGTAATGTTTTTGCATTAATACCACCTAAATACCGATATAATGGCAATTCATAATAGTTAGCAGCAGCATGTGCTACAGCTAGTGAAATTCCAAGAATAGCATTTGCTCCATATTTTGATTTATCTTTCGTTCCATCAGCATCAATTAATGCTTTATCTATTTCCGCTTGATTGGTAACATCCATACCCAATACTACATCAATTAAAATATTGTTAACATTTTCAACTGCTTGTAAAACGCCTTTTCCTAAGTAACGTGAAGTATCTCCATCACGTAATTCTAAAGCTTCACGTTCTCCAGTTGACGCTCCACTAGGAACGATTGCACGTCCTTTAAATCCTGATGCTGTTTCTACTTCAACTTCTATTGTTGGATTACCACGTGAATCCAATACTTCTAACGCGTGTACATTTGTAATTAATGACATAATTATTTCCTCCTATATCTATTACATTGTCAGTATAGCATATAAATTTTATCTTAAATAGCAAAAAGCTCATGGAATTTCAGCAGTAGCTACAAACCTATTATTTGATCAATTCTCGCAAGTCATTCACAATATTGGTTGGATGTATTTGTAATTTTTCAATATCTTCAACATGATGTACACCACTTGTAACAAACGTTGTCTCTACTCCATTATGAACACCCAATAATATATCTGTTTCTAAATTATCTCCTAGTACAATGACATCTTCTTTTGTTAACCCAAAATAAAGTAAAGCTTCTTCTAGGATTGGTGCATATGGTTTTCCAATTCTTGGGCTTTCTTTTCCTATCGCATATTCAAACATTGCCACAATTGATCCATTCCCTACATTGAATCCTGAAGGCTTTGCTAAAAGGCGATCATTATTTGTTCCTATCAATTGTGCCCCTTGTAATAAAAATCCTAATGCTTTCGAATACTTTTCATAGTTTCCTTCCACATCTAATCCAACAAAGACAAAATCAACATCCTCTTCGCTTATCGTAAACCCCTCATTACACAATGCTTCTTTTAATCCATCTTGACCAATATAATAAGCATTCCTACCGTCATAGTTTTTAGCCGTATAACGTGCTGCTGCCATACTTGATGTAAAGAAATGTTCTTCCTGAATTCCTTTAAATCCCATCTTTACCATATGTTCCACATTTTGTGCCTTCGTTCGTTTGGCATTATTCGTTAAAAAAACAAACTTTTCATCACGTGCCAATAAATCATCAATAAATTCTTTCGCCCCTTCTATAATCTGTGTTCCACGATACATCGTTCCATCTAAATCAATCAAATAAGTTTTCATTCTAAGTCCCTACTTTCTACATCTTTTATCATATAGAAAGTAAAGAATTTGTCAAGTAAACTTATCTACTTCTTGGTCTTCTTTTTTTAGGATTAATTAATACTACTCCAATGAAAACTAATGCAATAGGCCAATAGTTCGCAATTATGTAATTTAGACTCATAATCATTTGTTCAACATCGAAATTTGGTTTTACTAATAATACAATTCCGGTAATTACAATGATTAGACCAGCTCTTTCTCGCACGTTATCACTTCCTACTTGTATTATAGAAAACAATAAAAAAATAATTTGTCGAACCATGAAAAAAAGAATCCTATTGCTAAGATTCTTATAAGTCTACTCTTTCAATTTCTCCATATCCAATTTCAGTTGGCGTTTCTCTTCCGAATAAAATCGTTAAAACAACAGCCATTTGTGTATCATCATGTAATTCTTCAACCGTTCCTTCAACATTCGCAAAGGCACCGCTCAAAATACGTACACGATCTCCAACTTTGAAATCAATATTAATTTTACGCTCACTCATTCCTAAACGACGTAAAATTGTTTCCATCTCTTCTTGGGCAACTGGGAAAGGTTTTGCTCCTCCTCCACTTGAACCAATAAATCCTGTAACTCCTGGCGTATTACGTACAATATACCAAGCTTCATCTGTCATAATCATTTCTACGAATAAATAACCGCTAAATAAGTTAATTGTTTTTTCAACTTCTTTACCATTTTTATATTCAATTTCTTTTTCTTCCGCAACGATAATACGAAATAAACAATCTTGTAATCCCATCGTTTCAATACGGCGTTGTAAGTTCTCTTTAACACGATTTTCATGACCTGCGTACGTATTAACAACGTACCAATCTTTTACTAAACTTTGATCTGTCTCCATGTTTTCCTCCTACATTCCCATTATTTTCAAGAAACCAGATGTTACTACCTGGCATAAAAAGAAGAAGACTCCTAAAAAGAAGACAAACAGAAATACTGTCATACTATCTCTAGCTAAATCCTTTCCTTTCGGCCATTGGATTTTCTTTATTTCACTAAAAATACCATTAATACTAAACCATTTCATATATGTTTCCTCCTATTTCGTTTCTTTATGGATTGTATGTTTTCCACACTTTTTACAAAATTTATTCAATTCGATACGCTCATTTGTCGTTTTTTTATTTTTCGTTGTTGTATAATTTCTAGAAAGACATTCAGTGCATGTAAGTATCACTTTTTCGCTCATAAAAAAACACCTCTTTCGTATGCTAACTAACTTTATCACAAAGTCGCCTTTTCGTCAATTCATCGTTTCTTTTCTTTTCTTATTTCGAACTTTACATAAGGTATTATCTACCTTTTTTTCATTAATATCTAATAAACGAGCAATTTGTTTATACGAATACCCATAGCTTCTTAAATCTAAGATGCTATTTTCTAGTTCATTTAGTTCTTTTTTTGTTTCGCAAAACAATTGATATACAGGCTCTTCTTCTTTTATAAACGCTCTATCATTGAAACTGATAAAATCAGTCAATGAATAACTTCTTGAACCATCTTGCACTTGTTTATCTAAAGACATAGCAAATGATTCACAATTTCCTTGAACCGAGCGATTCCAACGATAACAATCAATTAAACTATGCGTGAGTATTTCAATATAGAAATAAGCAAAAGAAGCTTCACGATCACCTCGAAACGCTTCTATCGCTGTTGTTAGTTTCATTAATGCTATTTGATAATAATCATCTACATCAACTCCATTACAACTTTTTTTCATATATTTATAAATAATATAACGAATGGTAGCATCGTATTTTTCTATCAAATACAAGAACGCAGCTTCGTCTTTTTGTCTAATCATATATAATAATTCATAATCATTTTCATCTTTTGACATATTGTCCTCCCATTATGGGAGTAAGTTTTATAACGGATTTCTTTGTGAATGAATTTGATACAATAAAATACCACAAGCAACTGATGCATTTAATGAAGAAACACTGCCTTCCATAGGAAGACGCACACAATAATCACAATTTTTTTGAACAAGTGGACTCATTCCAAACCCTTCACTACCAACTACCAAAACTAAAGGCATGTCATAACGCCCTTCACGATAATCACGAGCATCTTTCATATCACTACCAACAATCCAAAACCCTTCTTTTTTTAATTGTTTAAGTGCTTGGGCTAAATTGGTCACAATACTAACCTTTATGCTATCAATCGCTCCTGTGGAGACTTTCGCCACCGTTGGTGTTAATTTCACATTGCGATGTTTTCCAATAATGACACCGTCTACACCGATGCAATCACACGTTCTTAAAATAGCTCCTAAATTATGAGGATCTTCTAAGCCATCTAACATTACAAACAAAGGCATCTTATCTTTGGGAACACTTGCTAACAACTCACTTAGTTCATATGTTTTATAATCATCAATTAAGGCCGCAATTCCTTGATGATTTTGGGCATTTAAGAATTGATCCATTTTTTTCTTTCCCATGATTTTTAAAGGTATTTTAGCTTTCTTTATTTCTGCTTCTAATTCTTTATCTGTACTACCTTCTGCTAAAATAATCTCGTGTATCTTTTTTTCATCGCAAAGTAATTGTTTAATTACATTTTTTCCATATACATATTGTGTCATTGAAATTCTCCTATCGTTAAGATTGCTTGCCATAATTCATCTAAGCGTTGCGTTTGTTTGTTTAGATATAAATAACCAAAGATAGCTTCTAATCCAGTTGCCTTACGATATGTTAGCACATCTGCATTCTTTGCTTTACTTTTTGGATTTGTATTTCTACCACGTAAAACAATATTCCACTCATCTTCATGAAAAAAGTGTTGGTTTTCTAAGGTCATAAGAAAGTAGGATTGTGCTTTCGCACTAACCCATTTCTCACTTTCCTTTTGTAATATCTTGGATTGTTGATATCCATCAGATAACAGCTTTTCACGCACATAGAGCGACATAACCGCATCACCTATATAAGCTAGTGAAGTTCCGTTATAAGCTCTCACATCCATTAAAGGATACCTCTATCTATTAATTTAGCACGAAGCTCATCTGCTTGTGTAAAGTCCTTTTCTAGAAGAGCTTGTTTCCAATCATGATGTAATTTTATATCATCTTCATTTAACACAATACGTGGAATCTCAACACCTAATATTTCAATCATTTTTTCAATCGTTCTAGTTTGCATCGCCAAAGTCTTTGTATCTACTTCTTTTTGTCGTATTGTTTGATTCAATACCTTAACTGCTTCAAACAATGCTGCAAATGCATTCGGTGTGTTTAAGTCCTCTTGTAAAGCATCAATAAATGGTACAAATAAAGCTTCATCCTTTTCCTCTTCTAATGTAACTTTAGCAAGTCCTAATTTCACATAAGCTTGTTTTAGTGATGTTTGCACTTTATTTAATTCTTTTTTTGTCGTTTCTATGGCTTCTTCATTGATATTTAAAGGACTACGATACTGTGTAGATAACATTAACCAACGTAAAACATTACCACCAATTTTTTCAATCATATCTTTCGCCCAAATCACATTACCTAAGGATTTAGACATCTTTTCTCCATCAATATTCACCATTCCATTATGAATCCAATAATTTGCGATTGGTGTTTCATAAGCTGCTCTAGATTGAGCAATTTCATTTTCATGATGAGGAAATTTTAAATCCATTCCTCCCCCATGAATATCTATTAGGTTATTTTGAAATTCTTGATTAATCATTACAACACACTCCGTGTGCCATCCAGGTCTTCCAATAGACCAAGGAGAATCCCATTTAATCCCTTCTTCAGTTTTTTTCCATAAAGTAAAGTCCAAAGGATTTTCCTTTTTACTATTTTCATCTATTCTAGCGCCTACTAATAAATCATCAATTTGTTGGTTTGATAAATTTCCATATTCCTTCACACTATTTACACGAAAGTAAACATCACCTTCTATTTCATAAGCATTTCCTTTTTCAACTAAAAGAGCAATAAATTCAATGATTGCGTCCATCGTATCAGTTACTTTTGGTGCAGAATCAGGCATCATCGCATGTAATGCGAGGCGATCTGCGTTATATGCATTTATAAACTTTTCCGTTATTTCTTTTTCACTTACTCTCGCAGCTTTTGCCGCATTGATGATTTTATCATCAACATCTGTATAATTGGATACCATTTTAACGTTGTAGCCAATCGCTTGAAAAGTTCTTTTCAGCGTATCGAATACAACAATAGGCCGGGTATTCCCAATATGCGGATAATTATAAACAGTTGGTCCACACACATACATATTTACCTCATTTTCATGAATTGGTTTAAATTCTTCTACCTTTTGATTCATACTATTAAATAATTTCATATATCGTTCCTCCTTATAGAAACAAAAAAAGCACTTATATAGAGACGCTTATAACAGCGTGGTTCCACTCTACTTGAAAAATGCTTTTCACTTATCTTACGTTAACGCCGTAGATTACGTACTTTTCTACATTTTCGAAAAATCCCTCAAAGGTGCATTCTTTATATGTCCACATATTCTGCTTACACCATCCAGAAATCGCTTCTTGTATTTCATATAAATACTATTCCTTATCACAAGTTTTGTATCTTTAGTATACCAATCTTTTCCTTGAAATTCAATAAAAACACATACTTCCTTATTCTTTCTCTTTTTTCCCTTGTTCCAACTCTTTACTAATATCTAAGAATTGTGCTAATAAATCTTCATTAAGTTCCGTTTTTTTAAGGTTATTTACATAGACTGCATCTAAATCATCTACATCATCCAATCCATTTGTTTCTCCTGTATTTAATTTTGTTCTAACTGCCATATTGCCACCTCGCCTTATCTTTAGTGTACACTAAATTTGAATCGTTGAAAAGAATTAACCACAAAAAAAGCCGAACAATTGTTCGACTTTTTTAACATCAAGTTTAAACTTAAGCTAATTCGCTGAAGTATTTGATAGTTCTAACCATTTGGCTAGTGTAAGAGTTTTCGTTGTCATACCAAGATACAACTTGAACTTGTGTAGTTCCATTGTCTAATTTAGTAGCCAATGTTTGAGTAGCATCGAATAATGATCCGAATTTAATTCCGATAATGTCGCTAGATACTAATTCTTCTTCAGTGTAACCGAAAGATTCGTTAGCAGCAGCTTTCATTGCAGCATTAATTTCATCAGCAGTAACAGTGCCTTCAACAACTGCAACTAAGATAGTTGTAGAACCAGTAGGTACTGGAACACGTTGAGCAGCTCCGATTAATTTTCCGTTTAATTCTGGAATTACTAAACCGATTGCTTTTGCAGCACCAGTAGAGTTAGGTACGATGTTTACAGCAGCAGCACGTGAACGACGTAAGTCACCTTTTCTCTGAGGACCATCTAATGTCATTTGGTCACCAGTGTAAGCGTGAATTGTGTTCATAATACCACTTTTGATTGGTGCTAATTTGTTTAAAGCGTCTGCCATTGGAGCTAAGCAGTTTGTTGTACAAGAAGCTGCAGAAATTACTGTATCGCTAGCTTTTAATACGTCGTGGTTTACATTGTAAACTACTGTTGGTAAGTCGTTTCCTGCTGGTGCAGAAATAACAACTTTACGAGCACCTGCTGCAATATGAGCAGAAGCTTTGTCTTTTGATGTATAGAAACCTGTACATTCTAATACTACGTCAACACCTAATTTACCCCAAGGTAAGTTTTTAGCGTCTGCTTCAGCATAGATTTCAATTTCTTTTCCATCTACTGTGATTGAAGATTCGCCGGCAACTACTGTGTCCCCTAATGCGTATCTACCTTGTGCTGAATCATATTTTAATAAGTGAGCAAGCATTTTAGGAGAAGTTAAATCATTGATTGCAACTACTTCATACCCTTCAGCCCCAAACATTTGTCTAAATGCTAAACGTCCAATACGTCCAAATCCATTAATAGCAACTTTTACTGTCATCTTCAAAGTCCTCCTTTTTAACACTTCTTATTATACGTACTAAAAAAGGTATTGTCAATTGAGAATCTTTTCACTTATGCTTTTTTTTTACTTTTTTTAACTAATTTTAAACATTTGATGTAAATGGCGTCAAATTCTATACACATTGTCATATTTTTGTCATTTTATATAGCTTAATAATGATGATGTTTATATTTTCATAAATTTGTTATCTTCTTTCGTATTAAAAAGTAGGACAAGCGCATAATGTATATAGATGGGAGTGTTTAAGATGGTGATTGTACCAACTATTATCGAAAGAAATGCTACAAGTGAGCGAGTATATGATTTATATTCATGTTTATTAAAAGAAAGGATAATTATTTTAACTGGAGAAATTGATGATGTTATGTCTTCTTCTATTTGTGCACAATTATTATATTTATCAAGCATTAGTAATGACACGATTCAAATGTATATAAACTCGCCAGGCGGTAGTGTCAGTGCCGGTTTAGCAATTTATGATATCATGAATTATATTAAATGTGATGTAAGTACGATTTGTATGGGGATATGCGCTAGTATGGCTGCACTCTTATTATGTGCTGGTAGTAAAGGAAAACGTTGTGCATTATCTAATAGTGAAATAATGATTCACCAACCACTAGGCGGTATGCAAGGACAAGCAAAAGACATGGAAATAGCAACGCAACATATGCTACAAGTAAAGATGCGAATCTATGCTATTCTTAGCAAACAAACACAACAAGCAAAAGAAACAATTATTAAAGATTGTGATCGTGATTACTATATGAATGCCAATGAAGCGAAAAAGTATGGATTATTAGATACGATTATTTAAAGAACATTTTTGTTCTTTTTTTTACAAAAAAAAAGATATGTACATTGTCATATCTTTCTAAGCAGTCTCTATTGTTTTTAGCGCTTCTTGAGCATCAAGAGCATCTTGTTCCTCATCTAATTTTTTAATCTGGGCTTTTGCCTTTGCTACATAAAAATCACTAGGATGAAAACAAGTTAATGAAGATGTAAAGTAAATGTGTGCATTTTCTATATCACCTAGAGCTAAATATTGTATAGCTATCATATATACTATGACACCAAGTGGAAATCCATAATATTTATCTGTTTCCATTTGGGCATCCATAATTTCAATTAAATCAGTTCTTTTATTAATCATAACTTCATATGCTTGTTCATTATATTTAATAAAAGATGCATCATTCGTCGCTTTTATACGTGCAAGAAATTTATCACCATATGCTACATCATTCCTATCTAAGAAAACGTGATAGTATAAGTCTAAAAATGTTTTTTCTTGATCTTCGTTATAGTTTGCTTCTAGCATTTCATCAATTTGTTTTATAAAAGACGTCTCATCTTTAGCATTATAATATGCTCTTGCTTTATATAAATCACAAAGATAACTAGTTAATAATTTACTTGATAAAGGTTTACTAGCAATCGCAATTGTTTCTTCATATTGCTTGTTTTTTAATGATTTTATTAAATTATTTAATGTTATTCGTTTCGCTACTTGAAAAGCAAAAACAGCAACTAATAAAATAACTCCTACTACAATTGTAAACATATTCATATAAGAACCTCGTTTCTAAACTATTTTTTTAAAAAGACCATAGCGCTTAATAGGCTATGGTCTTATTACCTTGATACATGTTTCATGTATCCAAAGTAGAATGAGAGAGTTAAACTTTAATCAAAAACTATTTTGGCATTTCTACTTTAATACCGTCTTTAGTTAATTGATCAACAACACCTTGTAATGATTTAATAGCGTCATCACCAGTTTTTGGAGCAGGTGCTGGTGCTGGGTATTTGTACCATTCAACAACTGGGTTATATCCACCATTGATTCTGTTTCCTTTTTCGTCCATTGCTTTAGAGTCTCCAGAGAAGATTCCGAATGCACAACCAACAATTCCCATAACCAATAGAAGAAGAATACATTTAATTGGTGACCAACCTTTTTTAATTAATGCAAATAACATTAAAGTAATTAACAATGGAATTAATTTTGGTAAAATTCCATCTAATAAAGCTTGTACATTAATTGCTGGATCAGCAATCATAATACGTAATGTAGTACCACCATAGTTAGCAATTAATCCACCAACTACGAAGATTCCTAAGATTGATGCAGCACGTGTAAATTCTTTTGCATTAGAAGTAAGCATAGAAACAGCTTTTGTTCCTAAGTTGTAACTCCAGTGCATTAACCACCAACGTACTAAGAATTGTACTGCGTTAAAGATAACTAGGAATAATACAGCACCAAGAATGTTACCATCCATAGCGATATTAGCAGTTAAACCAGCAGTAATTGGAACTAATGTTAACCAGAACAATGCATCACCGATTCCTCCAAGAGGTCCGGCAGCAGCAATACGTACTGAACGAATTGTTTGTGTATCTGCTTTGTTTTGTTCAAGAGATAATACGATACCCATAACGAATGTTACTAAGAATGGGTGAGTGTTAATAAAGTCTAAGTTGTGAGACATAGATGCTTTTAAGTCATCTTGGTTTGTATGGATTTTTTGTAATCCTGGTAACATACCCCATAACCATCCACAAGCTTGCATTCTTTCATAGTTGAAAGAAGCCTGTAAGAAACATGACATCCATACCATTTTATTTAAAGTCTTTTTGTCCAACTGAGCAGCTGGCGTAAGATCAGAATACTTTTCTGGAATATTATATGCCATCAGACTCACCTCCTACGTTTGAACCAATGCTACTTTTAATTTTTGAATGAATTTGGTAATCGTAAAGAGCGATTGCAATACCAACAAAAGCACAAAGTAATAAAGTTGCTCCAGCGATTGATGGAATTGATTGACAAACGATAGCCATAGCGAATCCTGCAAGCAAGAATCCCCACATTTCGTTTGACATCATAACTTTCATAAGAATTGCGAATCCGACGAACTTCATCATACCACCAGCTGCGTCTAATCCTGCCATTACCCATGAGAATTGGAATGATAAATCTTTTAAAGTAAGACCTAACTTAGATCCACCGTATAAACCAGCAACTGCTAGTGCTCCGAATAGAATACCTAAGATTGTCATTTCGATAAAGTTAATGTTTCTAATTCCTTTAGCATCAGCATTTGCAGCGTAGTCATCAGCTTTAGTCATCATACCTGACATAATTGTAAATGTTAATGTTACTGCGTATTGTCCGAATACTGCGAATGGAATAGCAAGACCCATAGCAGCTCCAACACCTTCAGCAGTTGGTTCCATGTTTAGTGAGATAGCAAATACTGTTGCCATAACTCCACCCATGATTGCGTTTGGTGGCTGAGCACCTCCGATTGGCATACTTCCGATTGTAATCAATTGGTAAGCACCACCAACAACGATTCCAAGGTCTAAGTGACCTAAGATTGCACCAATAATTGGACACAATACGATTGGTTGATACAATGATTCTAAGAAGCTGAACTGGTCAATACCCATAATAAAGGCAACGACGAATACCAAGGCAGCTTGAATAATAGTTACATCCATGTTGTTTCTCCTTTCAATTATAATTTAATTGTTTTGTTACAAATTATTTGAATAATTTGTCTACATTCTCAGATGCTGTGTCAGGAACACGTTTGATTTCTAACTCAACACCTAAATCTTTTAGCTTTTGAAAGCAAGCTACATCATCATCATTTACAGCAACTGAAGTCGCAACTTGACGTTTTCCTTCAGCCATGTGCATGTTTCCGATGTTTAGTTTCTTGATGGGAACCCCACCTTCTACTAATCTTAATACGTCTTGAGGATTCTCACAAATGATTGCGATTTTTTGAGCAGGACTTGCTTTACTTATGATATTACAAGTTTTTTCAATTGAGAAGAATCTTGTTTGTGCATAAGCAGGTGCAGCCATGTTCATTAACCCTTGACGAAATTCATCAGTTGATACAGAATCGTTTGCTACTAACAATAAGTTAGCTCCAACAACTCCACACCACTGTGTGGCAACCTGTCCATGAATTAGACGGTTGTCAATTCTTGTTAATACGATGTTTGGCATTTAGCTCTCTCCCTTCTACCATTTTAAACATGAACTAATTTATTAAATCCATGATGAGGTGGATTCAATAAGTAAACCCTTTCAGTTCACTTAGATTCTATGCTAAATATGATTGTATTTCTTTACACTTTTTATTATTGATTTTGCACTTTTTAACAATTTGAAGCCTATGCCTTCAACAATTAATGCAAATTATCATTTTTGTACATACTTTTATCCGTTTTTTACATATTGTGTTAAATATGTGATGATTTTTTATATATTATCGAAATTTATTTGTATTTTAGCAAAATGTAAACACTTTCATAAATGTTCGTGTTTTTCATAGTTTACATTAAATAAAATTATGTTATCTTTTCCTTTTCTATAACATCTAACTTTGATATACTAAGTAAGAAGAGGTGATTTTACAATGCTTAATAAAACAACTAGTTTCATTTTTAATAAATATGGTGAAATTGTCAATGATTTTACACGTAAACAAAACTTAAAAATGAGTCATACGACATTAAAATTAAAAGAAAAATCCTTCGATAGCTTTTATTCCTATAATGCTGATGTATACGCTAAAGTTCTTTCTGGTATTGTTATGCTTGTTGTAAGCAGTGATGAAGATGCAAAAGAATATGAAAAATTTGTTATTCATCGTTTTATTAAGATTAAAAAAGGTGTCAAGTTTAATTTCTTATGTATCTCAGCAAACGCAAAAGTAGAACTGGAAACGGAGTTTAGTTTCAAAAAGACAACGCAA
This sequence comes from Longicatena sp., assembly GCA_036639635.1. GTDB lineage: Bacteria > Bacillota_I > Bacilli_A > Erysipelotrichales > Erysipelotrichaceae > JAVWIF01. Next base: position 18,987 of record JAVWIF010000020.1, read on the forward strand.
AACACTTATGAAAACACACCAATTACCTACGATCCAATTATCTCAACTATTAATATCAATGAAATATTTGGATATTACTATCAAGTACGTAATGCAAACTATACATTTCCTGGGGAAGCACATGACTTTTGGGAATTAACTTTCATTGATAATGGCGAGTTAGCCACTACTGTTGATGAAGAAACTTACAAATTGGATGAAATGGATTTGATTTTATATTCTCCTGGGCAATATCACACGCAAAAAACCGGTGATGCCAAGTCGTGTTCTTATTTAACCATTTTATTTGATATGGAACTTCCTAATGATTGCTTAATTACAAACCGTGTTTACCATGCTCATCGTGATATTCATGCCGCTTTAAACAATTTTATTAAAATATCAACGAATGATATGTTATTTGATGACGAACTCATGCTTTGTTACTTAAAGGAATTGATTATTAAAACATTGCAATATGACTTCTTATCAAGTTCACCAATTGCTTCTACACCTATGCAACAACGTTTTGAAAATGAATTATTAAATGAGGTCTTATTATACATAAGCGAAACAATTTATGAACAGTTAACGATTGAAGAGATTTGTATGAAGTTTTCTATCTCTCGATCTAGTTTACAAACTTTATTTAAAAATAACTTAAGTGTTGCTCCTAAACAATATATTAGTGATCTTAAATTACGTAAGAGTAAATTATTGATAAAAGAAAGCATTTATACCATAAGCGAGATCTCTAGTATGTTAGGATTTACTTCCATTCATTATTTCTCAAGAAAATTCAAGCAACAGTTTGGCATTACGCCAACAGATTACGCCAAAACAATTTATAACTAAAAAATGTATCATCTTCCATTATAGAAGGTGATACATTTTTATTATTTTGTTTTTGAAGGAACACTTTTTCCTTTTTTAAGAACTTGTGAAACAGAAAGTTTATTTACGGTTAGCTCTACGCCTTTCGCAACTTCTATTTCTAAGTATTCTTCTCCAACTTTTAAAATTTTTCCTTTAATTCCACCAGCGAACAAAACGTCTTTCCCTGGTTTTAGGCTATCTAAAGTTCCAACTAAATCTGTTCTTCTTTTCTTGATGCTTTTTGCGCTAACAATATAGTATATAATTAAGAAACAAATTAACATAAATCCGATTGTTATAAAGCACCATAAAATCACTTCCCAATTAATCATATTACTTCCTATTAAATCCCATCTTCAGGAATATCTTGCTCAATTGGTTTGAACTCATAACGTACTACTTGATCTTTACCTGTACTCATTGCCATATTTGTTAAAGCATCTAATTCTTCTACGAATTTACGTGCCATATTAACTTCAATTAACATTGGTAAGTTAGTTCCAGCAAGTACTTCAACATTACCCATGGGATAACCAATAGTAACTGCTGTTTTAAATGGAGAACCTCCACCTAAATCTGATAATACCAATACACCTTCACAATCTTTCAAAGTTTCAAACGCTTTCGTTAATTCTCTTTCTAAATCGTCTACAGAATAATCTGCTAAGAAATCTACTGCAACATAGTTTTCTGTTTCTCCAGCAATTAAGTTTAAAGAACTAGTTAAACCAGAAGCAAAATTTCCGTGACCTGTAACAATTAATCCTATCATTATTTATCCTCCTATTATCTCTTAGTATATGGGTGAATGATTACCCCTTTAACTACACGGTTAACTTCTCCACTTGGACATGGGTTATCCGGAGTTATATCATATGATAAAGATTTAAATAATGCAAGTACTTGTGCAGCAAGAATATAATCAAATGCTAAATATTCGTTATTATGTGTTGCATCTAATTCAAATGCAAATGAGTAATCTACTAAACTTTCAACTTCTGCATCTTTTTTGTTCATAATCGCAACAAGTTTGTTTCCTTTACGTTGTCCACTCATTTCTTTTAATAAATCAACTTCATATTGACGAGTGTATGGATTGTCGCTTACATATACTACAGTTAATGTTTCATCATTAATAATAGATTTAGGTCCATGACGGAATCCCATAGGAGAATCAAACATTGTAGCAACTCTTCCGGCAGTTAATTCTAATAATTTTAATTGACTTTCTTGGGCAATTCCTTTTAAGTTATTTGCTCCTAAGTAAACAATACGGTTAAAGTCATATCCATAAGCGATTTCTTTGAATGTATTCCATCCATTCGCTAGCATATTATTAGCTCCTTTAATCACGTCTGCCATTTCATTTTTAACTTCGTCTAAGTTATCTAAACTAAAGCATAATAATGTTGCTAGCATCATGTTAGAAAAGCTTGAAGTCATTGCAAAACTTTGGTCATGTGTTTCTGGTGTTAAGTTAATAGCGTAAGCATTGTGTCTAGTTTTAGCAGCTTCTGATAAAGCTCCTTTGTTGTTACAAGTAATAAATAAGTGGTAAATGTTATCTCCACATACTTCATCCGCAACTTCAACTGCAGCTACTGATTCAGGAGAGTTTCCACTACGTCCAAAAGATACTAATAATGTTGGTTTTGTTTGTGATAAGTAGTTTTCTGGAGTTGCTACAATATCTGTTGTAGCATATGATTTTGTTTTAAAGTTTGTTCTTTGGCTCACATAAGTATAAATTGCATTACCCACAAATTCACTTGTTCCAGCTCCTGTTAATATGATATCGAAATCATCATGTTTTGTTACATTCTCAATAAATGCCTTAATGTCTGCTTTGTTTTCTTCAACTTGTTTAATCGTTTTAGCCCAAGTTGCAGGTTGTTGATTGATTTCCGTTGCTGTAAAAATTCCTTTTAATGTTTCCCATTCGTTCTTTTCTTTTCCAAATATCATGTCAATCGCTCCTTTTCTAAGGTTTGCAAACCTTTTCATACATTCACATTATATATCACGTTTTACAAAATAACAATGCAGGTAAATGAATGTTGTTAATTTGTGCAAACTTATTATTAATTTATATTCATCATTTACTAGACGAACCCACTATTTCCATATATAATATTGACTAGAGGTGATTTAAATGGTTAAAAAAGTAGTTCAAAACAAAAAAGGAAAAACCAATCCAAATGATTCATTAGCTGGTATCCACATCTATAAAGATGCTCACGATCGTCCAGTATACTACGATGTGTTTAGTCATAATGGATATGTTATAAATAATATTCAAAACTACAAAAATTACAGTTCTCGTTTTGTAGTAGGTTTATTATTAGGTATCCTTTGTTATTCTTTTAAGTTGGGTCTTATTCTTTCTGTTATTATTGCTCTTGGTGCATATATCTTCTTAGAGGTTAAATTTCGGATGTTTTTAAATAAACAAACGATGATGCCAAACTTCAAACCAAAAGCTCGTCCATCTAGATTAGAAACTGCAGCAAATGATGAAGTAAACAAAATTTATATGAAAATTGTTGCTTATTTCCTAATGTCAGTATTAATTATTATTCTTCCTTTCACAGAACCAAGCCAATATGAAATGTATATGAAAGTATTATGTATTCTAATTGGTATTATTTCAGCGGGTATTGCTATATTCCAAATTCGTGTTCTATTTTATAAGAAGGCTAATACAAGTTCAACTAAATAACACAAAAAAAGCACATTAATTTGTGCTTTTTTAATAGTATTCATGACACCAAAGCGGCTTTTTGATACTTTCAAATGCTTCTTTGGTGTTCTTTGTTTTCACATTATATAATTTATTAAATAATGCAATATTATTGATACGTGCCATCATATAAGCTTGCTTTTTGGGAATAATCAATGGAAACAGTTTTTCTAAGCGTTCATGTAATGAAACGCTTAACGTAATCTCTTTTTCCATTCCAATGGCTTTCTTTAACATATGTAATAAAGAAACAGATTCTAAATAGATAGCTTCTAGTACCATAATATCATTTTTCTTTTTTTGATAAATCATATAACCAGTTAATTCATTATGTCCATTGCGATAGACAACCATTTGTTTTTGACCAAGTGCTAATTCTTTCAGTAACAGAGTATAGTACGCATTATCACGACAGTAATATCCATCAAATAACAGCGTAAATTTTTGATAAAGCGTAGTTAATTCGCTTGCTTGTGCGCCGCTAGAAACACGTGCTGTAGATACTTTATTTAGATAGGTACGTGCGATGGTATACGTTTTACGATAATAGACTACTTCGAATCCATATCGTTCGTATATTTTAGGATTAAATCCCTTTATTAATGTAATTAGGCTAGTATGACTCGCCTCATCAATTGCGGAATTCATTAAATTTTTCATATGTCCACGGCGTCGATAATCGTTCAAAGTAGACACTCCTAAAATATAATTTGCCATGAGTTGTTTACCTTGTAGTCTGATAATATGACGATTCATTTCTAAACTAGATACAATTCGATCATCTTGTTCCTGGGTTAAGCAGACACCATTATCAAAAATTTCTCTAAAGTAAAAATTTAAATAGTCTTCATTTTGATTAGGATATGCACTTTTCCATAAGGCAAGAATTTCCGCTTTATTCTCATTGTTTGCTTCTTGAATCATTGCTCATCACCGCCTAGCTTTCTTCGTCTTCACGCTCACTAAATTCAACATCAATAATATCATCACGATTGTTTGAAGAAGAATGATACGTATCTTGACTCTGTTGGTAATTCATTTCATCATTAAATTCATCGTTATTATTTTTAAACTCATTCATGTGCTTGATAAATTTTCTTTTTGCATACCATATAAAAACAGTAACAATTAATATTAAAATTAAAATAAGTGGTAATATAATTGGTAATAAAGTAATTACCAAATATACAACTAAACAAATGACTATTAAATAAATAATTACTTCCATATTTCGTTCCTCGCCTTCTAAACCTTATTATAATATAAATTACGTCATATGTGAATGAAAAGAGGGAATTATCCCTCTTATGTTAATAAATCTTTCACTTGTACTCCCAGTGCCTTTGCCACTGTTTCTGCGACTCGTAATGTTACATTTCGTTTTCCACTTTCAATATCCGAAATATAATTTTGATGATACTTACACTTATGGGCAAGATCTGCTTGTGTAAGTTGACCTTCTATTCGATATTTTCGAACAGCGTGACCAAAACGAGTCTCTATTTTTAATCTTTTGTCTATTCTAGTATTTTCTTGATTGGTTTCTTCACTCTCCTTCTTTTTGGCATAGGGGGTATTTCTTGTGGTCTTCACCATGAAATATCCCATTCCTTTCTTTTCTCTTATTTTACCATTCCCTTGTCTAATATAGTAGTTATTTCTTTTTTTTCGTTCGTAATATGATGAGTAGTAAGCCTAGCCATAACACCATAAAACTTGTCCAATATAGTGGTGCTACAAACGGTTTTCCTTGTTGTTTATTTGAAACGCTTACTTTTGCAACTGTTTGTGTTGTATCAAAGGCTTCTTCTAAACGCTTTTCATATGTATATTCACGATTACGTATCATTGGATAGCCGTATCCATTCTTGATAATCTCTTCTTGAACAAGTTTATCATCGACAAAAAGATAGACTGGTAGTGGATCTGCTATTTTACTTGTTGGATCTATTTCAATGCGTATCTTTTTCGCATTTGTTAATAGCTGCGATACTTGCTGCCAGCCTTTTTCATTTGTTATCTTTAGATTAAATAATGTAACATTCATATTACTATCTTCATATTGCACAACAATTTCTTCTTTTGCACAACTTACAAGCTGAACTTGATAGCTTGTAGCATGTAAAAAAGGAAAAAGTGCAAGCATTAGTAGTACTCTTAATTTCATAAGATCACCCATTAACAGTTTGCACTTTATTTGTCTTCTTATACCTTTTGATATTGTTCAGCAATTTCTTTTAATTTTGCTAAGCGATGTTTCATTCCTGATTTTGATATTGTTTCATCAAATTCATCTTCACAATACTCACAAAGTTCTATTAAGCTTGCTTCTGGTAATTCTTTTCTAGCTTTTGCGGCATTTTGTAACTTTATTGGCAAAGTATCTAAGCTTCGATAGTTTTCAATCCATTGTATATGTTCTAATTGCCGTTTTCCTGCTGTTATGCTTTTCATTTCATTTGCTAGTTCGCAATTATCTAACCGCGTTAAGGAGTTCATAAAATCACGTTGGATACGACTATCTTCAAAAGTAAAAACAGCATCACTGGCTCCTACACAACGTAAAAAGTCGCTGATTTTATCGCTTGCTTTTACATATACAACTTCAGCATTTCGTCGTTTTATATGTTTTGCTGGCAATTCAAAGCGGTGCATTAACTTTTCAATAAATAAAGCAAGTTCAATATCATTGGTTGCTATTTCTAAATGATAATTAGATTTACTAGGAGAATTCACTGATCCTCCTGCTAAAAATGCACCAGCTAAATAAGCACGAGCACAACATTCTTTACGTACCATTTTACTGCTTGGATGAGATTGTAATCCTTTATCCGTTAAGATTTCTAAATCCTTTAAAATCGCCATCGCTTTGTTTGTAACTCTTAAAACATATACGTTATTTTTCTTAAGTTTCATCTTTTTAATTACACTTAGTTGCGTTTCTACTTGGTATAATTCTTTCAAATACTTAAAAACACGTTTCGCAGTCGTTGCACTTTCCGTTTTTATGGTAATTGCTATACCATCACTGGTAAAATTCATGGTTGAACACATCTGTAAAACGGCTGTTAATTCTGCTCGTATACAACATGGGTGCAATTCATTGCCTGCTATTTCTGATTTAACATCGGTTGTAAATGACATGCTTATCCATCCTAACTATTTATGAATTCTGCTAAACAATCTCTTATCTTATTGGAATCATGACGAATATATTCATCATCAAAATTTAGTACGTCACGCTTAATTATTTGATACGAATGTTCTTCTTCTGCAACGCGTACTGGAATACTCCCCATTGCTTTATATTTTTTTAATACCTCTTCACTTGCGATATTATTATGGGTAATCACAACATCAACCGCTTCCATAAACGAATGTTCTTGAATTGCTCGTACATGGTCTTCTAACGTAAAATCATCCGTTTCTCCTGGTTGGGTCATTGCATTACAAAAATATATTTTTTTAGCTTTGTTTAGTCTTAATTGTTCTACGACCCCATCTACTATTACATTCGGCATAATGCTTGTATATAAGCTTCCAATACCATAGACAATCACATCGGCTTCATGAATTGCTTGCAAAGTTTCGCGTGTTGGTTCTACTTTTTCTTGATAAAACACTTTCATAATTCGGTTATTGAATTGTGGAATATTACTTTCTCCACGTACAATTGTTCCGTCTTCCATCATGGCATATAATGTAATCACATCCAAAGAAGAAGGAATTATATCTCCTCGTACATTTAAGAACTTAGAAAACGTATGAATTGCTTCCATAAAACTACCTGTCGTTTGTGTTAGTGCAGTTAAAATCAAGTTTCCAAGGTTATGTCCACCCAATTCACTTTCATCACTATCAAAGCGATAGTTCATCAAAGACGTAAATATTGTTTCTTCAGGAGCCATAGCACACATTACATTTCGAATATCACCCATGGCAGGTATATGAAACTGTTCACGAATTCTACCTGTACTTCCCCCATCGTCTGCAACTGTTACAATGGCTGATAATTTAATATTATCAATTTGTTTTAATCCACGTAACATAACAGACAGACCAGTTCCGCCTCCTATAACGACGACATTCTTCATATATGCTAGCCTACTTTCTTATCTCTATGGGACTTATAACAATGATATTGATCACGATAATGTGAATATAACCAATTCGTAACAGATACACTACGATGATGGCCACCTGTACATCCAATACCTATCGTTAAATGATTTTTCTTTTCATTCTTATATTGAATAAATACATAATCTAAGAAACTCTTTAAGTGCCTGATAAATTCTTTACTCTGATCAAAGCTCATAACATAATCATAAACAGGAGCATCATCCCCCGTCATTTCTTTTAACTCCTCTATATAGTATGGATTTGGTAAGAATCTGACATCAAAAACTAAATCAACATCCATCGGTACACCATGTTTGAAGCCAAAAGATACAAATGATATTGAAAAAATGGATTTACTGTTCAATGATAGCTTTTCCATTAAAACCGTTTTTAACCCATGTTGGTCCATCTTTGTTGTATCAATATGTAATACAGCACGTTCATTCAATGCATTAAACATATCTCGTTCTACTTCAATTGCTTCTTCTAATGTATTTGCTTTTGAAAACATCAGCATTGGATGATGCCTTCTAGTAAATTTATAGCGAAGTAATAATTTTTCATTGCTTGCATCCAAAAATACAACACGTACACTTACATCTATATTTTCAAAGTACTGTAAAAATTTAGGATAGTCAATTGCTGACGTGGCTAAAGCTATGTTTGAATATCTAGCGTCTGGTTTTGCGTTTATGATTTGTCCTAGTGATTCTAATAATTGTACAGGGAAATTATCAATACAGTGATACCCCATATCCTCCAACACTCCCATTGCCGTAGTTTTTCCTGCTCCTGACATTCCTGTGATTAATACAACATTCTGTTCTGTCATAATTGCCACCTCGTTTCCTTTATAATCATACCACAGCTTGTAAAATTGTGCTATTTATTGCATGATATTTTTCAATATTACGAATGCC
>JAVWIF010000021.1:0-27241 GCA_036639635.1 Longicatena sp.
TGTTTCATCTAATAGTTTCTGAATTTATATTTTGAAATACTGAATTTGCTTAAAAAGTGTGAAACAAGCATGATTTTCAACTCATTTCTTTAAAATCAATACATTTTAAAGTAAGAAATACAAATTAAGTCTAATTTTGATTCATTATACTGGCAATTTCATTACTTGCTTACAACCTATATATTTAGCCTTTTGTTTATGATACTATGAAGTATCGCTTACATCCTCCAATTAACATGAAGGAGGTGATCATGATGGAAGAATTTCATAAATTTATGGTTTCGATCATAGTTGGTGTGCTAATTCATTGCATCAGCAAGTGGCTGGATCGAAAAGAAAAATAAAAGCGATCAGCACAGGATTAAAAAAAGCAACGCGCACCGTTGCTTTTTTTTGATGCTTTTTTCCATGACGGAAGAATTTCATATTGATACATAACTAGTATATGCAATTCTTATCTTTAAGTCAATAGTATTTTAAAAACGCTAAAATTTCCTCTCATGCAGTCAAAAGTCTTTAATATGTACAGTTTCGCTCTTATAAGTCGCAAAATTCGTTATACTCAATCTATTCTTCTCGCTCTATTTTCGTTATCTTTTTCACTAAACAAGAATTTTCCTTATCAATGATTCCTTCAACATAGAGATAGTTCCCTTTTACAAGGTTATCTACATGCATTTCATATATATTTGGCATACATACCACATCAATCTTACTCGTCTCATCACCGCCGACAACAAATGCCATTAAATCACCATGTTTGGTACGATATTGTTTTATCCGTTCTACAATACACACAAACTTAACATATCCTCGCACTTCTCGTAAAGATATTAAAGGTGTTAAATTTATATTGATTTTTTTTCGTACTTCCTCAATTGGATGTGCCGATAAATAAAAGCCAATCATTTCTTTTTCTTTTTCAGCACGTAGTGTTACATTTTCTTTTCTTTGCATTAATGGTGGCTTAGAAACTAAGTCAAAGTCAAAGAGAACTTGATTCTCATCTTCAATTTTCACTAAGTCACTATAACGCATACCATCATCAAGAGAAGCAATCATGGTTGCCCTGTTTAATTTAAATTCATCTAATCCTCCTGCATAAATTAAAGTTTCAATCGTTTTCTTTCCAATTTTATTACCTGTCATACGTGCTATGAAATCAAAGTAATCCTTAAACAATCCATGTTTGTTACGTTCCTTTATGATTTCCACACACACCGCACTTCCGATTCCTTTAATTCCTAACAACGGGAAGTATAAAGCATCTTCATGAATTATGTATTGATTTGTTGAAATATTAATAGATGGTAACTTGATTTTAATGAGCCGTTTCTTTGCTTCAAATACATATTCACTCGTTTTAATTTCAGATCCTATTACACTATTTAATAAACTAGTAAAAAAGAACAAGGGGGCATTGGCTTTTAAATATGCCATTTGATAAGCAATCATTCCATAAGCAACAGAATGAGAACGATTAAATCCATAGTTGGCAAACTTCATAATAAGTTCATATACATGTTTTGCCAAGCCTTCTTCATAGCCTTGTGAAAGCGCTCCTTGAATGAAATCTGCTTGTAGCTTTTGTAAATCTTCCCCTTTTTTCTTACTGATTGATTTTCTTAAATTATCGGCTTTTCCTAAGGAAAAACCTCCCATTTTTTGTGCTACTTGCATAATTTGTTCCTGATAGATCATAATTCCATAAGTCTTCTTTAAAATGGGTTCTAAAGATGGATGAATATAATCAATTTTTTCAGGGTGTAAACGACGCTCTAAATACTCTGGTATATTCTCCATAGGTCCTGGACGAAATAATGCCACAGTAGCAACAATATCTTCAAAACAATTTGGTTTCATTTTGCGAATGAGGTTTTTCATCCCTTCACTCTCTAATTGAAATACACCAACGGTATCAACATCTTGTATTAAATCAAATGTTTTTTTATCGTCTAAGGGAATATGCATAATATCAATTTTCTTGCTTGTTGCATTGATAGCATGTACGACTTCATCAATAATTGTTAGATTACGTAATCCTAAGAAGTCCATTTTTATAAGTCCTAATTCTTCTAAGTATCCAAATGTAAATTGGGTTGCACAAACACCTTCATCAACATCAATTAACGGACAATAATTTTCAATGTTTTCATTAGATAATACAATCCCTGCAGCATGCAAAGAAGCATGCCTTGGTAAACCTTCTAATTGACAACTAATCGCATACAATTTTTTAAGTTTTTCAGAGGTATTTATCATTTGTTTAAATCGTGCTTGATGATCATATGTGTATGCAAGCGTTACTTTAGGCTTATTGGGCACAAGTTTACAAAGTATATCAATTTGATGCGCATCAATATTTTGGGCTTTTCCAACATCACGTAAGACTTGTTTCGCAGCTAGAGTATTAAAGGTAATGATATGTGAAACACGCTTGTCACCATAGCGAGCCTTTACATATTGAATGACTTCTTCACGTCGATTATCTGGAAAATCGGTATCAATATCTGGCATACTCACACGTTCTGGATTTAAAAAACGTTCAAACAATAAGTCATATTGAATAGGATCCGCATGGGTAATTCCCAAACAATAACTTACAAGTGAACCAGCTGCACTTCCTCGACCTGGTCCTATATAAATATCTTGGGTTTTCGCATAACGAATAAAATCGTAAACAATTAAAAAATAATCAGCATAGTGCATCGATATAATGACATCTAGTTCATACGCTAAACGATTTTTATAGATATCGCTAATTGGTTGGTAATTCATACGTTTCTCTAAGCCTTTCAGACAGAGTTTACGTAAAAACTCTTCACTGCTGATGCCATATTTATTTTCAAATTTTGGAAGCACAGCATGATTAAATGCCATTTTCACTTGACACATATCCGCAATTTCATCACTATTTGCTAAATCATTTTCATCATAGAGTGCAGCCATCTCTTCTTTACTACGAAAATAGCGTTTAGGGCTATAATCTAACATCTTATCATCCACTCGAATACCTTGATCAATGGCACAAAGGGTTTTATAACTTTCTTCTTCTTGTGCGTCTTGAAAATATATGCGAGAAAGAGCTACCGTTTTTATATCAAGTTCTTGACATACTGCTTTTAAAAACGGATTCTTTGTTTGTAATAAACCTGAATCATTTCTTGCAATACTTACATAAAACGTTGGAAATAAAGAATGTACTTTTAATAAGAAACTAGTCAAAGGGTCTTTTTCTTCTCTAATAACATACGTTTCCATTGTGTTCTGATCACCATTTGTTAGCACGACACAATCTTTACCATAGGGAGCTATTTCTTCTAAGGATAAAATATGTGTGCGCTCACGTGTGTTTAAAAGAGTGGATAGTTTCATTAAATCTTGATATCCATGATCATTTTTTGCTAATAAGATAAGACCAAACATTTGTTCATTCTCATTCACATCTATTTCTAGTCCAATTATTGGATTTATATTTTCTTTTTTACAGGCATGATAAAAAGATAGCGCTCCATGCATTACTGATTTATCGCATAAAGCAATGCTTGTATACCCAAACTTTTTGGCATTTGCTACAATTTTAGGTATTGTTAAGGTACTATGTAATAATGTATAACAACTTCTTACATGTAAATGGACACTCATCTTCTTCACCTCTTATTTATTTTAGCATATTTTACATAGAACTCCTATGCCTTTACTTTATAAAACAAAAGTAATCAATTCAAAATTGATTACTTCTTATTTCATTCTTTAATTCTTGCTAAAAGTTTACTTAATAATGCTTGGATATCTTCTTCACGTAAGCCTTTCACACCACAAGCATAACGATGTCCTCCACCGTGATACATATTGGCAATATCATTGATTGTTTTATTTTTAGAACGCAAACTTCCATTATAAATACGCTGTCCTTGTTCATCTTTTTCTTTTTCAACAAATAAACACCAAGAAAGGAATTCATCAACTCCACCCATTACAAATACTTTTTCTTTGGCTTCGCTAAAGTTTAATCCAATTGCTTCATAGTCTTCTTTATTGACAATCATATAGGCTAATTTATCTTCAACAATAGTTACATTGGAACGAATGAAGTTTTCATAGCGATATAGTTTTAAGGAGGTAGAAAAGTTTTCTTCATTTGCGCGTGCCACATCAACGCCAGCATCTAGTAGGTACGCACCTACTTTTAGTGTTGTTGAAGTCGTTGTAGCGATAGAATAACGTAACGTATCAGCAATCAAGCCACTATACAAATACTGAGCACAAGTGGATGTTATCTTTTTATGTTCGCTAGCAAACATATATCCTAATATTTCACACGTTGCACCAAATAAATCAGCTACTATTTCATCGCCTTGAAACGTTTCTACAATAATATGATGATCGATTTTTAATTTATGAGCTGCTAAGATATAGCGTTGATCATCAATTCTAGCCACATTGGCTGTGTCAAGAATAATTGCAAGTGATGAAGAAAGTTCTTCATCACTGACACTATCTACACTAGGAAAATAATTACGTTTAGAACCATTGTTGTTACCGAGTGCATATACTTTTTTATTTGGGTAATTATCTTGAATATATTGTTTTAATCCAAATTGAGAGCCCAATGCATCACTATCTGGAGAGACATGACGAAAGATGGTGATTACATCATATTTTTGAATCAGTTCAAACAGTAATGACGTATTCATTATTTTTCAATTAAACGATACGTATCACGAGCAATCATCAACTCTTCATTTGTTGGGATTAACCAAACTTGTAGTTTGCTATCACTAGTTGATAATAAGATTTCTTTTCCTCTTGTTTTATCGTTTAATTCCTCATTTAATTTTAATCCAAATGCACTCTCTAATCGTTTACAAATTAGTTTACGCATGTTGGTATCGTTTTCTCCAATACCTCCAGTAAAGACAATTGCATCTGCACCACCCAATTGTGCATAGTAACCACCTACTGTATTAATTACACGATTCACGTACACTTCTGAAGTTAAAATAGCAGCACTATTTCCTTCTTTACAACCATTTTCAATATCACGTGCATCACTACTAATTCCACTAACGCCTAACATTCCGGATTGTTTATTCATAATATCATCCATCTCTTCAGGTGTTGCACCAGTTTTTTTCATAATATAAGTTACGATAGCAGGATCAATATCACCACAACGTGTTCCCATCATAACTCCTGCAAGTGGTGTAAATCCCATAGAAGTATTAATTGATTTACCACCATCAATAGCGCTAATACTAGCCCCATTTCCTAAATGACAAGTAATCATTTTAGTATCTTTAATATCTTTATTCATAAGTTGTGCACAACGTTGTGCTACATATTGATGAGAAGTCCCGTGGAAACCATAACGTCTAATTTTATATTCATCATAAAATTTCATAGGCAAAGCATAAATATAAGATTCTTTTGGCATACTTTGGTGGAATGCTGTATCGAATACAAATGCATGTTTACAGTTTGGAAGGTTGTCTTTGAATGCATGATAACCAATAAGTCCTGCAGGATTATGAAGTGGTGCCAATTCATTTAAAGAAGCAAATTGTTCTACAACTTCATCTGTTACATTTACTGATTCTTTAAAGATTTCTCCACCGTGAACTGCACGATGTCCTGCTCCTTTAATTTCTTCCAAGCTATTTACAATCTTGTGTTCAATTAAAGCTTCTAATAATAAAGACACCGCTTTTGTATGATCTGGAATAGAAAGTGTTTTTGTTATTTTTTCACCATTTACTTTGATTGTAAAGATAGCATCTTCAAAACCGATTTTTTCAACAATTCCACTTGTTAAAACTTCCTCTGAAGGCATTTCAAATAATTGAAACTTTAAAGATGAACTCCCTGCGTTTACTGATATAATTTTACTCATAATATCCTCCTGTTTTATTCGATATTCTCTAATTGTTCGATCAACGCTTCATAGTCTTGGTGACCGATTGCTTTCATTTTAGCATAGATTTGCGATCTTGTTCTATAATTTGCTACAAGATTCAGCTTTTTCTCATATTCTTCTAATATTTGCGTACTTCTTTTGATATGATCATTAATAGCAGAACGACTTACTGCTAATTCTTCCGCAATTTCTGCTAATGATAAATCCTCTTTATAATAGTAGTCCATAATTACTTTTTGTTTATCTGTTAAGAGTGGTTCATAAGCATCTAATAAATCATTTATATGTTGCGTTTGATCAATCATTGTTCAACAAACCTTCGCACATTCCATATAAGTAAGTATCAATATCAAATGGTCGTAAGTCATCGGCTTTTTCTCCTAGTCCGATGTATTTCACTGGCAATCCTAATAAATCACGTATCGCAATAACGATACCACCTTTCGCACTACCATCTAGTTTTGTTAAAATAATCCCCGTCACATTTGTTGTCTCTAGAAAGATTTTAGCTTGAGAGATTCCATTTTGTCCAGTCGTTGCATCAATCACCAACCACACTTCATGTGGAGCTCCTGGAATTTCACGTTCTATTACACGTTTCATCTTCCCTAATTCTTGCATTAAGTTTGCCTTGTTTTGCAAACGTCCTGCCGTATCTCCTATTAAATATGTTGCATCATGAGTAAGTGCATAACGACACCCATCCACAAGTGTTGCACTAGGGTCACCGTTTTCTTTTCCCTTAATACAAGGTACATCAAGTCTTTGTGCCCAAGATGCTAATTGGTCAATGGCACCTGCACGAAAGGTATCAGCAGCAACTAGCACGACACTGTTTCCACCTTCTTTAAATAGTTTAGTTAACTTAGCACTCGTAGTTGTCTTTCCACTTCCATTTACACCAACCATCAAGATAACTGTAGGTCCATTATCATTTTTATGAAAAGGCGGATCCTCGTGTTCACAATACATATCATGCATTACTTCTACCAAGCATTCACTAATTTCATCGAATTTTTTTAATTTATGATCCATCGCTCTTGTTTCAACTTCATCCACTATTTTTTGCGACGTTTTAATACCAATATCAGCTTCCAATAAAGCAATCATTAAATCTTCTAAGAATTCTTCATCAACACCGCTAAAACCAAGTGCTAATTTACGTATTCTTTGAGAAAAGGACTTCTTTGATTTATCCAATCCACTTAAGTAACAATCTCCATCTTCTTTTGAACGAAACGAATTTTTTAACTTAGAAAAAATTCCCATTATGCATTCACCTCTTCTTTCTCTTTAATTAATCCTATCGCATCTTGTAATTTAACCTTTAATAATTGTGATACTCCATTTTGTTGCATGGTAACTCCATATAAAGAATCACATTGTGCCATTGTTCCAGGTCGATGGGTAACAACAATAAACTGACTTTCACCACGGAATTGTCCAATATATTTCGCAAAACGTTCAACGTTTGCTTGGTCAAGGGCGGCTTCTACCTCATCAAAGATACAAAGTGGCATAACGCGTGCTTTCAGAATAGAGAATAATACACAAATAGCAATCAAGCTTTTTTCGCCTCCGGAGAATAAACGAATATTTTGAACATTTTTTCCTGGGGGTTGTACATCAATATCAATTCCAGTATTTAATATATCTTCTGGATCCACTAAGAATAAACGTGCTTTTCCTCCTCCAAATAAGGAACGGAAGACATCGTTTAATTCTGCATTAATCTTATCAAACATTTCTTTAAATTGAGTACTCATAATGCCATCCATTTCATCAATGGCTTCCATAATTTTATCTCTAGCTTGATTTAAATCATCACGTTGATTTGTTAAAAACGTAAAACGCTCACTCACTTCTTTATATTCTTCTGGAGCATCTAAGTTTACATTTCCTAGCGCATTGATTTCTTGACGTAATATCACTACTTTTTCACGTGCATCTTGCATATCAGTATCTATTTTTTGTTGTTGTGCAAATTCAAAGGTCATCTCATACGTTGTACTTAAGCGTTCTAAACTACTTTCTAGTTTTGTTTCACATTTTGCTTGTGATACTTCTACTTCGCGTTGTTCGTTTTGTAAAATATTTAAATCTCGACGAATTTCTCGAATTTGTTGTTCCTTACGTTGTGTTTCACTTCCAGCTTTTACACGACGTTCTCGCTTACTTTTCATAAGTGAGCTCATCTCATCAATACGAGAGTGGACACTGCTTAATTGTACAATCAAGTCATCTTCTAATAAGGCACTATCACCTAAATCTTCACTAGGCGCTATCTCTTCATAGTCTGCACGTAAATGTTCATACTTAGACCATTTTGCTTGTACAATTGGTTCTAATTGCGCACTAGATATTTGTAGTTTTACAAATTCACTAGCAATCTTTTCTTTTTTGTTTTGTAAGGCATATAATTGGTTTTTCAAGCCTTCTACTTTCATCGTTTGCCCAGATAAACTCTGTAGTACTTGTTGTAATTCTTTTTGAATGGTTAAAGGTGTCGCATTATTACGGCCTTTACCTCCAGTCATACTACCACCTTTATTGACGATGTCACCTTCTAATGTAACAATCTTATAATTAAAGCGTAGTACTTTGGCTATTTCATTGGCATTTACTAAATTATCAACAAGAATAACATTACCAAACAAGGAATCACGTAAATCATTAAAATGTTCATCATTTTCAACAAACTCGCTTGCTACTCCTAAAAAGCCAACGCAGTTTTCACTTAATAAGCGATGTTCTTTACTTAAAGTCCGTGGTTTCATAACACTTAAGGGTAAAAAAGTAGCTCGTCCTGATTGATTCTTTTTCAAATAACTAATAGCATGACGTGCACTTGCCTCATCACGCGTTACAATATGATAAAGCGCTCCACCTAAAGCATTTGATATTGCCGTTTCATAATTGGTTAGTGGTGTAAACAATTGAGAAACAACACCTTCAATACCATCCAAAGATGTTTTCGCATCCATAATTGTTTTCACTGCTTGTTGGTGATTAAATGGTTGTTTTGCTAAATTTTCAAGAACTGCTTTCCGATTTTCTAAATGATTTAACAAAGAACTGGCTTGTTCGTTTTCTTGCGTACAACTCGCAACATCATTATCTGTTGCTTGTATTTGTTCTTTTGCTAGCGCCATATTGGTATCTAAATCTTTTAAACGTTTTTCACGATCAACAAATTCATAATGTGCCTCTTCCATCATCGTTTTAAGGGCTTTGGCTTTTTCAACATTGGTCGCAAATTCCATGGCATATTTACGTTTTTCATCCATTTCAATCTTCCGTGCTTCTAACGTTCTTGTTTCATCCGT
This sequence comes from Longicatena sp., assembly GCA_036639635.1. GTDB lineage: Bacteria > Bacillota_I > Bacilli_A > Erysipelotrichales > Erysipelotrichaceae > JAVWIF01. The sequence continues at coordinate 9,244 of JAVWIF010000021.1, forward strand.
AAGTTTCGCATAATCTTCTTGTAACTTATTAATTTCACGATCTAATTGAAACATTTCATTACGTAATTCATTACTTTTGTTATCTTCCACTTGGATTGTTGTTTCATGCATTACTTTTTGTGTATCTAAATCAAATGCTTTTTTCTTTAATATATCAATTTTATTGGTTAACTTTTCAATTTCATCAACAAGTACGCTAACTTCAATAACTTCTAATTGATTGCGTTTTTCAAGATAGGTTTCCGCTTTTTTAGCTTGACGTTTTAATGGATTAACTTGACGTTCTAACTCAATAATAATATCTTCTAATCGTGCTAAGTTTTCTTGTGTACGATTTAGTTTGGATAAGGATTCATTCTTCCTTTTTTTATATTTAGCAACCCCTGCTGCTTCTTCAAACAAAGCTCTACGCTCTTCAGGTTTCGCATCAGCGAATGCTGAAATATTTCCTTGTGAAATAATAGATAAAGAATCTCTACCAAGTCCTGTATCCATTACCAAGCTTACGATATCTTTTAAACGACAAGGTGCTTTGTTAATAAAATATTCTGCTTCCCCACTTTGACGATGTAATCTTCTTGTTACCTCTACTTCATCGAATGCTACATTTAAAAGATGACGAGTATTATCAAAAACTAAAGTAACTTCCGCCATATTAACCGCTTTACGACCAGTAGACCCACTAAAAATAACGTCACTCATATTGGTACCACGCAAAGATTTTACACTTTGTTCTCCTAGTACCCATCTAATGGCATCATTGATATTACTTTTCCCACATCCATTTGGTCCCACAATACCAATCACATCAGAATCAAAAGTAATGATTGATTTATCCGCAAAGGATTTAAATCCTTGTAGTTCTATCCGTTTTAGAAACATATTAACTTCCTTTCAATCCACACATGTTATTAATGAACTTTCTTTTTTATATATTCGTCTAATATTATAGCATATATTTGAGCTTTGATAAAGATTGTGTTAAAATAACAAGGAAACTTTGGAGGTGCATTCCTATGAAAGAAAAATCCATGAAAGATATGTTTCGTTTAGGGTTTAAAGAGGAAGTCGCAAACTGTGTGAGTCACGGTGTAATGGCAGCCTTGTGCTTGTTTTGTCTACCAGCGAGTGCTGTGTATTCCTATATAGAAAGTGGCACATTGCGTGCTGTTGGCGTTTCTATCTTTATTATTTGTTTATTCTTTATGTTCTTTGTTTCAACGTTATACCATGCAATGCCTTTTGGCACGACACATAAATATGTATTTCGTAAGTTTGATCATATATGTATTTATTTTGCCATTGCTGGAAGTTATACACCAATTGCCTTATCTTTAATTGGCGGATGGCAAGGAACAACCATTCTAATCATTGAATGGACAGCTGTATTTGGTGGTATTTTATTAAAGGCTATTTCAAGTAAAAGTTATCCAAAACTATCCATGACAATTTATATGATTATGGGTTGGACAGCAATTTTATTTATGCCCATCTTATTAAGTAAAGCAAGTCTACCTTTTCTCTTATTAATTGTTGGCGGTGGGCTCATGTATACGATAGGCGCATTCTTTTATGCAAAACCCTCACATAAATACTTTCATTCTATTTGGCATATCTGTATTAATATCGCAAGTATCTTACACTTCATTGCCATCGTATTTATGATGTCTTAATTTTATTTAAGGAGCTATTTTATGGCTTCTTTTTTATATTGATGCTTAAAAAAAGGAACCAAAAGATTCCTTGAGAATATATTATTTACTGTTTGAATGCTGTTTTTTGTTTATGGGAATACTGTTTAATCTCGTATTCTCTTTTTTGTGCTGCTACTTTACTAGTTAGTTGTTCATAATAGAATAGTTCTAATGGTGCAAATGCTCGTGTATACTTTGCGCCTTTTCCAATAGCGTGTTGATAGAAACGTTGTTTTAGATTCGTTGTCCATCCTGTATAATATGAATGATTCCTGCACTTAATAACATAAACATAATAACCATCATGGTCTGGTATCATTTGATTGGTACGATTTGCGCAAGACCACCTAAAGAGGTTTCTTTTAATTCTATCGCAATCTTTTTCCCTGTATAATTCATCGTATTAACAACCATATCAAACGATACTTTATGACTTCTTAATTCACTAATACCTTGTGCTAGAATAGCGGCATCCATAGCTCTTAAAACACCAACTGCATTACGTTCAATACAAGGAATCATGACATATCCCCCAACAGGGTCACAAGTAAGTCCTAAATGATGTTCAATACCAATTTCAGAAGCGTATTCTATTTGATTTGTTGAAAGTCCACGAAAATATGCTACCATTGCAGCCCCCATGGCTACAGCGGCGCCTATCTCTGCTTGACAACCACCTTGTGCTCCAGATATTGTCGCATTCATCTTAATTAAGTTACCAAATAATCCAGCAACTTTTAATCCATTACGAATGCATTCTTTAGAATATCCTAAATCTTTATAATAATAGGTGACCAAAGAAGGTAAAATACCACTACTACCAAGTGTAGGCGCCGTAACAGTCGTATGTCCTACCGCATTTTCTTCACTCGCACTATAGGCATATGCACATAACAACAACTTTTCTTTTTCAACAGCACTCTTTGAATGACGTGCTTTTTGGTATAACTCTTTACCAATTCTTTCTAGTTTTAACTTTCCTGGTAAACAGCCTTCACTATGTAATCCACTATCTACCGTTTTTAACATTTGATCCATAATTAATTCCATATAATCATCAAGTGGATCAAATATATTTACATACTCCCATAACTCCAAACTATGACGTTCACAGTAATCTTCAATATCTTTTAAGAGGTGATGTGGGTATACATCTTTCCCCTCTTTAGTAGACTGTCCTTCTATTTCAATAGCACCGCCACCAAGTGAATACACGGTCCAATTAGCTAATTCTTTGTCTTGTTTATCAAATGCTAAAAGTTCCATTGTATTTGGATGTTTTAATTGTGCACGACTTAAAAAGAAAACAGTACACTCTTTAGGTTTACATGTTTCTTTAATGATGTAATCGGTTAAATGCCCTTTACCTGTCAATGAAAGTGATCCATATAATTTAGCTTCATAACGAACTGCATCCTGATACGTTTCTGTAAACAAACGTGCTGCTCTTTGTGGCCCTAATGTATGTGAAGAAGAAGGTCCTGGTCCTATCCGATATAATTCTTTTAGTGATTTCATTCTTTTATTCTCCTAATCCTAATAGAAACATTTCAAATCCTAATTTTTTATCTAAACGCCCTGCTTTTAAATTCTGATCGAGGTTTGCGAGTTTATCTAATATTGCTAATAAATAATCAATGTTTAAGTTTTTACAAGTTTCTATGGTAAGTTGTACTCGATATGGATGAGCGCTTAATTCGGATACAATTTCCTCTTTATAAAGACCGCGTAACATTAACGCTTTCACTTGATATAAAAAGCGAAATTGTCCAGCTAATAAAGCAATTAAATAAATCGCATCTTTATTTAATACGCACATATCTTGCCATAGATGAAAGGCATCTTTCATCTTACGTTCAACGACTGCATTTACTAGTAAAAAAACATCTTCTTCTAAAGGACGTGTTACCAGGGTTCTCACAATATCGCTCGTAATCCTATCGCCATATAAGGCTAGTTTATCAAGTTCATGACGGATTGTTAAAATATCTAAAGGTAAGCGTTTAATCAGTTCTTTTTTTGCAGTTTCTTCAATAACTAAAGATCGTTTACGTAATTCTTCAACTACATAGTTTTGTTTGCCAATTTCATCTAGTTTACGAAATTGTAATACTTTACATGTCTTTTGTACCTTCTTCACAATCTTCTTACGCGCATCCATCTTTTCAAAATCACCAAGTAAAACGAGGATGGTGGATTCCATTGGATGCTCAAGATATGCTTCTAATGCACTGGTATCTATTTGTGTATCATTTGACGCACTTAAAAATGTAGCATGCGTAATTAAGATAACTTTACAATCCGAAAAGAAAGGAAGCGTGCAGGCATCTTCAAGAATTACTTGGATATCTACATTTGTTGCATTATACGTAATCGTATTTAATTCGTTATCTTCATGAACATGGCTTTTAATGATATTCTTTAAAGCTTCATCTAATAAAAACTGTTCTTTCCCATACAATACATAGTTCATTTTATCACCTGTGTTTTATTATACCAAATTCATGCTCCGCCGTCTTATAAAAACTGAAATATTTACAAAATTTTATTGAAATAGCGCCTTTTTGTGCTGTATTCACATAATATATATTTTCACGCTTTAAATTATCTAATGTTTCTTTGTGCGGATGACCATATAAGTTTCCTCTTCCAGAGGATATGATGGCAAGTTTTGGTTGTAATTGATGTAAAAAAGGAAGTGATGAGGAAGTTTTTGAACCATGATGACCTACTTTTAATACATCAACGCTTAACTTTGGATATTCATTTAGTAACGCTTTTTCACTCGCAACCCCTGCATCTCCCATAAACAAGAAACGGTTTTCAAACACTTCTAAATAGGTAATTATACTATTATCATTACCATCCTTACCACTATATTCATGTAACATAAAAGGAATATGTAAACTTGCTAAATAGGTATCTTTTTGTTTCTTACTAATCACTTCTTTTACTTCCATCAAAGCTTGTAGTTCTTTTAATCCTCCACTATGATCATAATCATCGTGTGTTAAAATCACTTTATCTATATGGTGTATCCCTTTTGCTTTTAATACGGGTACAATAATATCTTTGGGTATATTCTTATATAAGCTTCCCATTACATCAATTAATAAAACACCTTGATGATATGGTAGTTTAATTAGTGCACAATCCCCTTGCCCTACATCCATGATGTATACTTCACCAAAAGGATCGCTGTAACTTGCTACTGGCGCAAAGCATAACAAGCTACATAGTTTTACCATACTTTTATAACCTCGATAACTGATACAATCAAATGCACATTTCACCCAACAACAAAGCCAAATAATATGAGGTGTATAAAAGATTGAAAAACCAACTGTTTCTATATTCTTTAAGAACATAAATATAGGAACTATAAGATGATATAAAAAAGAAGTTGAAAACAATAAACTCGCTAAAGCAACGCCATATAAAAAAGCATAACATATTCTTAAAAAACGAAAGAAAAAGATTTGTACAATATTCACACTATGAAAGAAAATAAATTGAACTGGAATTAAGATTAGATAATTGACGAATCGTTTCGAACGTTTTTGAATATTAAAAAGTTGACTCAAGCGAAAAAGAACTGGCAATATAAAAGCCAATTCAAACCCCATATATGGAAAGATACTTAAGGTAATTACCATACTCACACCTAGCGCATCAAACGTACTAAGACTTCCTTTATTTAAGCTAACGCCTTTAAAACAAAGAATACGTAATAGTGAAGTACTCATATATGTAACAAAGCCTAATAATCCAATACCAAAAAAACATAATAAATTACTTATGTTCCTTGAAAAACATAATAAAAGAACTTCTTGAAGCAGGTAAAAAAGATAGGATATATGAAGGCCACTAGAGGTTATAAAGAAAGAGGCATCATCTTCTTTTTGAATACCATAAATCATTGCTAATATCCAATTACGCGCAGATTCATCACCAATATCTTGGACACTTGCATATAGCTTATGGCGCACATTTGTACCAGCTTTTTTTAGAATACAATCTTTTGCTGTTATTTGAAATTGAATATTTCGTCGTTTTAACCACGTTGGAAAATGAAACATCGAAAAATTGTGAATACCATCTACTTTTTCATAACGACCACTTACTTCAATAATATCACCAAAATTTACATTGTTAGCTTGGAAAACGATTACATCTTGATGCTCAACATGTGCGATGATGTAATTACTTTTAATTTCTTTAACTTGTAAGATTTTTGATGATGGTACAGCATTTGGAATATGAATATGAAAACGGATAAATAGTGTACTTAATAACACAAAAAACAACAACGTATTAGGATAATGACGGATTACATAAATACCAATGCACAACACTAAAACTAAGCTCAAATAAATATTATCTAACCAAATAATAAATAGTGAACAGATTCCCAATAATAAATATTTTTCTTTCATAACGCTATCAAGTCTTTTAACTTTTCAAACATTTTAGCGCCGATTCCTTTTACTTCTTGTATTTCTTCAATTGTTTGAAAAGGTTGTTGATTACGATAATCAATAATGCGCGTAGCAACACTCACGCCTACTCCAGGTAAACTATCTAGTTCTTCAAGAGTAGCACTATTCAGTGAAACTTTTGTCTTACTTGTTTTCTTTTGAATGACAAGTACACTATTATTTGGTAAGTCTAAGGTTGTATTTATTTGTGAAGTGTCGCCACTAGGTAATACCCCTTGTGCTTCTTTAATTACCTCACTACTCGTTGCATGTTTATCCACTTGATAAACACCAGGTTTTTTAACTTCTCCTTTTACTTCAATACTTTTTTTAGAACTTTGAAACTTTGTTAAATTCACTACTTCATAACGTCCATAAAACATGATACATAAGAATAAAAAAACGATCAATTTTTTCATAACAAACATCCTCTCTATATTAGTTACGAAAAAAATACAGAAAATCCTAAATTATCATAAAAAAATTTATTTCAAATCCACCTATATCAGTAGTGACGCTAAATAGTAACGATTATATATAACAATCTACCCAGAACTTTAGATTTCACTTATCCCGTGTGATTTTAGAGACAAAAAAAAGGGTAACGGTCATATAATATGCGTTATTTCCCTTTTAACCATTTGGTTTTTAAAACATCGTTACTGTCAAACATTTGCCCTTGACATTAGAACCACTCGATTTCTCAAGTTTTTACTTTAATCCAACAATTTTTACTTGATAAGGATCTTCTACATTCTCTACTTCAACAAGGTCGCCTAATTTATGATCCATTAGTGCACTTGCTAAAGGAGTAATATTAGAAAGCTTTCCATGCAATGGGTCAGCTTCAATAGAACCAACGATTGTATACGTTTCTTCGCTATTGTCTCCCATATCTAAAATAGTAACAGTAGAGCCTAATATTACACTTTTTTTCTTAATAGAAGCTTTTCCTTCAACAATGATTTCAGCATTTGAAATCATATTTTCTAAATCACGAATTCTTGCCTCTACTCTCGCTTGATGATCACGCGCTGCGTCATAATCAGCATTCTCACTAAGGTCACCTTGTGCACGTGCTTCTTGTAATTCACGGATTACTTCATCACGTACTACGTGAATTAAATGATCCTGTTCTTTTGTTAATTCTTCTAAACCTTCTTTTGTTACTAAAAATTTTTCTTCTTGAGCCATAATTTCACTCCTATTCGTGGGTTATTATACCATATTTTCTTTCGTAATGCTATTTAATTTCATGATTAACAAGTCAATCGTTGATGCTGATCTCTACATAAGCTAAGAATTTTCAATATTCGATAGATTTTGCAATTCCACCGCTGTTATTTTCTTAAATTAAATTTGTCAATGTTGGCTTCTTGTTCGTCTAAAGTTTTTGCATAATATACTTTTCCATCCCCATTAATATCTGCTACAAAGTATAAATAGTCATTATCTTTAGGGTTAAGAACCGCATGGATTGCTTCTTCACCAGGATTTAAAATAGGTCCAATTGGCAATCCTTTGTTTACATATGTATTGTAAGGAGATGATACATCTGTTTTCACTTCACAATCATCACTAGAAGTTAAGTTGTCATATAAGGCATAACAAACCGTAACACTTGATTGTAAAGGCATATCGATTTTTAAACGGTTATAGAAAACTCCTGCAATCATATCCATATCTTTTTTTGCACTTGCTTCATATTGCACAACACTTGCTAAGGTAACAAGCTGGTGAACATCTAACTTATTCTTTTTAATATCGTCTTCATACTTTTTATAGATACTTTGAAAGTGATCTAGAAAAGTGCTAGTAATTTCTTTTGCAGTAGCATTTGCTTTAAATATATAGGTTTCTGGAAATAAATATCCTTCTAATTTAACCTTATAGTTTGTATTCAATATACTTTCATCTAAGAAAGGATAGGTCTTCATCAACTCTTTTAAATAAGCATCATCATTCCAAAGTGCTAAGGTATCAGCTTTTGGTAGACCCATCTTTGTTTCTAATAAAGCAGCGACATCTTTTGCCCACATTCCTTCTTTAAACGTAATGTTAACTTCATCACCTTTGGCTAACTTTGCATCATTTAAAACTTGTAATATTTTTTTACTATCCCAAGCTTTATCAATCACAAAATTACCTGCTTTTATATCATTTAGCCCATGTAACTTACTGTATAGTTTTGTAACGCTCGCATTTTTAATGAGTTTTTTATCTTGTAGACGTTGTACTACTTGACTAGGTGTTTCGCCACTTTCTACTACAAAAACAACTTCTTCTTTCGTTGCACTCACACTTTTTAAATTAGATGAATAATAGAAGTAAGTACCTCCTGCTACTAGCAATACGACAACAACGACAATACTCGCAATAAGTGCGATTTTATTCTTCAACAGATTCTTCATCGTCTTGGAACGCTCCTATTACTTCTTCAATCATTCGCCATTCTTCTTCATTGTCTACTGGTAACAAGTTTCCTTCTGCATCATAAGCAGAAGCAAATACTTCATCACTTTCTTCATCTGGATCAACAAATACAACATAACTTTTTTTACGTTCTTCATCTTCAAAAGTAAATAAAATCTCCATTCTTTTTTCATTGCCGTTTTCATCGCTTACATATAAGCTACTTGAATCTAACATACATTTGTCCTCCTATTATTCAAAAGGGCTTACGCCCTTCTATTTAAATGTACTATCTAGATAGCTCTGTAAAATTTGTACTGCAGCTACCTGATCAATGACTTTCTTTCTTTTTTTCCGTGACACATCCGCAAAAATCAACATTTTCTCAGCCGCAACTGTTGTTAAACGCTCATCCCATAAAATAACTTCCATGCCAATCGATTCTAGTTTTTCCTTAAACATAATAGAAATATTCCCTCGAACACCAATATCTCCATTCATATGTTTAGGCATCCCTAAAACACATTTTTTAATATGCAACTCCTGAATGTGTTTTTGTGCGAATTGAAAAGCTGCCTCATAATCATCATCTTTAAAACGGATGGTTTCTACCGTTCTTGCAATCATGCCAAGCTCATCGCTAACGCTTACTCCAAGTGTTCTACTACCTAAATCAAGTCCTAATATTCGCATTATTTATCTTCTTCCAAATAACTGCGAACAAGTTCTTCAATAATTTCATAACGTTCTACACTTTGAATAACACTACGTGCATTATTATGTGAAGATATGTAAGCAGGATCATTAGAAATCAAATATCCAGCTAACTGGTTAACAGAATTATAACCACGTTCATCTAGTGCGTCTTTAACTAAGCGTAATACATGTTTGATATTGTCTCTCTTTAATTCATCGGATTTAAAAGACATTGTTTCCGTTACATCTTTCATACGTATTACCTCCTTTTGTTCTTGTCTATATTTTAACTTACTTTGATGAAAATTTAAAGGGTTATGCTAGCTTATTTTTAATTATATCCATAGCTTCACCAATTTTTGTGACATCTTTACCCCCAGACTGCGCAAAATCGACTCTTCCGCCTCCTTTTCCATCACAAATACTAGCCGCTTCACGAACCAAGTCACCACATTTAATTCCACTTTCTACAAATGCTTTATCGCATCCAGAAACAAACACTACTTTGTCATCAACTATGCTTCCTAAAAAGACTAAACTATTTTCTTGTTTACTGATTAGATTATGGACAATATCTTTTAAAGCATTCGCATCACTTCCATCAAGACGCTCTATTAAAATATAACGATCATTGGATTTTACAAAGTTACTTGCCAAATCACTAGCTTTTAAAGATTGCATCTGTGATTGTAATTGCGCCACTTCTTTTTTAAGTTGACTATTTTCATCTAAGACTTGTTGGAGTTTTCCTTCCACATTAGAAATCCCTTTTAAATTCATATCTAGGGCAATACTACATAATGTGTCATGTTCTTTCGCAAATTCTAAATAAGCACTCAAGCGCGTCTTCGCAATAATTCTACGAATACCTGAACCAATACTTTCTTCCGCAATGATTTTACAAATTCCAATTTCTTGCGTATTGTCTACATGACAGCCTCCACAAAACTCTTTAGAAACATCTCCCATACTAACAACACGAACAAAGTCCCCATATTTTTCATCAAATAAAGCCGTTGCTCCGCTCTTTTTAGCTTCTTCAATTGGCATTTCTACTTTTGTTACTTCATAATGATTTGAAATATAACGATTGACAATTTTTTCAATTTCTCTTAATTGTTCATCATTTACTTTTTCAAAGTGCGTAAAATCAAAACGTAAATATTCATCACTTACATAAGAACCAGCTTGTTGAATATGACTTCCTACGACTTCTTTTAAAGCGCTTTGGATTAAATGTGTACAGGAGTGATTGCTCGTTATAATATCACGTCTAGCACTGTCTACTTCTAAACTGACTTTGTCTCCGATATGCATACAGCCTTCCTTAATTTCAACTGTATGAAGGTGTTGTTTATGTGGTGCTTTACTTGTTTTACAAACAAGTCCTTGTGCATTTCCATAAAACGTTCCACTATCGCCGACTTGTCCACCGCTCTCTGCATAAAACACTGTTTTATCAAAGATGACATCTCCACAATCTTGTAATTCTTCAACTTGTACCCCATCTTTAAATAAAGCGATCACACGTGCTTCACACTTGCGTTGATTATAGCCTAAAAAAGAACTCTCTTCAACAAATGACATTAAATCAGCAGATTGACTAGCCATCGATTCAGCATCACCACGTGCACTACGTGCGCGCTCTCTTTGTTGTTCCATTTCTGCTTGAAAGCCATCACTATCAAGTGTATAACCACTTTCCTCAGCCATTTCGATGCTTAATTCTAAAGGGAAACCATAGGTATCATATAATTTAAATGCTGTAGCTCCATCAATAATTTTCGTATCTTTGGTTTTTTTCATAACTTCTAACATGAGCTTTTCACCATCGGCTAATGTTGTATGGAAACGCTCTTCTTCAGCTTTTACAAGTTTTGCTATATATGCTAATTTCTCTTCTAAATAAGGATAAAAATCTTTCATAATATCATAAACTACAGGCACCAATTTATACATAAATGCACCTTCAATTTTTAATTTTTTACCAAAGCGAACAGCTCTTCTTAAAACTCTACGAAGTACATAACCACGTCCTTCATTAGAGAACAATGCCCCATCTGCTAAAGCAAACGTAACCGTACGTATATGATCAGCAATTACTCTAAAAGCCATTTTATTTTTAGGGTCATCATATTTACATTTGGTATATGCTTCACAAGCATGAATTAAAGGCAAGAATAAATCTGTATCAAAGTTTGTTTCTCCACCTTGTACCAAACTAACCAATCGCTCTAATCCCATACCCGTATCAATATTCTTTTGTGGTAATTCTTTATAGTCTTTACGATCTAATTCAGGTTTACAATCGTATTGTGAAAATACAACATTCCAAACTTCAATATAACGATCGTTATCAATCTCTTCAAAGAATAATTTTTCACCTAAATTTTCACTATCATAAGCAATGCCTCGATCATAGAATATTTCACTATCAGGACCCCCTGGTCCTTCTCCTATTTCCCAAAAGTTTCCCATCGTTTTTAAAATATGTGTTGGATCAATCTTACAAACCTCTGTCCATATCCGATATGCCTCTACATCATCACTATAAACAGTTACATATAACTTTTCTTTAGGAAAACCAATCCACTCTTCGCTTGTTAAAAACTCCCAAGCAAACTGTATCGCATCTTCTTTAAAATAATCACCAATCGAAAAGTTTCCTAACATTTCAAAAAAAGTATGATGACGTGCAGTTTTCCCTACATTTTCAATATCATTTGTACGTATTGATTTTTGTGCATTCACAATACGATTATTTGCAGGTTTCTCACTTCCATCAAAGTATTTCTTTAGTGCTGCAACTCCTGCATTAATCCATAATAAAGTAGGATCATTATGTGGTACTAGACTTGCGCCTGGTTCCACCATATGTCCTTGTTTTTTAAAGTAATCCAAAAACATTTGACGTACTTCATTTCCTGTTAATTGTTTCATCTTTTTTTCCTCCATTAAAAAAAACGTTCCTCTAAAAATCCAGGAACGCAAAAATTTATTTACGCGGTACCATCCTAGTTCACTCTCAATCAAAGAGCACCCTCATATATTCTCATAACGCTAGAATTTGCGCAAGACTCCAAAGTAGCTTCCCATATCATTTCATCAAGCTTTCACCAACCGCTTTTTCTCTATGCATGAAATAAAAATCGTACTCATCTTTTTCATTGCCTTGTTACTTACGCGTATATTATAACAAACTTCTTACTTTACCGCAAGAATCAAGCTGCATAATCTTCATCTTTCATCGCTTCATCAAAGTCTTGCCAAATCGTATCCCAATCGCCTACATCATCACTTGTTTTACTATGTAAATAAGAACGAAATGCAATTTGGGCAATCGCTGCAAAAATCGGTGATAATATGACGCCGATTACACCAAAGAAAGCCTCTGATATAAAGATAAAAACAAAGGTTAAAATAGGACGTACATTCATTGTTCGATTGAAGATTAAAGGTTGAATAACATTGGATTCTATCTGTTGTAACAACCATACGATTGCAAAGGCTACAAATGGGAATGTAGGATAACTTAACAAGCCCACAACGCCGATTAACACGAGTCCAATAGTTGCTCCTACATAAGGAAACAAATTAAGTAATGCTAAGATAATAGCATACAATACCGCATTCGGAAAATGTGCTAGATATAACACGGTACCTACACTAATACTGATAAAAAACAAATCTAAAAAAGTACCTACTAAATACTGGAAAATAATATTACTCATCGTATAATAAAATGTTGAAAATTGATGATAGTTAGGTATTAGCTTCTTAAAAGTACGCTTCCAGAATGCTAAATCAATCGAAATAAAAAATGCAGTGATATAAGAAATCCCAAACTTAGTAATCCAATTCATACCACTTTTTATTGAATCAAGAGCAATACTATAGCCTTCTTTAAAGTATGTTTCTTTTAGTTCTTCTAAATGATTATAGGTAATATGATATGTTTGCATAAAGTGTTCTATTTTTTCAATCCAAGCAGGTATTACATTCACAAAGTCAAGGACTTGTCGATAAACTACTGGCACTAATAACACGACAAACAAACTACCTATAAAAAAGAGCCCCACATAAACAATCATCACAGATACACGCAAAGGAAACTTGTGCGCTAAATAATCAATCAATGGTTGAAACAAAAAAGCAAGGACACCACCCATTAAAATTGGTAAAAAGGAATCATATATATCGGTGATTCGTTCATATATTGATACTTGTTTTAAGATGAGTATACATAGTAAGATACAGAGTAAAGGTGCCATGATTTGTTTTGAAATGCGAATCATGCGTTCAATCATTGCTTGTAACTTCATAAAAGAAAAACCCCGTAGTTGGGGTTAGTCAATGTCCATATAATCGCAAATATGATCATATGTCTTATGAAACTTCTTTAATATTTTCTTTTTTTGCTTTTTGGTAGTATGACAAATATCCTCAAGTTCTTCTTCTTGATTATAGCCAATATAAATACCTACCATCAACGCAAGTCCTGCACTAACAAAACATTTATTCATATCATTCACTCCTATCATACATAGTATGGGAACAAATCATAGCTTTATACAAATTTATGCAAAATTTTTTGTGTTAAGGTACTTTTACGATCATGGCGATCTTGTACTTGAATAGCATGTTTAAAGACAGTTACATCACCTAAAAGAACAAGACTTTTTTTAGCACGCGTAACCCCTGTATACATGAGTCTTTTTTGTAACATATAACGATAATCTTTAACCACTGGCATGATGACAATTGGATATTCACTTCCCTGTGATTTATGGATAGATATACAATATGCATGGGTTATATTATATATTTGTTCCCCACTATATTCAACAATAATTCCATCAAAATCAACGAGGATATGATGCTGGTGATAAGAATCATTACTTGCACTTTCTATTTCTAAAATCTTTCCAATATCTCCGTTATATACATCATCTTCTGGTTGATTTTTTAACTGAAGCACTTTATCATTTTCACGATATACATGATAGCCAATCTTTATTTCTTTTTTATGAGGGGAAGACGGATTCATCATTTTCTGTAAAGCATTATTTAGAGCATCAATACCCGCCACTCCACCATACATCGGTGCAAGTACTTGGATATCTTTATTTTCATACCCTTTTTCTAAAGCATTAGAAACAATCCTTAACAAAACATCTTTTACTTCATAATTCTCGCAGTTAAAAAACGCAATGTCTTTAGCATTATCTAATATATCCGCCTTGCCTTCTCGTATTTCATGAGCTAAGGTAACGACATCACTGCCAACACTCTGGCGAAAGATTTTCTCTAAACGACTAACACAAAATTTTTGACTTTCAATCATATCTTTTAAAACACAACCAGGCCCTACACTTGGCAATTGATCTTCATCTCCAATGATTAAGATTTTTTTAATATTACGACTAGCTTTTAATAGATTATAAAATAACCATTGATCCACCATCGAAAACTCATCAATAATTAATAAATCGGTACTGATTGGATCTTTTTCATTCACAAGAAACGTATTGGCTTCCAAGTCCCACTTCAGTAAGCTATGAATAGTGGTCGCACCTTCATTGCTCAATTCACTCAAACGCTTACTAGCACGTCCCGTAGGAGCGCACAAAGACACTAAGTTACTTGGAAAGTATTTATGATACAAAGAAAGAATACCTTGTACAATGGTTGTCTTACCCGTTCCAGGACCTCCAGTAATAATAGAAAATGGTTGATGAAAGAAATCCGTAATCGCTTGTTGTTGCTTGGCTTCATAAGTAATTGATAAACGTTCTTCTAATTCTTTCATATCGTGAATAAGTGAAGCGTCTGGAAGTTTTTCTTCTTCAACATAAGGGAAATGTGCTAAAAAAGTCGCAATTCCTTTTTCAGCATCATATTGGGTATGATGATAAATACGTTCTTCTTCAACAAACAAAAGACGCTCATGTACTAACTCTTCCATGTATTGTTGTTCATCTAGTTCAAAATCAAATTCTTTACGAATGCGTTTATGAACTTGTTCCTTACTCGTATATGTATCCCCATTACGCATACAAAGATCTAATACGACAGATAAAAGAGCTGCTTTTAAGCGATAAGGGTGGTCTTTTTCAAAATGTAACTCTTCTGCTAATTTATCTGCTGTACGAAACCCTATTCCATCTATTTCTTCAATTAAACGATAGGGATTTTCTTTTACTACAGCAACACTTTCTTCACCATAGCAAGCTTCCATTTTCATAATATTTTTGATACTAATTCCAAAACGACTAAAAAAAGCAACATTATCATCGCCTTCCTCATGTTCTTTTATTCCTTTAATGATACTTTGTCTTTTTTTATCATTTAAGATGGTGACTTGTTCTAATACACTTTCATCTGCTTTTATTTTAGCTATGGCATCTTCTCCAAGTACTTCTATGATAGCTGCAGCAGTTTGTTTTCCAATACCAGAAAACAAACTACTAGAAAAATAACGAATCAAAGATGTCTCATCACTTGGCATCATCTTTTCATAAGCTGATACTTGAAACTGTATACCATAACGTGGATGATCAACATAGGTTCCATGTAACTTATAAATTTCATCTTCATAAAGTTCACTAAAATAACCTGTCGCACTAAAATCTTCTTCCAAGGTATCGTATGTTACAAACTTGGCAACGCTATAACCATTTTGTTCATTACGAAAAATGATATGAACTAGCTTTGCTTGCAGGATTTCTTCATCTTTCATTTGCTCTCCTTTATCATAATATTGTTAAAAACGCTAGTAAATTATTAAGACAATGAATACTGATGGGTACCCATATTGTATCACTTTTTTCATATGCTAATGCTAATATAAAACCAATGCTTGCATATACAAATAAATACGTAACATCGATAAAATCACCGCTCACTAAGCTACTCATTATATGAATTGACCCAAATAGCACACTGCTTATAAGTGCTGATATTAAAAAGTTTAACCGAACACGTAAATATTTAAATACACCGGCACGAAATACGCATTCTTCCACAATTGGTAAAATTATACCAGAAAAAAGAAAGGTCGTAAAAGGCAGTGTATGCAAAGAAGAAATCACTTCTCCTTGATTTACACTATCACTCGTATTTGTTAGAAGAGAAATCAACAAGGAGCACGCTAGATTTACAATAACAAGGATACATATAAAAATTGTGATACGTTTTAAATGCGTCTTCCAATGTTGTCTAAAGCTCAAAAATTCTTTTCGTAAAAGTGGTAAAGCTAATAAAGTAGTGACCATAAAAGTCAAAAGATACACGAACCATTGTGTACTAGGCAATAAATAGGTAGCTTGCGGATTTAGTTTTAAGGTTAGTAAGGTTGCTAAAAAGGGATATACAAGCATATAACCTAAAAAATAATGTACCACTAGAGCAAATGTACGTGGTGTTGTTAGTGAGCCTTTATGATGCATTAGAAACACGCTTATTAATTTTATGTTGCATACTCTCTCCTTGTTTAAACACCTCTTCAATTACACCACCGCCAAGACAAACTTCTTGATCATAAAAGACGGCTTCTTGCCCACAAGTTATAGAAGATACACCTTGTGGATAACGTACAAGAACTGTTTTATCATCAACAAAACGGATACTTACAGCATTATCTTTTTGACGATAACGAAATTTCGCACTACAAATTAATTCTTCTTTAGGAAGCTCATTCGCAAACCAATTCACTCCAGAAACAATACAAGAATCGCTATAAAGCCAATCACTTTCATTTCCATTTGTGACATATAAAATATTCTTTTCAACATCTTTTCCAACCACGAACCATGGGCCTAAATTACCACCGATTCCTAGTCCTTTTCGTTGCCCTATGGTATAGTATAAAACACCAACATGTTTCCCAACTGTTTCTAAACTCTCGATATCAACAATTGTACCTTCTTTGCTTGGTAGGTAATTTTGGAGAAACTCACGAAAATTACGTTCTCCGATAAAACAGATTCCAGTTGAATCTTTCTTTTCAGCAACGCTTGCTAACGCTAACTTCTCTGCAAGTTGGCGCACCTCGTGTTTTTCTAAATGCCCAATCGGAAAAAGGGTATGTTGGAGGGCATCTTGTGTAATTTGACATAGAAAATACGTTTGATCTTTATTATCATCCGCCCCTCTTAACATTTCACTAGTAGTAGAGGTATGCCGCACTTGCGCATAGTGTCCTGTAGCAAGCGTATCAAATCCTTGTTGTTTCGCAAATTTCATAAATGCATCAAATTTAATATATTTATTACAAAGAATATCTGGATTTGGAGTTCTTCCTTTTTTATATTCAGACAAAAAATAAGTAAATACGTTATCCCAATATTCTTTCACAAAATCTACTCTCAATAAAGGTAATCCTAATTTATCAGCAACAGCTTTCGCATCTGCATAATCTTGTTCTTGAGGACAAACATCATCTTGAATGGTGGGATTTCCCATAATATCATTGTTTGCATAAGAATCCCAGTTACGCATAAAAGCACAGGTAACATCATACCCGTCTTCTTTTAATAAGTAAGCAGCTACTGCTGAATCTACACCACCAGAAAGTCCTAATAATACCTTTTGTTTCATCCTTATCACCTATCTATTCATGTGTTATATTATACCTTACTCGTTCCTAAAAAGAAACATAAAACAAAAAAAAGACACCCGTAAGAGTGTCTATAACCTGGCAACGTGCTATCTTCACTA
>JAVWIF010000022.1:0-24544 GCA_036639635.1 Longicatena sp.
TAAAAAAATAATTAATATTGAATCTGAAATGAAATGTAAAGATGGCAAAATTAAAAATATGTTGATATCTGCATCTGCTGCGAATGATCGTTATAATAGTTTCTTGTGTCTAATTGTCTCTATCCAAGATGTAACAACACAAATTAAAATGCAAGAAGAATTAATAGTTGAACGTGAAAAATTCGAAAAACTAGCAAATGAATATCAAAAGCTATCTTATTACGATTTACTAACAGGTTTAGCAAATCGCCGACGTTTCTATGAAGTTTTACAAACATATGAAGATTGTTATAAAAAAGATGGAACAGATTTTTCTGTTATTTTCTTGGATATGGATAATTTTAAACATGTGAATGATGTATATGGACATAAAGGTGGAGATGAGTTGTTACAAGCAACCGCAAAGAAGCTTTTAGCGTGTGTAGATGGAAATGAATTCGTAGCACGTCTTGGTGGAGATGAATTTATCATCGTAATGGCAATTCAAGATAAGCACTGTGTCCAAAAGAAGATAGAAGTTATTAACGAAGAGTTTAAAAAGAAAATTGATTTTGCTCATGAAACATATGAAATATATATTTCTTGTGGTAGTGGTATTTATTCTGAAATAAAGAATATTGATAAATTGATGCAACAAGCAGATGAAGCAATGTATATGAATAAACGAAAAAAAGATAGTACATCCATAATTATATAGGGAATCAATCAAACGATTGATTTCTTTTTTAGCTTATTCAAACGTTGTTGTGAAAAAGCAAAGCTTTCTAACAAATTGAATAATGAAAAATATCCTGTAAATAAAGGCTTTTTATGTATTTATAGGAATATATGTTTTTTTGCTTGTGAAAATATTGAGAACGCTTTCAAAAATATCGATGGTATTTAAGCGATTTACCTAAATTTTCATAAAATACTGAGCAATATACTTGATTTATTGTAAATATATGATTTATTAACTTAAATTTATCGGATATTTGATAAAAATTGAGGTAAACTGTAGACAGGCGCACTTGTGAAATATATACTTAAGGGGTAAAGAGGTGCTAGGATATGAATAAAAATATTGGAGAACTTATTAAAGAAAAACGTTTAGATAATAAAATGACGTTAAAGGATATTAGTGAAGCAACAGATTTATCCATTGGGTACTTATCTCAATTAGAACGTGGACTTACCTCTATTGCGAATGATACTTTAAAAAAAGTTGCGATGGCTTTAGACGTTGAAATGAATTATTTTATGGATCAGCCAGTATGTAGAGCAAAAGCCGTATTACGTTCTTATGAACGAGAAGTCTTACGTATTGAAGGAAATTCAATTATTGAATACAGTATGACAAATATGGCAGATAGTGCTGAAATGTTTCCTAAATTTGTGGAAATATTGCCACAAAAAGAAATAGAAGAGAGCGAGTCTTATCCACATGAAGGAGAAGAAGTTGTCTATGTTCTTGAAGGCATTCTAACGCTTACCATTGAAGACGAATTAACAGATTTATATCCAGGTGATTGTGCCCATTATAAATCAACAATTCATCATAACTGGAGCAATCAAACCAATAAGAGTGTTAAATTTATTACTGTGAATACACCAAACTTTTTGAATAAGGAGAAACAATAAAATGAAAAATCCAACGATTGTAAATATTCAAAAGTTTTCAGTTCATGATGGAGATGGTATTCGTACGACAGTATTCTTCAAAGGATGTATGTTGAATTGCTGGTGGTGTCATAATCCAGAAAGTCAAAAATATACGCCTGAATTTATGTTTACAAAGGATTCATGTAGTGGATGTGGATACTGTGTGAAGGCTTGTAGTCATGATGCTATTCATATTAATGAAGAAAAGATAGCGGAAACGAATGTTGAAAAATGTGTGTTATGTTCAGATTGTTTAGATTATTGTGTGAAGAACAATCGTGAAATTGTTGGAAAACAATATAGCATTGATGAACTTATGAAAATCATTGACAAAGATGCTTGTTTCTATGAAGAAAGTGGTGGAGGAGTAACCCTTTCTGGTGGTGAAGTTATGAGCCAAGATATTGATTACTTAGAAAGTTTATGTAAACGACTAAAAGATCGTGATTATAATATAGCAATTGATACATGTGGGTATGCACCAACCTCTAATTATGAACGTTTGTTACCGTATGTAGATACATTCTTATATGATATAAAAACATTGGATGATGAAAAACATCAAAAGTATATGGGGCAATCAAATGCTTCAATTCTAGAAAACTTAGAGTTTTTAGCACAACATAAAGCAAATATTAATATTCGTATTCCAATTGTTGAACCTGTTAATAGTGAAGAAACGACAATATTGGATATGATTGAATATATAAAGAAAAGAATTGGTATTGTTAAAGTTAATCTACTGCCATATCACAATACAGGGAGTAGCAAATATGAGAAATTAGGACGTACTTATCTAGCAAAAGACTTGAAAGTACCTAGTGGTCCACATATGGAATTACTGAAATCTCTATTTGAAAATAACGGATTTAAAGATGTGAAAATAGGAGGATAGAAAGATGGAAAACCGAGGAATGAATGATCGTATTAAAAAGTTAAGAAAACAGAGTGAAGAAATCACCCCATATATTTATATGGAACGAGCAATGTTAATGACAGAAGCATATAAAAAGTATGAAGGAGAAGTTTCTATTCCTGAATTACGTGCGTTAACAATGAAAGAAATATTTTCTAAAAAAACTATCAATATAGAAGAAGGAGAACTAATTGTTGGAGATAAAGGTGCTGGTCCTCAATCAACTCCTACGTTTCCAGAGTTATGCTGCCATACCTTAGAAGATATGGAAGTTATGAATGATCGTGAACTTATTTGTTTTAAAGTAAGTGAAAAAGATAAACAAGAACAAGTAGATACTATTATTCCATTTTGGGAAAACCGTTCAATTCGTCGTAAAATAATTAATGCAATGAGTGAAGAATGGAAAGATTGTTATGGAGCAGGTATCTTTACAGAATTTATGGAACAACGAGGACCAGGTCATACCGTTGGTTCAGAAAAAATATATGCGAAAGGATTTTTAGATTATAAAGATGATATTGCTGACGCATTATCAAAATTGGATTTCTTAAATGATCTTAAAGCAATGGAAAAACGTGATGAATTAAATGGAATGATGATTATGTGTGATGCCATTATTACATTAGGAGAACGCTATGCCTCACTAGCAAGAGATTTAGCAAGTAATGAAAGTGATCTTAAACGTAAAGAAGAATTATTACAAATAGCACGTAATTGTGATGTGGTACCAGCTCATAAACCAGAAACGTATTGGCAAGCAATTCAAATGTATTGGTTTGTACATTTAGGTGTTACAACAGAATTAAATCCTTGGGATGCATATTCACCAGGACGTTTAGATCAACATTTAAATCCATTCTTTCAACGCGATGTAAAAGAAGGAATGTTAGATAGAGATGGAGCAAAAGAATTATTAGAATGTTTATGGGTGAAATTCAATAATCAACCAGCACCTCCTAAAGTTGGTATTACATTAAAAGAATCTTCAACATATACTGATTTTGCTAATATAAATACTGGGGGAATTACACCAGATGGAGCAGATGGAGTAAATGATGTTTCTTATATTATTCTAGATGTAATGGATGAAATGAAACTTTTACAACCATCTAGTAATGTACAAATTTCACGTAAAACACCAACGAAGTTCTTGAAACGTGCCTGTGAAATATCTCGTAAAGGATGGGGACAACCTGCCTTCTATAATACAGAAGCAATTATCCAAGAGTTATTAAATGCTGGAAAGAATATTGCCGATGCACGCCGTGGAGGAACATCAGGTTGTGTTGAAACAGGAGCATTTGGACGTGAAGCATATATCTTACAAGGATACTTTAACTTACCAAAAATATTAGAACTGACAATGCATAATGGTTATGATTATGTCGCAAAAAAACAATTAGGATTACAATTAGGAAATGCCGAAGATTTTAAGAGTTATGAAGAATTAGAAGAAGCATATAAAAAACAAGTAACTTATTTTGTAGATGTAAAAGTAAAAGGAAGCAATATGATTACACGTATTTATGCTAAATATATGCCAGCTCCGTTCTTATCTATTATTACAGATGATTGTATTACTAGTGGTGAAGATTATAATGCAGGAGGGGCTCGTTATAATACCAATTATTTACAAGGTGTTGGAATTGGAACAATTACCGATTCATTAGCAGCTATTAAATACAATGTATTTGAAGAAAAGAAGTTTACAATGAAAGCATTGATGAAAGCAATGGATGAGAATTTTGAAGGAGAAGAAAATACTCTAATTTATAACTTAGTATCACGTAAAACACCAAAATATGGGAACGATGATGACTATGCAGATAGTATTATGAAAGATGTATTTAATTATTATAAAAATGTTGTGACTGGGCGACCTAATATGCGTAATGGACAATGGCGTATTAATATGTTGCCAACTACGTGTCATGTGTATTTTGGAGAAGTTATGAATGCGTCTCCAGATGGACGTAAAGCTCATAAACCAGTGAGTGAAGGAATTTCACCAGCAAAATCAGCGGATATTAATGGACCTACTTCCGTTATTCGAAGTGCTAGTAAAATGGATCATTTATCAACAGGAGGAACCTTGTTGAACCAGAAATTTACACCAAATGTTGTTGCTGGAGAAGATGGCTTAACACATATGTCAAATTTGGTACGTTCTTATTTCAATATGGATGGACACCATATTCAGTTTAATGTAATTGATCGCTCAACGCTTATTAAAGCACAACAAAATCCAGCAGAATATCGTGATTTGATTGTTCGAGTTGCAGGATACTCAGATCATTTCCGTAATTTAAGTAAAGAGTTACAAGATGAAATTATCAATCGTACAGAGCAGACGTTTGATTAGAAGGAGGAGAAAAATATGATGAATAAAACAATTGGTTTTATCGGTAGTGGAAACATGGGCGGTGCAATGATTGGGGGAATTATCAAAGCACAATTGATTGAACAAAACAACGTATGGGTATCAGATATTAATGAAGCTAGTTTAGCACGTGTTAAGGAAGAATATGGAGTTCAAGTTACAACTGATAATACACTTTTGGCAAAAGCTTGTGACATTATTGTATTGGCAGTAAAACCATTCTTATATCCAATCGTTATTAAAGGAATTAAAGATGTAGTAAAAAAAGACGTTATAATTATTGTAATTGCTGCAGGTCAATCTAGTGATGTAGTGAAAGAATTATTTGGACGTGATATTAAAATTGTGAAAACAATGCCAAATACACCTGCACTAGTAGGTCAGGGAATGGCAGCAATCGCACCTGGTAAGAATGTAACCAAAGAAGAAACAGAAGAAATTGTTTCCATCTTTAATAGTTTTGGAAAGAGTGAAATTGTTAGTGAACATTTAATGGATGCAGTGACTGCTGTGAGTGGTTCTTCTCCTGCTTATGTCTACATGTTTATTGAAGCGATGGCAGATGGTGCAGTTCTTGAGGGAATGCCAAGAGCGCAAGCTTATAAGTTTGCAGCACAAGCTGTATTAGGAAGCGCACAAATGGTATTAGAAACGATGCAACATCCTGGAGAATTAAAAGACATGGTGTGTTCTCCTGGTGGAACAACAATTGCAGCAGTTGCTAAATTAGAAGAAACAGGATTTCGCTCAAGTGTCATGCAAGCAATGAAAGCTTGCGCTGATAAATCTAGAGAAATGTCTAAATAAAAACGAAAGGCTAATCAAGTAGGTTAGAGGTAGAGAATACAATTATGAATATAACAACAATTATTATTGGATTGCTAGTCATCATTCTAGTTGCGTATGCGTGCTATTTTGGATACGATATATATAAACATAAGGATGAGTTTGAAAATGATACATCTTGGTGGAAAACAGGGATAATAGGAGCTATTGTAAACTTCTTTGATCCACTAGGAATTGGTGCATTTGCACCACAAACTGCATTATTAAAATTCACGAAACAAACGCGTGATAAACAAATTCCTGGAACGATGAATGTTTCTAATACAATTCCTGTTTTAATACAAGCTTTAATTTTCACAACAGTTGTAAAAGTTGAAGTAGTGACACTTGTTGGAATGTTAATAGCTTCTATGCTTGGCGCAATTCTAGGCGCTGGCATTGTTTCAAAAATGTCAGAAAAGAAAATTCGTTTAGTGATGGGATTTGCATTAGCATGTACTGCTTGTATAATGCTTTCTAGTTTATTAGGATTATTTCCAATAGGCGGAACTAGCATTGGTCTTGTTGGTGGTAAATTAGTATTGGCTTGTATTGTAAACTTTATCTTAGGAGCACTAATGACAGCAGGAGTTGGTTTATACAATCCTTGTATGGTACTTGTATATCTATTAGGAATGTCTCCAGATGTAGCATTTCCAATCATGATGTGTTCTTGTGCGTTCTTAATGCCACCTGCATCTGTTAAATTTATTAAAGAAGGAGCCTATAATAGAAAATCAGCTTTATCTATGGCTATCTTTGGTTCAGTAGCAACTCTTATTGCCTCTTTATTAATTAAATCATTGCCATTAGATGTTTTAAAATGGATTGTAGTTGGTGTCAGTGTATATACTTCTAGTGTTATGTTACGCGCAGGGTTTAGTAAAGCGCAAGTACGTAGTAGTAATAGTGTTGTTGAAGCTACAAAGTAATCGATAAGAAAGATGATGAACTCATCTTTTTTTGTGCTATAATGAAAAACAATAAATTAGAAAGGATAAAACTATGGAAAGAAAAAATACAGGAATGTTCATAATTGCTATGATTATATTTGGAAGTATTGGTATATTTGTAAAAAATATTGAATTATCCAGTAGTGTCATTGTCTTATGGAGAACCTATATAGGAACATTATTTATTACCTTTGTTTTTTTGATCCGTAGAATACCCTTTAACATACAAGGAATTAAAAAGAATATTCTTCCTCTATTACTAGCTGGAATTGTTTTAGGAGGTGGCTGGGTTTTTTTATTTGAAGCTTATCGATATCTAAGTGTTAGTATGGCAACGTTGTTATATTATAGTGCACCTATTCTTGTATTCTTTTTATCGG
This sequence comes from Longicatena sp., assembly GCA_036639635.1. Lineage (GTDB taxonomy): Bacteria > Bacillota_I > Bacilli_A > Erysipelotrichales > Erysipelotrichaceae > JAVWIF01. Next base: position 7,099 of record JAVWIF010000022.1, read on the forward strand.
TTTTTTTATTTAAAGAAAAAATCACCAAACATAAATTATTTGGTATTACTTTAGCCCTTATTGGAATGATGATTATTAATGTAGTTGGGACTCAAGAAGTATCTTTATTTGGTATAGGGTGTGGCTTGTTATCTGCTGTATTATATGCAATGCTCATGATATTAAATAAATATATAAAAGGTTTATCAGGATTAGAAAGTACGTTGATACAATTGTTTGTTGCAGCAATTGTGATGAGTTTTTATGTGTACTTTACAACAGGTTCACTTATTCATCTTCCACTACCAGAAGATATTTTCTATGTAGTATTCATTGGTGTGGTGCATACAGGAATTGCTTGCTATTGTTATTTTTGTTCAATGCAAACATTATCTGGACAAAGTATTGCAATACTTAGTTATCTAGATCCTGCTTGTGCGTTATTGTTTTCTTTTATCATTCTTCAAGAACGTTTAAGTATTCTACAGATCATTGGAGGAGCATGCATACTAGGTGGAATTATCTATAAGCAAATGCATGAAAAAGATGATTAAGAAAAATTCAAATTTTTGTTTTCTGGTAAAGTGTGGTATACTTGTTCACGCTACTAGAATTAATGATCGTAAAAGCGATACTGAAAAGAAGAATGTAGGTGCGCTTTTTTTATGATTTAATTAGAAAAGGAAAAATATGAAATTTAATACATTAGAAATTACAGAACCATTATTAAAAGCTGTGGAAGATCAAGGATATGAAGAAGCTACTCCAATTCAAGAGAAAGCAATTCCTCATGCTCTATTAGGAAAAGATATTTTAGGATGTGCGCAAACAGGAACAGGTAAAACAGCCGCATTTTCTATTCCAACCATTCAACATTTAAAGAGTCATAATGCCAATAAGATACGAGCATTAATATTAACCCCAACAAGAGAATTAGCAACACAGATTCAAGAAAACATTAGTGCTTATGCTAAGTATACAAGTATTTCAAGTACCGTAATATTTGGTGGAGTTCCTCAGAAACCACAAGAGCGTGCAATTCAAAGCGGTGTTGATATTGTGATAGCAACGCCAGGACGTTTAAATGATTTGATAAAACAGAAAATCATTAATATTGGCAGTGTTGAGGTTTTTATTTTAGATGAAGCTGATCGTATGCTAGATATGGGGTTTTTGTTTGATGTTAAAAAAATCATTGCAAAATTACCTACTAAAAAACAAACTTTGTTCTTTAGTGCTACGATGCCAAGTGAAATTAAGTCTTTAACAAAAACATTATTACATGATCCAATTGTAATTGAAGTTACACCTGTTTCTTCGACGGTAGAAAGTATTCAACAAACTTTATATTATGTAGATAAAAACAATAAGAAATTTTTATTACTAGATATATTAAAGAAAGATAAGGTGCAAAGTGCTTTAGTTTTTACTAGAACAAAAAGCAATGCAAATCGTTTAACGAAGTTTTTATTAGCATCTCATATAAATACAGGCGTTATTCATGGCAATAAATCGCAGAATTCTCGCCAATTATCTTTGTCACAGTTTAAAGAAGGAAAGATTCGTGTATTAGTAGCTACTGATATTGCTGCGCGTGGCATTGATGTAAATGAATTGAGTCATGTGTTCAATTATGATATTCCTAATGAAGCGGAAGCTTATGTACACCGTATTGGGCGAACAGGACGTGCTGGTAAAACAGGAACTTCTATATCATTTGCGGATATTGATGAGTTAGGATATGTGAAGAGTATTGAAAAGCTTATTAAATTTGAAATACCAGTGAATCGTGAACATGATTATCCGATGTTAATTACGACACCTAGTCCTAAAAAGAAACAAAGAGGATCGAGTCAACATAGCATAAGAAATACGCCTAAGAAAGAAAAAAGCACATCTTCTAGTGAAACTAAGATGCACGGAGTGAATACTAAGAGTAAAGATGTAAAGAGTAAAGATGCTAAGACAGGCGCACCAAAACATAAGAGCTTTAATAAAAGTAAAAATCGTCAAGTTGATAAAAATGGTGCAGCGATACCAAAGCCTTTTAGACATGCAGCACCAACAAGTCAAAAAAGAAAACCACAACAATCAAGACGAGGGAAGTAAAAACATAGTAAAGGTAAAAATCGAAATGGATACTATATTTCGATTTTTTTTCTATATTGTTTTATTTTGTTGTATACTATAAAAGGTTAAATAAAATATACCTTTTATTTATACAATCATTGAGCTATACAATTGGTTCTAGCGTGTATTTGAAAAGCGTAAGATATGATAAGAAAGAAACGATATGAAAAACATAAATTATTGTTTTTTATTGGTGTTAGTAGGTACTGTTTATGGATAGAAATTTAAGGAATGAAGCTGAAATGGCCTACGTTGACATTAACAATAAGTGGCTTAATTTTCATTTTCGTTTGCTTGTTGTAAGTGTCATAGCAGCATTTGTATTAGAAATTATAATGTATGTAGTGATATATCTTTCACAAGGTATTCAGATTAGCATTTGGCTGTATTGGTTGAAATACATTATATGTCCATCATCTGCGGGTGTAGTCTTAGCAAGTATTGGGCGTTTGATTATGAAAAGTAGAAAAATAACAGTACGTAAGAAAGAATACTATATTTCTTTTTTGTTTGCTTTATTCGCTTTTGTGTTATCTTTTGTACATAATGCATATGTAGGAATTTTTCTAGTTGCAGGATTACCAATTTTAATAACGGTATTTTATGAGAATCAAAGACTAAGTGCGCTGCTTTGGTTAACTACTGTACTCTTACAATTATTTTGTGCATTTACCATACTTTGGGATCCTAACAAGGTATTGGATCATACCTATATTGTAAATAGTTTGATTATTATTGCAGGCATTTGCTTTCTCTGGATTGTTAGTTATGTGATGATATTATTTATGCATGTGAAAAGTGAAATTATCATTGATAATGATGTAGAACGTCAAACATTAGCGATTAAGATAAAATTAGATGATTTAACAAAAGTAGGTAGCAAACAAGCGTTACTAAATCAGTTGAGTAATTTGAAATATTATGAATCGAATACCTATTTTTTAGTGATGTTAGATATTGATGATTTTAAACAAATTAATGATGGATTTGGACATTTGCTTGGGGATGAAGTTTTAAAATGCTTAGGATATTGCTTACGAGAATTAAATGCGAATTGTATGGCATATCGTTATGGTGGTGATGAGTTTTCAATCCTATTTACCAATGAAAATATGGCGAGTGTGATTAATACAATTAAAAGCTTACAATATAGTTTTGGTGTCAGGTTATATGATATCCATGCGGATATGGGCATTACAATAAGTGCAGGTATTTCGCAGTATCAAATTGGAATGTCGGTTGTAGAATTATTGAAACGCGCTGATGATGCTTTATATGAGTCAAAGAAACGTTCTAAAAATGCAATTACGATATGTAATTTATAAAAATCCGCGCTCTTTCTAAGAACGCGGATTTTATTAACTATTCTTTTGTAAGTAAGTCTAAATTTTCTAAATAGTCACTTTCGTATGCTAATTTCTTTTCAGCATCATTTGTATATTTTTTAACTAAAGCACTTGATTTAATTACTGGTTGCAATGTTCCAGCACCAGCAACACAACCTCCAGGACAAGCCATACCTTCTAGTAAATAACCATTACGTTTACCAGCTTTTGCCATTAACAACATTGTTTTACAATTCTTTAAACCTTCGGCTGCATCGATTAAGACAACTTGTTCAGGATGTTCTTTAAGAATACATTCTTTTACGGCATTTGCAACACCACCACTTACAGCAAAACCTCTTCCGTTGGCTGTTCCTTCTTTAAAAGGTTCGTCAACACTAATTTGTTCTAAATCAATCTCTTTTGCTTCAAACATTCCCATCACTTCTTCAAATGTTAAAACAAAGTCAATATCACTACGAACACTCTTACGAGATGCTTCTAGTTTTTTGGCAGCACAAGGACCAATAAAGACAACTTTTGCTTTAGGTTTTTCTTTTTTTATTAAACGTCCTGTTAATACCATTGGCGTTAAAGCCATAGAAATATTAGGAGTAAAGTCAGGAAATAATTTTTTAGCCATAACAGACCAAGCAGGGCAACAAGATGTTGCCATAAAAGGTTGTTCACTTGGTACTTTATGTAAAAAGTCTTCTGCTTCTTCAACCGTACATAAATCGGCTCCAATAGCAACTTCTACAACATCGCTAAAGCCCAATGCTTTTAAGGCACTACTAACTTTTTCAGGGGTTACACTTGGACCGAATTGTCCAACAAAAGCAGGCGCAATTGCCGCAATAACTTCATCTCCTGAATTGATAGCGTGAATTGTTTGGAAGATTTGACCTTTATCAACAATCGCACCAAAAGGGCAGTTTACTAAACACATACCACAAGATACGCATTTATCATAATCAATTTCTGCACGACCATATTCATCAGAAGTTATTGCATCCATACCACAACTTCTTGCACAAGGACGATCTAACTTATTGATGGCACTATAAGGACACACATCAATACAACGGCCACATTTAATACATTTATCTTGATCAATTACTGATTTACCGTTGATAATCGTGATGGCATCTTTTGGACATACTTCTTTACAAGGATGTGCTAAACAGCCTTGACACGTATCACTCACTACTATTTTCTTTTCAGGACAAGCATTACAAGCAAACTTAATAATATTGATTAAAGGGTCATCATAATACTTCTCTGCAATGGCACTTTCTTCAATACCTGCACTTAATGGAGCATGTTCATCCATTTTGCGAGCTGGTAGTCCAATCCCTAAACGTAAGCGTTCACCAACGATTGCTCTTTCCAAAAAAATACTTTCTCTATATTTTGCAGTCTCGCCTGGTAAGATTTTAAAAGGTAACTCTTCAATCTTAGCGGCATAATCTCCACCATCATATGCAAGACGTGCAATTTCAGTAAATACTTTTCTTCGAATATCTGTTACTGAATTGTAAATTCCTCTCATGTATATTCACCTCATAAATTATTATACTTTATAATTCATGATTTGTAATTAGAAATAAGAAAAAAATTATAATCTAGTAACGAATATAATCCTTGTACTAATTGTAGTAGTGTTTTATGATATAGATAAGTGAAAATGGAGATAGATACTATGGATATAAAAACACTAGTTCAACAACAAAGAAACTACTTTAATACGAATCAAACCAAAGAGGTAAGTTTTCGTAAAGCGGCTTTAAAGAAGCTAAGAAAATGTATAATGGAAAATGAAACATTGATTGAAGAGGCTTTGTATGTTGATTTACATAAGTCAAAAAGTGAAGCCTTTATGAGTGAAGTTGGTATGGTACTAGCTGAAATAACATATCAACTTAGGCATATTGATGCTTGGACAAAACCACAAAAAGTAAGGACACCTTTGGCACAATTTCCTTCTCATAGCTATCGTTATAGTGAACCATATGGAGTTGTTTTGGTTATGTCTCCTTGGAACTATCCTTTTCAATTAAGTTTAGAGCCATGTATTGGTGCGATTGCAGCAGGTAACTGTGTGATTTTGAAACCTTCGGCTTATGCGAAAGAAACATCAAAGGTAATCGCAAAGCTTATGAAACAATGTTTTCATGAGGAGTATGTTGCAGTAGTAGAAGGGGGAAGAAGTGAAAATACAGCATTATTAGAACAACGCTTTGACTATATCTTTTTTACAGGAGGAGTTAGTGTTGGTAGAATTGTAATGGAAAAAGCTAGCAAACATCTAACGCCAATCTCTTTAGAGCTAGGAGGGAAGAGTCCTTGTATTGTTGACAAAAGCGCCAACTTAAAGTTAGCTGCTAAACGCATTGTGTTTGGAAAGTTCTTAAATGCCGGACAAACTTGTGTGGCTCCTGATTATGTTTTTGTTGATAAAGCGGTAAGTGGAGCATTTAAGGAATGCTTACAAGAAGCGCTTGTACAACAATTTGGAAAAGAACCACTTCTCAATAAGGATTATCCTTGTATCATTAATCATAAACATTTTTTACGATTACAGAATCTAATGAAAGATGGCAAGATTTTAATAGGTGGAAAAAGCAACGCTTATCGACAGATTGAACCAACAATACTTGGAGATATAAACAAAGATGACAATATTATGCAAGAAGAAATATTTGGACCAATTTTACCGATTTTAGAATACTCTGTAATAGAAGAGGCAATTCGCTATATAAGTGAACAAGAAGCACCACTAGCGTGTTATGTATTCTCAAATGACAAAGTGATGCAAGATAGGCTTTTAAGAGAACTTCATTTTGGTGGGGGTTGTATCAATGATACAATTATTCATTTAGCTACAAGTTATATGGGATTTGGAGGAGTTGGACAAAGTGGTATGGGAAGCTACCATGGATACGATAGTTTTACAACTTTTTCACACTTTAAAAGTATCGTTCATAAAGCAAATTGGTTGGATTTGCCTTTTCGTTATCAACCGTATACAAAAAAGAAAGATAAAATCATTCGATTATTTATGAAATAAGAGGTAAGTATATGCATAAACAGATGAAAAAAGGAATCTTGCTTGTTGTTTGTTTCTTTGTAGTATATGGCGCACAAGTGATGTATACAAAAAGCAAGGGTACAAAAGAAGAACTTGTAGTATTGGGATATCACCATATTGTACCTGATAAGGATAAGGAAACTTATTATAAGAATGATATGTGGGTAGTATCTTGTTCAGCTTTTGAACAACAAATGAAATTAGCACATGACTTAGGATATCAAAGTATATCATTAGAACAAGTCTATAATTGGAAAGAAGAAGGTGGGAGTTTACCTGCTAAAAGTTTTGTGGTGAGCTTTGATGATGGCTTTTATTCCACGACTAAATTTGCTCAACCAATTTTAGAAAAGTATGGATTTAAGGGAAATGTATTTGTGATTGCTTCTAGCATTGCTAAAGAAAGTCCGCAATATAATCCTAGTAAAAAACAACACGCATCTCTTAGTGATATGAGTGATACGAGTGTTCTACAATACTATTCACATTCTTTTGATTTGCATCATAAAAGTAGTAAAGGCTTTAAGGTGAACTTGTTAACAAAGAGTGCCTTAAAAGAAGATGTTGAAAACGCTAATAAGTTTGTATCTAGTACATATTATGCTTATCCATATGGGAAATATAATGATAAAATTCAACAAGTATTAAAAGAAAATCATACGAAATTAGCATTTAGTTATAATGAAAATAGAAAGGTGAAACGCAGTGATGACAATTTTGCATTACCACGATTCAATGTAAATGGATTTACGAATATCGATGTTTTTTTACAGATGTTAGAAAGCTAAGGTGATAATAGTAAAGTTTCTTCGGATATTGTGTGAACGGCCTATGAGATAACAATAGGCGCTGCATATAGTGGATTGAGATAGATAAAATCTCGATAAAGGAGGAAATATCATAATGTGTAATGCTAACTCAAGAGGAAATTGTGGATGTCATAATTCTTCATGTAATCGTTGTGGGGAAAGAATTATGGTGAATGCAACAAGATGTGGCTGTGGAGAAACACGTAATCGAAGCGCATGTGCTAGTACAATTCGTCGAGGATGTGGATGTACAAACGAACATAATGGCTGTGGAAGTCAATGCGAAAATACTGGTTGTGGATGTCATCATGCAAATAATGGCTGTTGTCCAACACCACCTCGCCCTAGCTGTGAAGATAAATGCCGTTGTGCTTATCGTCAATGTATGAGAAATTGTCGTCTATGCGAAAACAATACAAATGCTGGTTGTGGCTGTCGTCGTGAAAATCCTTGTCAATGTTCATCATGTGATGATGAAGATTAATTCTAATTATATCTAGTAAAGAAAGGCTCGCTTAAAGAACGAGTCTTTTCTGTTGTAAAGTAATAAAATAAGGACTTGCATTTTTTGTATAGAATCCTATAATAAGTAAGGCAAGAAAAGAAGTGAGAAAATGGAGTCATATAAACACTTAATAAAAAAAATGATTGGCTTAGTTACTAAAAAAGTGGAACTGCCTTAACTTAGAAAGTAAGCGTAGAATGCAGTGTGAGGGTGTTGATAATTGTAGAACACATTAGAAATAAATAAAGGAAAACTACATTTTATATACATAATTTTATATAGAGTATAAACGAAAGTCGTAACTAGTAAAAGATGATATAAGAAAATTAAATAACATGATATTTTCACTACAACAATAATCCTAATTGTCATGACAACAATCATTACACCACATACGCTTCAAGAGCACTAAAATCATTATAAAATTTATATAAATAGTAAGCAGTTATGTAAATGAAAGATGACTTTAAAAAAATCAAATCAGATGATACATAAAGGCTTTTGGAATGTATGGGCTTTTTTTAAAAGGAAAACAAATGATAATGTAAAAATATTTTACAAAAGAGAGTTGCAAGTAAAAATAAAAAGGTTTATACTTTGTGAATAGTTTTTTCACGAAAAGACTATTAGGTGTTATAATAATGAAAAAAGGAGGGATCGCTTTTGGAAGAAATTATGAGAGAAATTATTGACGCGGATAAAGAAGCACGCCATCGTGTGGAACAGAAAAAATTAGAACGTCAAAATATTCAACATTTGATTCAAGAAAAAAGCACTGAAATAAAAAGCATGTATCATGAATTAAGTGAAAAACGTATTGCAGAAGAACATGACAAGCTTGAAGAAGAACTTGCCTTGTTAACAAAACATGAACAAGCAGATTATGAAAATGCACTTACATCCTTACAAAACAAATATGATGAGCAAAAAAACGGGTGGATTGAAACGATTGTGAATCGCTGCTTAAATCTCTAATCCCTTAAAAGAGAATAGGAGGTGATGAGAATATGAGTAAAGCATCTGGTGTCATTGTCGCAAAAGCAAAATGTATGCACGGAATGCAATTAGATAGAGAAGATTATAAAGAGCTGTTGCATAAAAAGAGTATTACAGAAATTACCAGTTTCTTAAAAAATGAAACAACCTATGCAGAAGCATTAAAAGATGTACGTGAAAATAATATCCATCGTGGACAATTAGAAAATCTTCTTCGTCAAGATATGTTTAAAAAGACTATGAAGTTGTATCGTTATGCACCAAGTGCAGAAAAAAAGTATTATCAACTACATTTGCAAGAAATCGAAATAGAAGTATTACTATTTCATATCAGGACACTTATATCACAAGAGTTTGAAGATGCTATTTCGGAGTTACCATTATTTTTAAAGGCATACTTAAGCTTTGACTTAGTTCGTTTAGGAATGGTGAAAACGTATGACGATTTGTTAAATGTTATAAAAAATACAATGTATTATGAAACATTGAATACTTTTCGAGTTAGTAAAGGAAAAGAGTATACGATTGATTATACGGCAATTGAAACAACATTGCAGAAATGCTATTACAATCATGTCTTTGAAGTGATTGATAAAGTTATCAAAGGAAAAAAGAAAAAAGCTGTTAAAGATTTCTTTATTAGTGAAGTGGAACTCGCAAATATTACTAAGATTTATCGTTTTAAAAAGTTCTTTCAAGCACGTGAAGATGAAATAAGAGAGTCTTTGATATTCATAGATGGATATTTAACGAACGCTTTTATGGAAGAGCTAATTGCAGAAAAGAGTGCAGAAGGTGTTTTGAAAAAACTACAACAGAAACGTTATCACATTGTACTTGATAATAATGAGGATACCTATATTGAACATTCTACTGAAAAGATACTGTATGATATAGCAAAAAAGAATTTTATCTATTCTCAAGATGCTCCACTTGTTTTTACGAGTTATTTATTAATCGTAAACAGAGAATTAGAAAATATCACGAATATTATTGAAGGTATTCGATATCAAGTAACAAGTGAAGACATTGAAAAAATGTTGATTTATTAGAAAGGAGAATGTTCATGGCAATTTCAAAAATGAAGTTAATTAACATCACAGGGGACAATGAATACCTAAATGATGTGTTAATAAAGTTTGTTTCATTGGATAACTTTCATCCAGAACCAGCTAGCAAAATTATTGATTCAGTACATGGTTTAACATCTTTAAATGATGATAACCCAATTAGTGATGTATTGTCACATTTGAGTGAAATCACGAATGAGATGGAGTTAGACATTCCAAAGAAAGAAATGCATAATCGTGATTATGATTTGAACGCAATGAAAGCTTATATTGATGAAGTTTATCAAAATTTTCAAAAGGGAGCTAGTGTTAGAAAAGACTTAGAAACGGTTATTCAAGAAAACAAAGATGCTTTAATACAAGTTATTAATATAGAGAACATTAATTTGAATTTAGATGATTTATTTGAATGTAAATATATTAAAATTAGATTTGGTCGTTTACCATTAGATAGTGTAGAAAAATTACAATACTATCGCAATCGTCCATTTGTATTTAAATCATTTAATACAGATGATACGTATAGTTGGTGTGCATATTTTACAACCGCTAAATTTGAAGGTGATGTTGATAATATTTTCTCATCTCTTTATTTTGAGAGGATAAGAATACCAGAGTTTGTTCATGGGACACCAGAGCGTGCTAAGGAAAATTTACGTGAAGAAATTGACAACGATTTCAAACAGTTGCAACATGTCAATGAAGTGATTGAACAATTGAAGAATGATTGCATAGAAGAATTTAGCAATATTAAAGCAGAATTAGAGTTTATAAGCCATACTTTTGAAGCTCGTAAATATGTTGTTGGTCTTGGAGAAAGATTTTCAATAACAGGATTTGTAGCAACTGAAGATGTTGATAAGCTAAGAGAAACTTTCTTAGACTTAAAGGAGGTGGATATCGAAGTACGACCTGCCCACAGTGACAAGCGTCTTTCGCCTCCGACTAAAATAAGAAATGGGTGGTTTGCCAGGCCCTTCTCGATGTTTGTAGAAATGTATGGTGTACCCGAGTATGAATCGATTGATCCTACTCCCTTTGTAGCCGTTACCTACACAATGCTGTTTGGTATTATGTTTGGTGATTTAGGACAAGGAATTGTCTTATGTCTAGTGGGCTATTTAGCATACAAATGGAAAGGTATGCGTTTAGGGGAAGTAGGAATGCGTATTGGACTTGCTTCAAGTTTCTTTGGAGTTGTGTATGGTTCAGTTTTTGGAAATGAAACCTTACTAAATCCATTATATAAAACCGTGTTTGGTTTATCACATAAACCAATTGAAGTCATGACAAGTGAATTTATTCCAATTTTGTTGATGATGGCAGTTGGATTAGGTGCTGTATTAATTATATTTAGTATGTGTATTAACATATATTTGCAAATTAAAAATAAGAAAATTGGCGAATTGTGGTTTTCACAAAACGGAATTTCAGGCTTAGTGTTTTATGTATCATTAGTTGGTGGAGGGGCTTTTCAATTATTGAGTGGAACACCTGTATTAACGAATCCAATATTTGCATTAGTTTGCTTGTTATTCCCATTAACATTGATTTTCTTAAAAGAACCATTGATAAGAAAAATGGAACACAAAGCTATGTTTCCTGATGGCTTTGGTGCATTTTTCTTAGAAGGATTCTTCGAATTATTTGAAATCTGTTTATCTTATATAACAAATACTATTTCTTATTTGCGTGTTGGTGGTTTTGTATTATCACATGCAGGGATGATGATGGCAGTAACCTTAATTATGGGAATGTCAGGAAGTGCTGGTTTTATAGTAGCCATATTAGGAAATATATTTGTCATGTGTCTAGAAGGCATGATTGTAGGAATACAGGTTTTACGTTTAGAATTTTATGAAATGTTCTCTCGTTACTTTACTGGAACGGGAATCAGTTTTAAAACATTACAAGACTAGAGGAGGAATTACTTATGTTAAATTTATTTGAAATGTTATTACCACTTGTATTAATTGTTTTAATTTCTTTACCATTAATTAGTGTTTTTAGAGGAAAACAAAGTGTATCTGTAGCGAAAAAGCGTATGATTACACATGTTTGTTTCTTTTTTGCAATTGTTTTAGGAACAGTGTTCTTTGCCGCAACAAAAGCTTATGCTGCAGGAACAGAAGATGTAACGCTTAAAATGGCTGGTTCAATTGGTCAAGGACTTGGATTTATTGCAGCAGCACTTGCGACTGGATTGTCTGCTTTAGGTGCTGGTATTGCCGTAGCAGCTGCAGCTCCTGCTGCCATTGGTGCTTTCTCAGAAAATGAGAAGAACTTTGGTAAGTCAATGATCTTCGTTGCATTAGGTGAAGGTGTTGCTATTTATGGTTTATTGATTTCAATCTTTATTATATTTATGAAATTATAAAAAAAGAAAGGAGATTTCTCATGAAATTTTTCCTACTTAGTGACAATATAGATACACAAATGGGAATGCGTTTAGCAGGGATAGAAGGCGTTGTAGTGCATGAGCGTCATGAAGTATTAGAACAGCTTGAAAGAGTTATGCATATTGATGAAATTGCGATTGTTTTGATTACGACTAAATTAATTCAAACGTGTCCAGATGTGATTTCTGAACTTAAGTTAAAACAGAAAAAGCCACTAATTGTTGAAATACCTGATCGCCATGGTTCTGCCAAAATTGGAGAAACCATTGATCGCTATGTATCTGAAGCAATTGGGGTAAAATTATGAGGTATTTGCGATGTTAGACGAAAAAATAGAACTTACAAAGTATTTTGAAAATGAAATTAAAAGAGTTAGTGAAATAGAAATGAATCAAATTGATGCTGAAATTTCATCTATTCGTGACACTTCTTTGCGCGGTTTGGACCAAGAAGCTCAACGTGAAGCGCATCTTGAACTTGAACAAGTTCTTCGTGAATTAAAAAGTGATCATGCCATCGCAATTAGTAGAGCACACGAAGAAACGAATCGAAAGCTGATGAAAAAGCGTAGAGAGTTAGCAGATGAAGTTTTTCATGATGCAATTGAAAAGATAAAAGAGTTTGCAGCTTCTAAAGAATATCCAGAGTATCTAAATAAAAAAGCAAAAGCAATAGCAAATGAGAACTATGGATATGTAGAGTTTTTTGTTGGTGAAAAAGATGAAAAATATTTAAGTGCAATTTGTAAGGCCTATGGAGAGTGTACTGGAATTGTTGATCCAAATATTCTGATAGGTGGTTTTCGTGTTGAATGTAGTGATAAAGGAATTGTTGTAGACGAAACATTCGATGCAGGAATTGATGAACAAAAAAACTGGTTCTATACAAGTTCCGGATTATTTATTAAATAATACGCATACGGAATGAATACCGTATGATAAGAGGTGATAATGTGAGTGAAAATGTAATATATTCCATTAATGGTCCGGTTGTTAAAGTTAAGAATTCTGTTGATTTTTCAATGCTTGAGAAGGTTTTTGTCGGTAATCAAAAATTAATGGGTGAAGTTATTTCAATTAGTAAAGAAGCGACTGTCATCCAAGTTTATGAATCAACTACCGGTTTAAAACCAGGCGAAATAGTGGAACCAACAGGAAGTCCTATTTCAGTAACACTTGGTCCAGGAATTTTGAGAAATATTTTTGATGGAATTGAACGTCCATTAAAAGAAATAGCAAAGCAATCTGGTGCATTTATTGCGACGGGTAGTGATGTAGCACCATTAGATGAAGAAGTTTTATGGAATGTGAGTGTGAAAGTTGCACTAGGAGATGAAGTAAGACCTGGGCAAATCTTTGCTACTTTACCAGAAACTGATTTAATTGAACATCGTTGTATGATTCCACCAACGCTACACGGAAGCGTTTGTGAAGTGTGCGAAGATGGAAGTTACAATATAAATCATTGTATCATTAAAGTAAAAGATCAAAATGATAAAATTCATGAGTTAACATTGGTACAAAAGTGGCCAATTAAACAAGCAAGACCTGTTAGTGAACGTTTACCAATCAGTGTACCTTTAATTACAGGACAACGTATTTTTGATACCTTGTTTCCAATTGCTAAAGGTGGAACTGCAGCAATACCAGGAGGTTTTGGTACTGGTAAAACAATGACACAGCACCAGTTAGCGAAATGGTGTGATGCTGATATTATCGTATATATTGGTTGTGGTGAGCGTGGAAATGAAATGACACAGGTTCTTGAAGAGTTTTCTGAATTAATTGACCCTAAATCTAATCGTCCATTGACAGATCGTACAGTGCTGATTGCCAATACGAGTAATATGCCAGTAGCAGCGCGTGAAGCAAGTATTTATACAGGTATTACGCTTGCTGAATATTATCGTGATATGGGTTACCATGTGGCAATTATGGCGGATTCTACTTCACGTTGGGCAGAAGCTTTACGTGAGATTAGTGGTCGTTTAGAAGAAATGCCTGCAGAAGAAGGCTTTCCAGCATACTTACCTTCACGTATTTCACAGTTTTATGAGCGTGCTGGTTATATGAAAACATTAAATGATCAAGTTGGATCTGTTTCTATTATTGGGGCAGTTTCTCCACAAGGTTCCGACTTTTCAGAACCAGTTACACAGAATACAAAACGATTTGTTCGTTGTTTTTGGGCGTTGGATAAACAATTGGCTTATGCAAGACATTATTTCGCAATAAACTGGACAGAGAGTTATTCTGAATATGTTACTGATTTAACAAAATGGTACAATAAAAATGTTGATATGCGATTCCTTCGCAATCGTCAAGAGATTATGAGTTTATTAGCGGAAGAATCAAAGTTAATGGAAATTGTTAAATTAATTGGTAGTGATGTATTACCAGAAGATCAAAAATTAGTAATTGAAATTAGTAAAGTAATTCGTGTTGGCTATTTACAACAAAATGCGTTCCATGCGGAAGATACGTATGTACCTTTAGAGAAACAGTTGAAGATGATGGATGTTATTTTATACTTATATAAGAAATGTAAAGAACTGGTTGCGCAAGGAAAGCCATTGAATCAAGTGAGTCAATTGGGATTGTTTGATAAGATAACGAAGATGAAATATGATGTACCAAATAACCACATTGAAATACTTGATACGTATTTTGATATGATTGATAAAGCCATCTCACAAATAGCGTAAGGAGGAAAGATAAATGAGTATTCAATATTTAGGATTGAGTGAAATTAATGGACCTCTGATTTTTCTAGACAACGTGGAAAATGCCAGCTATGAAGAAATGGTTGAAATTAAATGTACAGATGGTTCAACAAGATTAGGTAGAGTTGTACAATTAGAAGGTAAGAAAGCTGCTATTCAGGTGTTTGAAGGAACTAACGGTATTTCTTTAAAGAATACGAAAACTAGATTTACAGGAAAACCGATGGAACTTTCTTTATCAAAAGAAATATTGGGTAGAGTTTTTAATGGTTCTGGACAACCGATTGATGGATTGGGAGAAATTTATGCAGAGAAAAGTGCGGATATCAATGGACAACCATTGAATCCTGTTTCTCGTGTATATCCTAGAAACTATATTAATACAGGTATTTCAAGTATAGATGCTTTAACGACACTAATACGTGGACAAAAACTTCCGATTTTTTCTGGTAGTGGAATGCCACATAATGAGTTGGCCGTACAATTGGTTAAACAAGCAAAGATATCAGATGGTGATGGAAAAAACTTCTGTATTGTTTTTGCGGCAATGGGTGTTAAAAATGACGTTGCTGATTACTTTAAACGCTCTTTTGAAGAAGCAGGCGTTATGGAAAAGGTTGTTATGTTTGTGAATTTATCTAATGACCCTATTATTGAAAGAACACTGACACCGCGCTGTGCTTTGAGTGCTGCAGAATATTTAGCGTATGAACAAGATATGCATGTTCTTGTTATACTAACGGATATTACTTCTTATTGTGAAGCGTTAAGAGAGTTCTCTAGTAGTAAAGGAGAGATTCCAGGACGTAAAGGATATCCAGGGTATTTATATTCTGACTTGGCTTCTTTATACGAAAGAGCGGGGATTATTAAGGGGGCTAAAGGCTCTGTTACACAAATTCCAATTTTAACAATGCCAAATGATGATATTACGCATCCAATTCCCGACTTAACTGGATATATTACGGAAGGACAGATTGTTCTTGATCGTAATTTAAATCAGATGGGTGTATATCCACCAGTTGGGGTGTTGCCTTCTTTATCACGTTTGATGAAAGATGGTATTGGAGAAGGTTATACAAGAAAAGATCACTCTGATGTCTCTAATCAGCTATTTGCAGCATATGCAAGAGTTCAGGATGCGAGAAGTTTAGCATCTGTTATTGGAGAAGATGAGTTGAGTGAAGTTGATAAGAAATTTATGGCATTTGGATCGTTATTTGAGGAACATTTTTTGAATCAGGGTTCTGATGTTAATAGAACGATTGCTGAAACTTTAGATTTAGGATGGAACTTATTATCTGTTTTACCACGTACAGAACTTGATCGTGTAGATAATGATGTTTTAGATGTTTATTATAACCATGAAAAGGCTGTTGATTATTTTAATATTAAGGAATCACCAATTATTCGCGAATTAGCAAATGAAGGTGAATAAGTATGGGAACAAAACAAGTTTTTCCTACAAAGGGAAATCTAATTGCGACAAAAAAATCAAATGATCTAGCACATATGGGATATGAATTAATGGATCGTAAGCGAAATATTTTAACACGCGAGATGATGAGTTTATTAGATGATGTAAAGATGTTACGTGATGAGATTACGCAAACCTATGAAAAGGCGTATTACGCATTACAACAGGCTAATATGTCATTAGGTGTTATTAGTGATTTGGTGGAAGCAGTTCCTGTAGATACAGGCATCCATATTAGTTATCGTAGTGTTATGGGTGTAGAGATACCAAAAGTAGCGTATGATAAGCAAGAATATAAGCTAAGCTATGGTTTAGTGCATGCTAATTCTAAGTTAGATTATGCATACCGATGCTTTTATAAAGTAAAAGAAATGACAATTGTTTTAGCTGAAGTTGAAAATAGTGTATATCGGTTGGCTAATGCTATTCGAAAAGCACAAAAAAGAGCGAATGCTTTGAAAAATATTGTAATTCCTGATTTTGATCATAATATTAAATATATTAGTGATGCTTTGGAAGAGAAGGAAAGAGAAGAATTTTCACGTCAAAAAGTAATTAAAGCTTCAAAAGATCGTAAAGCACATGAGAAACAGCTTGTATAGTGTTTCTTTTGTTTTGATGATAGGCGAATTGTGAGGTAATAATCTTTAAAATATGGAGGAGATTGAGGGGGATAATTACTTAAATTTTATTTGGTGTAATTATTTTAAAAAATATTAAAAAAAGCTTGCATAACAGAAGATAATTTGTTATTATATTAAGGCACTGATGAAAGTGCAAGGCATGCGCCCATAGCTCAACTGGATAGAGCGTTTGACTACGGATCAAGAGGTTGCGGGTTCGATTCCTACTGGGCGCGCCATTATATTATTTGTCTAATTGATAACGGGATGTAGCACAGCTTGGTAGTGCACCTGGTTTGGGACCAGGGGGTCGCAGGTTC
>JAVWIF010000023.1:0-24470 GCA_036639635.1 Longicatena sp.
CTTTTCTTAGCTGATGAAATGTTAACTAAAATATATAGCAATAAAAAATACTTATCAACAACTTTCTGAAAGAAATGTAATTTAGTCACGAAAGAAATCCGCTTTTACTTTTTATAGCGTTCTCCATCCAAGAAAAACATTGTAAATGTTGCTCTTGATAATAAGACATCATGATCATTAAATATAAATACTTCATATACACCTGTAGTTCTACCAGCGGATATCTGTTCTGCAATACCAATCAGTTTGCCACCTTTACCAGGCTTTATATAATTGATCGTACCAGACAAGGTAACACTATCTCTACCAGTCGCAAAACTAGCAGCTCCTGCAGCCGTATCTGCTAAAGAATACAATGCGCCACCATGTACAAATCCATGTACATTTAATATTTGTTCATCAATAATCATCTCTACACGAGCATAGCCAACTTTAACTTCTGTTACACGCATATCATTGCTCTGTAAATATTTACTAGAAGAGTTTAAGCGTTTTTGCAGTTGTTCCATTGTTTCCTTTTCCATATTCTTACTCTCCTTTTTCTCTTAAATAGATTAATTTTCCATTTGTCCCCTTATTTACTTCTGTTTTAATTTCAAACAAGTTCAATGATTCTATAAATGGTGCAAATTTACGAAAGCCAAAGTTACGTACATCAAAGTCAGGGTAACGTTTCTGTAATTGATTTCCTAAATCTCCAATAAATGTCCATTCATCTTCATCAGAATTATCTTGTACTACTTTTAATATTGTCTTCTTAATCTTATCTATGTTTCCATATATTTCTAAATCATTTACGATTCCTTTATTTGCATTTTTGTTCTTACTAGTACTTTCGTTTTTCAAATATGCAGGTTGTTCCTCTTCGATATAATCTGGCAACTTCATAATTGATAGATTCTTTTTATTCTCTATTTGTATTGCTTTTTCTAAAACATCCAAATATTTAAACTTGTTACAAGAAGATATAAAAGGTTTTGGTGTCTTCTTTTCTCCCATACCAACGACATCCATACCAGACTCACGCATCCGTGAAGCCAATCGGGTAAAGTCACTATCACTCGTCACTAAGCAAAACCCTTCTACGTGTCCTGCATATAAAATATCCATTGCATCAATAATCATTGCGGAGTCAGTTGCGTTTTTTCCAGTCGTATATCCATACTGTTGAATTGGTGTTACACTATGTTCTAATAATACCGATTTCCAACTATTAAGTCCTGGTTTTGTCCAGTCTCCATAAATACGTTTATAGGTCGCAACTCCATAATTAGAAATTTCATCTAAAATCACTTTTATATATTTATCTGATATATTATCGGCATCAATTAAGATGGCATATCGTTTATCTTTTACCATTATTTTTCCTCTATTTAAATAGTTTTGTAAAGCTTTCAGGTACTTTCGCAATACATTCTATTTCTTTCTTTGTTATGGGGTGTACAAAGGCAAATACATGACAATGTAAGCCTAGTCTTTGGATTGGATTTGATAGCGCTCCATACTTCTTGTCACCAACAATGCTATGTTTAAGTGATTGCATATGGACGCGTATTTGATTCTTTCTCCCTGTTTCTAAAAACACTTCAAGTAAAGAATTTTGTTTATTTTCTTTTTGCACTCGATACTTAGTAATTGCTAGTTTCCCCCCATTTTTTGTTATATATACTTGTTGGGTCTTACTTTCATCTAAATTATTTTTAATGATTCCTTGTTTATCTTTCAAATGGCCTTCTACAATTGCCATATAACCTCTTTTAGTAACCATTTCATTCCAATTATCTTGTAATGCTTTCTTAATACGCTCATTCTTCGCAAACATTAAAACTCCAGAAGTATCACGATCAAGGCGATGTACGACAAATGCTTTTGCGCCTTTATCTTTTTGCTTTAAATATTCACTTACATAATGAAATGCTGTTTCTTCTTTTTCACCACCACCAGAAACACTCAATAAGCCAGAAGGTTTATTTATCACGATGATATCTTTGTCTTCATAAATCACATCTAAGACATTTTTTACCTTATGATGTGTACTTACTTCTACTACATCATCTACCTTACAAAGATGATTAAATTGTGTAAGTACAACATCGTTTACATAAACTTGTTTAAATTTTAAATATTGTTGCACCTGTTTGCGTGGATAATATTGTAATAAAAAATCCATCAATTGACATTGTTGCTTCACGATATACTTCATCTTGTTCCTCTTTTTTCTTATTTATTTTTAAAAAAGGGAATGTTTCATAATTGAACAGTCCCCTTATGTACTTCTTATTTTACCACAATACAAATATTTTTTCCCTTTATATTATAAATATAATTGGATGTTTTTACTTAGCATAAAACAACTCTTCTTCATTAGATTCTTGTTAATTTAACAATACTTTCTACTTCTGCTGTATGTGGAAATAAATCGATAGGTATTACTTTATCTACTTTATATCTTGCACTTAATATGGCAATATTTTTTCCTAGTGTTGCCGGATTACAGGATACATAGATGATTGTTTTGATTTTACCTTTTAAGATACAGTCTAACATTTCATCATCTAAACCTGTACGTGGTGGATCAACAACAAGCACATCAATACTTCTTTTTTTAGATAAATAGGTTAATTTATTAGCCGCATCATCACATATAAAAGAAAGATGTTTGGCATGATTTGCTACTGCGTTCTTATTCGCATTTAAAACGGCTTCTTTATTTGTATCAATACCAATTAATTCTTTGGCTTTATCTTTTAAATACAATGATATTGCACCAACTCCACTATATGCTTCTACGATTAATTCATTATTATCTGGTACTAAAGAGGCAATCGTCCGATATAAAGTTAAGGCTTGTTGGCTATTTCCTAAGAAGAAAGAGCGAGGAGATATTTCTAAATGTAAATCATCTAAGACAATTGGTAAAAATCGTTCTCCAGCGATAAAGGTAACTTTAGGTCCAAAAATATCTGCTGTCTTTTTCAAGGTATGTACACTTTGATATAAGCTATATACTCCTTTTATTTTCATCAAACGTTGCACTAGACTATCTTCTAACACATCATCACCACTGACAATTGTACATTGATATTTATCATCAAAGCCTCTAACAATTAGGCTACGAATTCCTGTTTTTACATGGAAATCATAGGCATCAAAACCAGCTTGGTCTAATACTTGCATGATATCACTACGAACACGTTCTAATCCTTCTTCATGAATCCAACATTTTTTTATTTCAAAGAAATAATTTGAATTAGGCATATAAATACCACTTGTCAAATGTCCTTCCTCTGACATCGCTACTGGTTGTTTAAATTGATTTTGATAACCAAAAACTTCTTCACTAGGTATCATCTTTTCAATACGGCGTGGATTCACTTGTGCATATTTAATTAAGGATTGTTTTAATAAATCGTACTTGTATTCCATTTGACTAGGATAACGCGCAATCATTAAAGGACAACCACCACACGCATGTTGAATGATACATTTTGGTTGAATCCTACTTTTGCTTTGTTTTACCACACGATTTAGTTCACCAAATGCAAATGTCTTTTTCTTATCACTTACGCGTATATCTACTTCTTCATCGATTAATGCACCTGGTACAAACACTGGTGTACGATCAAGATAACCTATTCCTTCACCATTAATTCCAATTTTTTTAATTGTTACTTTCATATTCTTCCTCTTTCTAAAATCGCTTCGTAAAACGATTATGGATCTTTTGACACCACATAAAGAATGTTGCATTTTTTAACGGTAATTGTGCTTCGTTTCCATAATCATCTTCACATACAATATTCAAACAGAAACCTAAGTAAATGATACACGAAATAAGGTAGATTGCCAACAACAATGTGACTAAAGATGCGAGTGGCCCATAAACATCTTTATAAGAAGTAAAGTTTGTAACAATTGTGACAAACAAAGCTGCTAGTCCCATAATACATATTGTAGAAAACATGGCACCAATAATACCGAAACTCCAATTACGTTTTCGAAAGCTTAAAGTTCGATACATAACGGTAAATAATACAAACATCATAAGAGCTACTACAATAGGTAAAAAATCTTTTAGAATAGTCGCAATATAAATTGCTAGTACGAAAGAAATTGTTAAGCACACAAATAAAACAATTGATTTTATCCGGATAGACCACTTTGGTATTTCTACTTCTTCATGAGAGGCACTAATCAATAAAAAAGAAAAAATGCTGCGACTTGCTAAATAGAAAGATACCACCATTGTTATAATAAAAGAAATGATACTATAATCTTGATTATTAAAGAACTTAAACATTTGGTTTAAAAGTTCCATATTAATATCAGGCATAAAATTAATCACAAAATTTATAATCAGATCCATTGGTAAATACGCATATCGAAACAACATCGCAAATAACAACAAAGAAGGTGCAAGTGCTAATAGCATTGAAAAAGATAGAGAATATATAAATAAGTTTCCCTCAAAAGAAGTAAATTCTTGATAGATATATTTTAATCGTTCTCGCATAGGTTCTCCTTTTTTTTACTTACGTAATATAGTTTACCACCTTTTCACTATCCTTTCCAAATATAAAGTAATAATATTTTCCAATTCTTCCTTGTTGCGCTGTTTTTATGTAGTGTGCGCAAGTTGGAACATAACTTCCCCATTTTCTTTCAATAGCTTGTATTCGTTTCCCAATACCTTCATTGATATGAGCATCATTCACTTGTTCTGTTTTAAAAAAAGCAATTTCACTTAACTCTGCTTCAATATTTGAGCTTTTTACATAGGCTTCTTCTATCTTTGTCATATCCAATCCATATATGTCTTCAATTTCTTGTAAACTCCAATACTTATCATTTAAGAAAGCAAATTCCCATGTCTCATTCATCGTTCTTTGATTTACATGTTCATAGAGTTTATCCATCTTTTTTGTCCCTAATGCAAATGAATCTTGTTTACTAGCACAACTCGTTAGTAGTGTACTCATAATTAAACAGATTATAAAATAACGTTTCATTCTTCGTCCCTCCTATCCATAACTTATGGTAGAAAACGAAAAAAAATACATCTTAACTTAAATCAGATGTATTTTATTAATTAGTCATTTTGTGCCCATTCAGGTACATCATTTCCTCTTCTTAATAGGATTGCTTTTTGAAACTCAGTTTGATTCAAGAAAACTAAGATATCATTTTCTTCTTCTTCGTTACAACCAATCACTAGTTTTACTTCGCAGTCTTTCTTTAAAATATCTGCACTTACAACAATAGATTGCACAAGGTTACTCTTCTCAGAACCTTTAAATACATCAATAGGAGCTTGATCAGAACCTGTCGTATCATTTAAGTATCCATAGTCTGTTGGATACACTAGGTTTGAGTACTTGTAATGACTACTGTTTCTAGGTCTATCGATCACTAATTTTGAAGAAAGGAATAAGGTGTCTAGCTTCTGCCAGAAAAATGCGTTATTTTCAAATGAATTCATATAAATCCTCCTTTAAAGTTTGCTTGTTACTTTATCTTTTGTTATGTCTTTAATGTTTTTACAACCAGACATTGCCATTGCTTCTTTTAATTCGTTTTGAATCTTTTCCATATATAATTTAACACCATTACTACCATCACCAATTACACTTAGTGATAATGGTCTACCAATTAAAACACCATCGGCTCCTAATGCTAATGCTTTAAATACATCAAGACCACTGCGAAATCCTCCATCTACAAAGACTTTCATCTTTCCATCTACAACTTTCACAATCTCTTCTAATACTTCAATACCAGATAAGCAATCATCAATGACTCGGCCTCCATGATTGGAAACAATAATTCCATCAACACCAGCCTCTAATGCCTTTAATGCGCCTTTCGTACTCATGATCCCTTTGACAATAAAAGGAACTTGACACATCTCTTTTATTTCTTTTAATTCTTCAACACTTTTAAATCCAACTTTAATAGCACTTTTACGTAAGTTAGTAAGTCCACTAGCATCAATATCTGAAGCAATTGCTAATACATTTGCCTCACGTGCTAAGTCAATCCGCCATTTCATATGTTCTTTGTCCCATGGTTTAATGGTTGGCACACCATATCCATCATGTTCTTTCACAACACTCATAGGTCCTTTAAACATGTCATCAAACATACCATCACCACTAAAAGCAATGCTACCAGCCTTCAAACATCCTTCTACCAATTGTTTCGTATAGGTTACATCATCTAGTGGCGCTCCATAATTTTGTTCAATCCCACTAATAGGAGCCGCATACACTGGCAATGCTACTTGATGCCCAAAGAAATCTGACGTTGTATCTATTTCTTCGTTACTACTAATTGTATCCATTGTAATATAAACTTCTTTTAACATACTAACATTTCGAATGAAAGAAGAACCGCTCCCTTTTCCACCAGGACCAGGAGTTTCCCCTCGGCAAACTAAGCCATTACATTCACGACAGCATCTGCATTTCGTGCAAAGTTGTTTAGCGTGATCATATACATCTATCCAATTTTCCATCTCCACACATCACTTTCCATTCTATGTCTAATTTGCTAACTTCTATATTATACTGTTTATGAAAGAAATTATCAATCCCTTTAAAAGATTTTCATACATTATTTTCATTTCAAATCATCTAATCCTCATTCTAGCTCATTTATAAACGAAAACAAGAGTACAAATAAACTTCATTTGTACCCTTCTTCAGTATATGTTTTATGTCTTTGTTCAATTCCTTATTTAGCTTTTAAAGCGCGCATAGAATTTAATATGGCAAGTAGTGTGACACCAACATCCGCAAACACACCCATCCACATATTCGCAAATCCAAAAGTTGCTAATATTAAAATAATAATTTTTATTCCCAAAGAAAACGTAATATTCTGCCACAAGATACGCATTGTTTTCTTCGCAATTTGAATTGCTTGTGCAAGGGCCACCAAATCATCTTTCATCAAGACAACATCTGCTGCCTCAATTGCTGCATCACTTCCAATTCCACCCATCGCAACACCTATATCGGCTCTTGCTAGAACTGGTGCATCATTAATGCCATCACCAACATACGCAACTTTACGTCCTCGTGAAACACTATGCAACAAATGTTCTAATTGTTCCACCTTATCGCCTGGTAAAAGTTGCATATGCACTTCATCAAGCCCTAATTCTCGTGCTAACTTTTCACCAACCACGCGACGATCTCCACTTAACATTACACATTTTTTAATCCCTATCGCTTTTAATAAACGAATTGCTTCTTTACTCGTATCTTTTATTTCATCATCAATTACCAAATAGCCCATATATACTTGATTCTTCGCTATATGAACATTACTCCCTATAGAAGTTGTCTTTTCATAGCCAATATGGTGCTTTTCCATCAACTTTGCATTCCCTAAAATAACATCTTCTCCATCAATCACAACATGAATTCCATTACCTGCAACTTCTTCATATTGAGCAATTTTTGTATCATCAATATCTTTGCCATAGGCTTTCTTAATAGATTGGGCAATGGGGTGACTTGAATAGTTTTCTCCATATGCGCCAAGACGTAGCAAGTCATCTTTACTTCCATTTATCGCCACTATTTCAACAACTTTGAAATTACCTTTTGTTAACGTTCCCGTTTTATCAAATGCTACAACATCGATTTTTTGTAATGCTTCTAAATAATTTCCACCTTTAATTAAAATTCCTTTTTTACTAGCTGCTCCAATACCTGCAAATAATCCCAATGGTACTGAAATAACCAATGCACAAGGACATGATACTACTAAAAATGTTAATGCTCGATATACATATACTTCAAGTTGTGCATCTGGTATGACAAGCATTGGAAGAAGTACCAAAAGTAAAGCTAATCCAACAACAATGGGTGTATATATTTTTGCGAACTTCGTAATAAATTTTTCCATTGGTGCTTTTTTACTACTCGCATTCTCAACCAATTCTAAAATTCTAGATACACTAGATTCTCCATATACTTTACTTACACGCACACATATAACACCATTCAAATTCAGTGTTCCTGCTAGTATTTCTTCATTGACCCCAATTTCTTTAGGGTTTGACTCACCTGTTAACGCTGACATATCTAGTGTACTATTTCCTTCAATTACCAAGCCATCCAAAGGTACTCTTTCGCCAGGCTTAATACGAATAATATCATTAACTTGAACACTTTCAGGGCTTACTTTTACTTCTATATTATCCTCTACTTTATTGGCATACTCTGCGCGAATATCCATGAGTTCACTAATTGATTTACGTGATCGATTAACCCCAAAGGATTGAAACATCTCTCCTATTTCATAGAATATCATAACTGCAACACCTTCTTCATAAGATTGCACACCAAAAGCTCCTAACGTCGCTACACTCATCAAAAAGTTTTCATCAAACACTTCTCCTTTTAAAATATTTCGTAACGCTTGATAAACTACCCCACCACCTGCAAATAGATAGGCAATTACAAATAGCCAAACACCATATACTTCTTTCTCAAATATGATACCTAATACAAAGAATATAATCCCAATATATAAACGATAACTTTCATGTAAGGAAAAAGGTGAATATTCCTTTTGTTCACTTGCTTTATCTAATTCAATACTAATATCATCTTCTAAAGTTGGTACAATCTGTATAATTTCTGTTAAAGTTTGTGTTTCTTTACTTATATCGCTCACTTCAACATAAAGCACTCCACTCGTAAAGTTCAAACTTGCATCTAATACATTATCCATATGCTTTACGTATACTTCTATTTTATTCGCACAAGTCGCACAATCTAGTCCTTTAATATATAGTTTGCGTCCACTCATATTGGTTTTCGTGATATGTGCCTCACTATCACAATCACAATGGACATGATCATGTATTTCTTTTACCAAAACTTCAGGTTCTAATTCTTTTATAACCTTAATAATCGCTCGTTCAACATTTACATCATCTATTTCTACTTGCATTTTCTTTTGAACAAAATCAACATTTGCACTTTGGACACCTTCTAATTTAGCAACATGTTTTTCGATTTTATTTGCACAAGAGGCACAATCTAAATCTTCTAATACATAACTCTTTTTCATAATTGCTCTCCTCTTTTTACTCTAAACAATGCGCAAGTCCTGCATCATAAATCAGTTGGATATGGGCATCGTCTAAAGAATAGAATATATTTTTTCCACTTCTTCGATATTTAATCAAACGATTTTGCCGTAATAATGACAATTGATGAGAAACTGCAGAATGACTCATTTCAAGTAAACAAGCTATATCACAAACACACAATTCTTCTTCAAATAATAGACTTAATATTTTTAATCTTGTTGGATCACTAAACATTTTAAATAAGATGGACAAATTATTAAATTTATCTTGTGATAACATTTTTTGTTGTAAACGCTCCACCGTTTCTTGATGAACAAGAATCTCTTCACACTCTAATCTTTCTTTCATATCCCTCATCCTCTCAAACACTTGAACAACTGTTCATATGTATTATATGATACATTCCTTGTTTTGTAAACTATAAAACAAAAAAGTTTCATGGCACTTTATCTTCGGTGTATCATGAAACACTCTATTACGATTCACGTTTAGTATCATAGCTTAAATTTATTGAAAAAAGATGACTTTCATCATCTTAGTTTTTAAAATATAATATTGTTTTCATAATTCCATAGGTTGCATTATATAATTTCTCTGGTGCATTTTCTAATGCTTGTTGAAACGTCATCGCACGATCTGCAATACTATACACACCAATAAACCCTAAGTCGTATAGTTCTTGATAACCAATGCCTAACGCACCACTGATACAAATGCAAGGCTTATGATGCGCATTTGCAACCTTAATAATGCCTGCAGGAACTTTTCCAAACATGGTTTGATGATCACTTTGTCCTTCACCAGTAATAACTAAATCTGCACTTTCTACTTGCTTATCAAAATCACTATAGCTTACTAGAAGTTCAATCCCAGCTCTCATCTGTGCTCCTAAAATTCCAATTAAAACTGCACCAATACCTCCTGCTGCTCCTCCACCCATACACTTATTTATATCAATATTCGTATAGCGAAGAATTTGATTACGATAGTTTTCCATTGCTAAATCTATTTTTTTTATTTGATTTGGAAAGAATCCTTTTTGTTTACCAAACACAAAAGTTGCGCCTTCTTCTCCTAATAAATAGTTTTTCACATCACATGCTGCTATTAATTCAATATCTTTTAAATAATTCAAACGATTAAAATCGATGAATCTAATCTTTTCTAGATTCATCGCTTGAGGAGATAAGTATTTATGTTTACTATCATAAAAGCGTGCTCCTAGACTCTGCAATAAGCCCATACCACCATCATTCGTAGCACTCCCACCTAATCCTATAATAATCTTTTTACAACCTTTTTGAACAGCATCTAAAAGTACTGTCCCTACTCCAAAACTACTACCAAAAAATGGCATTCTTTTTTCTCTTTCATACATATTTAAACCAATAATATTGGCAACTTCAATCACTGCAGTCTGTCCATTTTCAATTATCGTATATTCACTTTGAATATGTTTTCCATAAGCATCACTCGTACTCACTTGCTGCGTCTTACCTAAACAGGTTTCACAAAAAGCATCAACAGTGCCCTCTCCACCATCTCCTATTACATAGGAGACAACCTCGATACTTTCGTCTACGTTATGAATGCCTTCTTCAATTTTTTTTGCGACTTCTTTTGACGTCATGCAACCCTTATAAGAATCACAGGCAACTACTACTTTCATTTCATCACTTCCATGTTCTTTTTTGCTTTTCTTTTGTTAATTTTAACACAATTCCATATAAAAATACTATAGAATTTAATTATTACCAAAATAATATCTCTTCATACATTTGAAAACTCTACACTTATATCTTTATCTCCTTTTCATTAGTGCTATAATGAATACGACATTGGAGGGTTTATTATGAATGTATTATGTATTCTTACAGATGGATTTGAAGAATTAGAAGCAGTTGGTACGATTGCACTTTTGCGTAGAGCAGGTATATCTGTTAATGTAGCTTCCCTTGATAAGGAAAGTGCCACTGGTCGTTTTGATATTGCCTTAACAAACTTAACAAGATTAGAAGAAATTAATGTAAGTGAGTATGATGGTTTGTTTTTACCAGGAGGACCACATTATCAAAAAATAGAAGCAAGTGCGTTAGTTATGAATATTCTTGCTACCTTTATAAAAGAAAAAAAGATAGTAGCAGCTATTTGTGCTGCCCCAACGATTCTTGGACGTCAAGGATATTTAAAGAACAAACAATATACTTGCTATACAAGTATGAATGAAGACTTTGGAGGAAACTATTGTGATCAATATGTTGTTTGTAATGATAATATGATTACTGGACGAAGTGCTGCAGCTACTATTGACTTTGCTTTTGCACTAATAGAAAAATTGTTAGGAAAAGATAAAGCATTAGAAGTAAAAGCTTCCATTTATTACTAATATTTGACTTTCTCCCATTCTAGAAACTAGAATGGGTTTTCTTTTACCACTAAGCTTTGAAAAAAAACAAAATCGCAATTCCTATCAAAATAACTTTGTGCTATAATTGATAGGCAAAGAAAGAAGGTGTTGTTATGTCCCCAGATCCCGCGAGTTGTAAGTTCGAAAAACATCATAATACAGGAGACATAACTTCATGCCTCCTGTAAAAAGGAGGAATAAACATGTTAGAATTTTACAAAACGTTTGACAATGTTACCAAAAAAATAGACACCCTAGAGTCTGGGTGTTGGATTAATGCTGTAGCTCCAACCTTAGAAGAAAGTGAATACTTAATTAATGAAGTTGGTGTATTACCAGAATTTATTAAAGCATCTTTAGATGAGGAAGAGAGTTCACATATTGATAAAGATATTGATGAAAATCAAACACTAGTTATTGTGGATTACCCTAGTGCTGAAGATGATGATATAATTACTAAAAATGATACAACGCTTTTATATACAACACTTCCTTTAGGTGTTGTGATTATGAAAGGCTACATTATTACTATTTCACTATACGATAATTTAAATATAGAAGATATGACAAGAGGAAGAATTAAAGGTATTAATACAGAGATGAAAACACGTTTCTTATTATTATTAATGCTTCGTATTTCACAAAGATTCTTAATTTACCTACGTCAAATTGATCGTATTTCTTCACGTACTGAACACTTACTACATCAATCTATGAAAAATAAAGAATTAATTCAAATGTTAGGATTAGAAAAGAGCTTAGTATATTTTTCTACTTCATTAAAAACCGATGAAGTAACTTTAAATAAGATTATGCGTGGTCGTCTTTTAAAATTATATGAAGATGATCAAGATTTATTAGAAGATGTATTAATTGAAATCCATCAAGCGATTGAGATGTGTAATATATATTCTAATATCCTATCTGGTACCATGGATGCCTTTGCTTCTGTGATTTCCAATAACTTAAACATCGTTATGAAGATACTAACTGTTATTACTATTGTTATGGCAATCCCTAATATTGTCTTTAGTTTTTATGGAATGAACGTCAGTGGCTTATTTATTCCTCAATGGTGGTTTCCAACTTTATTAGCTGTTATCGCGTGCCTTATCGCAATTCTAATCTTCAGAAAAAAGGATATGTTTCATTAGCAGAAGAAATTCTGCTTTTTTTATCAAAAAAAAATCCCCTAAGGGATTAATCTTTCTCAACGAGATTTGCTTCTCCGTCAATACATTCATGTTCACACTTGTCTTTTTTAGATAAATCTAATATTTCATCACTGTTATCTCCATATGTTTTAACAATGTGTTTATAATACAATACTGTATAAACATTGGCAACTGCATCTAAAAACAATAAGAAGCTAAAGATATTATGTAATAATTTACTATCAAAGGTAAAGAGAATTAAACTAAGACCTATCAGCATAGGAACAATTGCTAATCCTATATGAATTGTCCATTGAGAATCTTGTAGGCGTAGTAGATTCATTGAAAACTGTAAACGTAAAGTAGAATCTAGAACTACTAACCCTGAAATAACCAATGGATAATTATCAACGATTACATTTGGTTTAATAGCAACAATCAAACCTGCAATACAAGTTAAAACACCCCATGAAAAGGTAAAGTCATTTGGTTTTAAATACTCTTTTTTAAAGAAGTAAACCAATACTTGAAACAACCCGATAAGCACAATTGCTATTCCTGCAATCTGGAAAAAACTAAGAAATTCACTTTGTGGTATCATATAAGAAATTACCGCAAAGATTACATAGAATATAGAAACAATTAATAGCTTCCAATTTTCTATTTTTATATTCATATCAAGCCCTCCTATTTATTGTATTTATCATACCACATATTTACTCAAATAATGAATAATACTATAAGTTTTCGATTGGTTTTCTTTCAGCTTTTAAGTTATGCTGTGTCTGACTTCTTTTATTTAATTCCGTATTTATATCTTCTAAAGAGATATCTTTTTGTACCATAAGCACTAGTAAATGATATAATAAATCACTTATTTCATTTACTTGATCTTCTTTCTTTTGAGCTAGGGTTGCAATGATTACTTCACTACATTCTTCGCCTACTTTTTTTAATATTTTTTCGGTTCCTTTTTCAAATAAGTAACTCGTATAAGAGCCTTCTTCTCCACTCTCTTTACGTTCTTTTATTGTTTGATATAGTTCTTCTATTGCTTGCATATTTCTTCTCCTTCAAGGTTGCGATAAAAACAGCTCTTATGTCCGGTATGACAGGCTGCTCCTACTTGTTCAACTTTTAATAATAATGTATCTTGATCACAATCAACAACAATTTCTTTTACATACTGATAATGTCCACTTGTTTCCCCTTTTACCCATAGTTCATTACGACTACGACTAAAGTAAGTAGCAATCTTTGTCACTTGTGTTTGTTCTAAGCTTTGTGCATTCATATAAGCAAGCATTAATACTTCTTTACTTTTAACATCTTGTACAATAACTGGAATTAATCCATTTCCTTTATCAAAATCAATACTTATCATAAGCGTACCGCAATTCCTTTCTCATGCATATATTCTTTCACTTCTTTAATACTTAGTTCTCCATAATGGAATAGACTTGCAGCAAGGGCTGCATCTGCTGCATCTTCTTCAAATACTTGGACAAAATGTTCTAAAGAGCCACAGCCTCCAGAAGCAATAACAGGAACACTGACAACACTCCTAACCGCTTTTAACAAAGGAATATCAAAGCCACGTTTGGTACCGTCTGCATCCATACTTGTTAACAAAATCTCTCCTGCTCCTAATGATACTACTTTTTTAGCCCAATCAATAACATCTAGGTGTGTATCTATACGTCCGCCATTCACAAATACATTCCATGATTTTTTATCTTCATTTAAACGTGCATCAATAGCAACAACAATACATTGTGCACCAAACATTTTTGATGCTTCACTAATAAGACTCGGCGTTTTCACCGCTGCACTATTTAGTGATACTTTATCTGCTCCTGCACGTAAGATATTCTTTATATCTTCTAGGCTATTTAAACCACCACCTACCGTGAATGGAATAAAGATTTGTTTTGCGACTTCTTCCACTACACGTACCATGATTCCACGTTTTTCATGAGTGGCACCAATATCTAAAAACACCAACTCATCTGCTCGTGCTTCACTATAGAATTTAGCTAAATCAACGGGATCTCCAACATCTTTTAAGCCAACAAAATTGATACCTTTTACAACACGTCCTTCTTTTACATCTAAACAAGGAATGATTCTTTTTGTATGCATAAATATTCCTCTTTCTATTTTGTTTCTTCTATTGCTTCTTTTAAATCTAAGCCTTTAGAATAAATTGCCTTTCCACTGATTGCTCCATATAAGTTTAATTTCTTAAGGGCTTTTATATCATTGATATTAGCAATACCACCACTTGCGATAATATTCATAGATACCTCTTTGCTAAGCTTTTCTAGCATTTCTATATTAGGTCCTTCTAGTGTTCCATCTTTTGATATATCTGTTACAATTATATGTTTAACACCTAGCTTTTCTAGTTCTTTAGCAAAGTCAATGTAATGAAGCTTGCTTGTTTCTAACCAACCATTTCCACAAGCATATCCATCTTTACAATCAATTCCTACAGCTATTTTATCCCCATATTTTTGAAGTGCATCCTTTAACAATTGCGTGTCTTCTATAGCACTAGTACCTAAGATTACGCGACTTACTCCTTGATCTAACAAATAAGAAATACTTTCCATTGAACGTATTCCGCCACCACACTCTACGCCAATTTCTAAACTATTTGCTACCTCAATAATGACTTTGGCATTCACTAATTTCTTAGCTTTTGCTCCATCTAAATCAACAAGGTGAATAAAAGAGGCACCCGCGGCTTGAAATTCTTTAGCAGTTGTTAAAATATCCTTTGCTACAATTTCTACTTTATCATAATCTCCTTGATATAAACGTACTGGTTTCCCATCTATAATATCAATTGCTGGTAGTATTATCATCTACGATCTCCTTAAAGTTCTGTAATATTAACAAACCTTCTTCTCCTGATTTTTCAGGATGAAACTGTGCCCCCATAACATTGTCTTTCCTCACTAAACCAACTATTCTAATATCTCCATAAATACTAGAAGCAATCAGATCATCTTCATTTATATTAGTAGCACTGTAGGAATGAACATAGTATACATAGGAATTATTTGTTAGTTTGTTAGCAAGTGCATCGTCTTTATGAAGGATAAGATTGTTCCATCCGATATGCGGAATACGTTCATGCTTATCACTCATTAAAGTGATATTCCCTTTTAGAAAACCTAACCCCTTTGTTTCAATTCCTTCAAATCCTTTTTCAAATAGTACTTGCATGCCAAGACAAATTCCTAACAATGGTTTCTGCTTTACTACCTCACTCTTAATGACTGGTATTAATCCACTATGTAAAAGATTATTCATACAATCGCCGAATGCACCAACTCCTGGCAATACCAATCCATCTGCTTGTTCTAAATCTTCTGCTTTATTGGATATTTTCACATCACAGCCTAAACGCATGAATGCATTATATACACTCTTTAAGTTTCCCATACCATAATCAATAATGACAATCATTAGAGCATTCCTTTACTGCTTGGTAATTGTGTGCCGCTTACTTGTATTGCTTGTCTTAAAGCACGTCCAAATGCTTTAAAGATAGCTTCTATTTGATGGTGATCATTACGACCATAATATACATTCACATGGAGCGTAATACCGGCTTGATTTGCTAGTGCACGAAAGAACTCTTCTACCATTTCACAAGAGAAGTTACCAATACTTTCTCTTTTAAATGTCGCATTAAAAACTAAATAACTACGTCCACTTATATCTAACGTAACATTTGCTAGTGTCTCATCCATTGGTAAATTCACACTTCCATATCGCTCAATTCCCATTTTATCGCCCAGTGCTTCTTTAATAGCATTTCCTAGTACAATTCCACAGTCTTCTACACAGTGGTGATCACATACATCTAAATCCCCTGTTGCTTGTAGCGTAAGATCCATTTGGGCATGAAAAGCAAGCAGCGTTACCATATGATCAAAAAAGCCAATCCCAGTTTCAATATCAATGATTCTTGTTCCATCTAAATCAAGACGACAATCTATATCACTTTCTTTGGTTGTGCGTTTTATTACAGCTGTTCTCATACTTTATTTTCCTCCATATCAAATGCTAATAATAATTTTATAACCATTTCATTTTCTGCATTAGAACCTATTGTAATACGAAATGTATCATCTTGATAGTTACGTATTTGTATATCGTTGCTTTCAAGTAGTGCTAGTAGTGCTGTTTTATCTTCACTTCTTCCATATATATAATTTGCATGTGAGCGATACAATTTTATTCGTTTTAAATCTTTTAGCCGCTCTAACATCCTCTTACGTTGTTCCTTTATTTCAACAACATAATTCATATATTCTTTCGCATGCCCTAATACAATACAACCAATCTTTTGACTAATTGAGCTTATGTTATAAGGTACCATATACTGTTTTAATACCTCGATGTTTTGCGTATTACTTAATAAAAATCCAAGGCGAGCAGATGCAAGTCCAAAAGCTTTTGATAACGTTCGTGTTACATATAAATTATGATAATTATCAATCATACAAATCATTGATTCTTCACTAAACTCTCCATATGCTTCATCAATAATAATTGGTACCTTAGGAAATGCTTCAACAATTTTAATGAGTGTACGATTGCTTAGTGTTTGTCCTGTAGGATTATTAGGGTTTGAAAATAAAATCATATCAGCTTTATATTTACGTCCATATTCAATAAATTCATCTACATCAAAGCTTCCATCTTCACGTGTTTTATATTTCACCATGATTGCTTCATGCATCGTAGCATAATAATCATACATTGAGAAATCTGGTTGCAAGGTTAAAAGCTTTTTATCTTTCCCCAGGAAATAGCCAATCATTAACCCTAGCATTTCATCGCTACCATTACCAGCTAAGATATGTTCTTCACTTATCTTCATAACATTTGCATATGCACTTATAAGTTCATGACTAGTTTCATCAGGATAGCGTTGAAAATCAATATCATCTAGTGCTAATTTAATTTCTGAGCGAATGGTATCCGAAATATTATAGGGTAATTCATTTGCATTAAGGCGTGTATTTGCTGCATTATTCACTTGATAGGTTTCTATATCTTTCACTTTTTTAACCTCACTTTCACCGCAAAAGCATGGGCTTGTAAATCTTCTTGTTGTGCTATTTCAATAATTTGGGAACCATATGCTTCTAATGCTTCCTCACTATAATGTAAATAACTAGACTTTTTAATAAAACTATCTACTCCTAGTGGACTTGAAAATCTTGCTGTTCCACTTGTTGGAAGTACATGATTGGTTCCACCAAAATAATCGCCAACACTTTCACATGTATGGTATCCCATAAAAACACTTCCAGCATGTTTTACACTACCTAAATATTTCATTGGCTCCTCGACCATTAGCTCTAAGTGTTCAGGGGCAATTTGATTACTAATTTCGATACATTCCTCGAGTGTTGAGCAAAAAAGAGATGTTCCATACTTAGCAAGTGATGCTTGTATAATTTCTTTTTTTGGTAATTGATCACTTTGTTTTTTTAATTCTATATTTACTTCTTCAATTAATTTCTCACTCGTACTTACTAGAATAGAACTCGCCATTGGATCATGTTCTGCTTGTGATAATAAATCAGCCGCAACATATTCAGGATTTGCTTTTTCATCAGCAATCACTAATATTTCACTTGGCCCTGCTATCATATCGATATCTACTTTTCCATATACCAATTTTTTAGCAGTAGCTACATACACATTTCCAGGTCCTACGATTTTATCTACTTTCGCAATGCTTTGTGTACCATAGGCAAGAGCGCCGATACCTTGTGCTCCTCCAACTTTATAAATTTCATTCACTCCAGATAATTTTGCTGCAAATGCGATGTTTGGATGTAACCCTCCATCTTGCGCAGGTGGTGTTATCATAACAATACGAGAAACTCCTGCAATTTTAGCTGGCAATGCATTCATTAATACACTTGAAGGATATTGTGCACGTCCGCCTGGTACATAGATACCTACACTATCTAAAGGAAGTACACGTTGTCCTAAATAAATACCCATTTCTTTTTGTAAAAGGTAACCATTTTGTTTTTGGGCTTGGTGATAAAATTCAATGTTTTCTTTTGCTTTTGTCATTGCTAAAACAAAATCTTTATCAGCAAGCGAGGCACTTGCTTCTATTTCTTCATCACTTACGCGTAAACTTGTTAATTCGATCTTATCAAATTCTTTTGTATAAGCAATTAGTGCATCATCTTTATCTTTTTTCACATGTTGTAGAATATCCATCACACTTTGCATAACATCACTACTCACATCTTCATTACGTGCATCTAAATATGCTAAAAATTCTTTT
Source organism: Longicatena sp. (assembly GCA_036639635.1). GTDB lineage: Bacteria > Bacillota_I > Bacilli_A > Erysipelotrichales > Erysipelotrichaceae > JAVWIF01. The sequence goes on from JAVWIF010000023.1 coordinate 19,005, forward strand.
GTACAAGAACAATCTATCTTATTTAACAATTGCTCCACACTCCTTTTTCATATCTGTTAATATTTGCATTATTTCATCTCTTTTTAATTTAAAACTAGCTTTATTCACAATGACACGTGCACTAATCTCACACACTGTATCAAACACAACCAATCCATTCTCTTTTAAAGTTGTTCCTGTTTCCATTATGTCAACAATTCCATCACAAAGTCCTAAAATAGGCGCAAGTTCTACAGAACCATCTATCTTAATACATTCTACATCAATTCCTTTATTTAAAAAATACTCTTTTGCTATATGAGGGTATTTCGTTCCAATTTTTACATGACCAACTTTTTTAAATAAATTATTTTCTGGTAATCCTGCTACAATAAATTTACATTTCCCAATCCCTAAATCAAGCATTTCATAATAATCTTTATCCCCTTCTAATAAGGTATCTTTACCAACTACCCCAATATCTGCTACCCCATGTTGCACATACGTTATGCAATCGTTTGCCTTTACTAGGAAGTACTTAATATCTTTTTTACTATCTTGAAAAACCAATTGACGGCCTTTATCTTTTAAACATTCAATACCATAGTTGCTTTTTTCTAGTATTTTAACTGTATCTTTCTCTAATCGTCCCTTTGTTAAGGCTATTGCTATACTCATTTCGTGTCCTCCTTTTCAATACTTATCTCTTGTACATCTGTTGGACAAAGTATTACACGATAACTCTTTCTTAATTCTTGTGCTTGTTGTAGTGCTTTTACTTTTTGTTGTAGTGGATATAATAAACGTATTGTTTCTTTCTCTTCTTGTTTTAAGGTTAACATCGGTACTACATAGTCTAATTTAACGGAAAAGCCAATAGCAGGTAATCCATCACCAAACTTTTCTAATAACGTATCATAACGTCCTCCACTTAAAACAGAGGTTCCAATACCTTCTATATATCCTTCAAAGATGATTCCACTATAGTAATTCAAATGTGGAACTTTACCTAAATCAAAAGTAATATTATCTTGATATCCAAGTTCTTTTAATTCTTCATAGAGATTGCTTAATTCATCTAGAATGGTTATTAAATATTCATTAAAACAAACTGCTTTGGCACTCTCTAATATTTCACTTTTACCACATAACCAAGGTAACTGATTAAAGAAATCACGATGAATTTCGCTCATTGGTAAACTTTGCAAATAGGTTTCTAATTCCATTAAACTTTTACGATCAATGAGATCTGCTAAGGTTGTTATCTCTTCTTCACTTAGTTTCACTTCTTGACAAGCACTTAAGAAAAAATTAACATTTCCTATTTCTAAGGTATAGGACTCTTGTAACATGTTTTCCATCACTTCTAAGGCACACACAAGAATTTCTAAATCACTTTCTTGATCAGAGAGTCCCAATAATTCTATACCACAATCACTCACTTCATTTCTTTTACCAGAATAATTCTCTTTTACTTTAAATACATTGGCACAATAACGAAAACGTAATGGTGGTTTTTGATCTTTAAACTTTGTTGCCGCTACTCTTGCTATTGGTACTGTCATATCCATACGTAATGTTAAGATACTTCCATTTTGATCAAAGAATTTATACATTTGCTCGTCTTTTACATTATCAAAACCTGTTTGATATGTCTGATAATATTCAATAGATGGTGTCACTATTTCATTATAACCATAGCTATCAAAGACGCTTTCTATTGCATCTTGTAATTCTTTTTTAACTTTACTTTCCCCTAAAATTAAATCTCTTGTACCTTCTGGTATACTAAACTTTTTCATAGAATATTCCTCCTCTTGAACATTTCTACCTCTTATATACAAAAAAACCTTCATCCAAAGGACGAAAGTTGCCTTACGTGATTCCACCTTATTTTATTGATACCTTAAAGTATCAACCTCTTCGAGTACTAACATACTCTAGCATGATAACGGATGCAAAGGGTTCCGATGCAGATTACTAATTTCACCTGGATAGCTCAAAGATGTGTTCAAAATATTTTCCATGTTTCTTTTCACCAACCAGAAACTCTCTAGAATGTCCATATTCCTACTACTTCTTATCAACGCTTTTCTTATATATTTATAGTTTACGCCTTCACAATGTAAAAGTCAATCATTCTTTATGAAATATTTTCATACCACAATGTAACAATACTATTCGCTTACAAAAAAAGACCATTACAGTCCTTAATCTTTTGTCAAATAACTTTTCGTCAATAGTTTCACAACATCACTTTCATTATCAAATTGGTCATAATCTTTTCCATAGCCATACCGTATACCATGCATTTGATTCTCAAATACACACTTTCCTAATTCTTCTACTCCTTCATACTTCGCAAATCTAACAAAGGCACGATTCCTTATATTGTGTTCTTTTGAAAACATCCCCTTGCTACAAGGTGACTCATCACATTCCCAACACCCTTGAATACCTTTTTTTTGGCAACAGTTGTATTGAAAACAACCCTCTTTACCGCCCTGACTACTACACGTATTATCTTTTGACTTGCAGCCAGAACAAAGCTTGGCATTATGACAAAGCGCACAGACAAGTCCGCAGTAGCCAATACTATTCGTTATATCTTTTTCATTCATATGCATCTACCTCTATTTTTCCCTTACTACATTGTATCAGTATTAAGCTCATAATGGAAGATTTTTAAATGAAATAAATTGCCAAGTTTTATCCATTGGGCTAATTTAAATCATCTAATAAAATTTTACGAATAGACGCAATTAACTTCATAAATTTGTCTTTTTTATTTTCTGGTAATGCGCGATAAAATCTTAATAGCTCGTTTTCTTCTTTTGTTAAATCAACAATTTTGTTTTCTTTCATTTCATTATCCCTACCTTCATTACAGATAGTATAAACTAACTACAAAATTTGTAAATATAAAAAAATGTATAAAGCACACTAATAAGCCCTTATACATCATCTTATTGAACAAATATATATTATTTTTGTAAAACTTCTAAGAATTGTACGATGAGTACTTTTAGTTCTTCTTGTTTTTCTTTAGGAAAATCTTTTAGAAGAGATTTATAGGAGAAATCTTTTGGTACTCTAATCCCTCTATAGGAAGCCTCATCGTCTTGTAAATTTAAGAGTTGATTCAAGTTTATTTCTAATATTCGACAGATGTTTTTTAATATATCTAGTGGAGGTTGTGATGTCCCATTTACATAAGAAGAAATAGAGCGTTGTGTTGATCCTACCATAACTGCCAATTCGCTCTGTGTTAGCCTTTTATTTTGCAGACCATCACGAATTGCATTTCCAATAGTTAAATTCATTTCCGTAACTTTCTTCATATAATACCTCGCTTAATCCTTACTTATTATAATGGAAAATTATGGAAATTTCCTTTCCTTAGAATAAATAACAGTAATTTAATAGGAATTATACTTATAATGTATATTTATATAACCGTCAAGCTTTTTTCATGCAAAACTTCTCTATTTTATTATGAATCAAATAGATTATATACCTGCAATATCTACAACAAATCACGGTGTTCATGTAAATAGCTTGCGATAAGAAAACAGAGGATTGATAAAAACAAAATAATGATACTTGATATCCCTCCATATGGACAACTATCAATAAAGGATGCATCCGCATAATGAAAGATGGATAAGGCATCTAATAGATCAATGTTTCCACCCATTTTAGCATACAGGTTAATAAAAAGCATAACAAAGACAATACCACAACCAATACTTCCTGCTTTTCGATTGTATTTTAATGCTACACTTAATAATAAGGTTATGGCAAAAAAGAATACTTGTACAAGTACAATTGAAAATAGATAAGGAAGTAACGCCATTACATCTAGCGCCATTTTCATGGCGATAAGTGAAAGTACTACACCAACACTACACACAATATCTATAAACAGCAGCATACTTAAGCCAGCGCTTACTTTAAGTGCAAGTATCTTTGTGCGTTTTATTTCTTTCACATAAAGGAATTCACATGTCTTATCAAGTTCTTCTTTTGCGAAGATACTAGCCCCTAATAAGGTTGCATGTAAAGCAATAGCAATAATCAAATATAAATGAATCATTCGATATATTCCAGTAGCACTTGTATAATCATTACTTGCTCCAAAAAAATTTCTTAATAAAGGAGGCAATGATGCTAACACATCTTCAATACCACCTGGTACTGAATTTAAACCACCTACTTTATAAAATGCCACCATAATAAGAGCAAGTAATCCAATGCTCCAGTAGATCAATTGTTTCTGATAAGATTTCCATTCACGTTTCAATATATTCATTCTTGGCCTCCTAAACACTTTGGATATCACGATGTTCAAAGATGTAATATCCTGCTATTATACAACCAATACTGATACAACAAAGCAGTCCTAATTTCATATAATCAAACCCATTATTAGTAATAATAGCATCTGCACTCAAATAGTTTAAGAAAGAAAAATAAGATAAAATTCCTTCTGGTTCTAAGTTCACTATCATTTGTAGAAGAAAGAAAAAAGCAATAATTCCTGCGCTGATTGATAGTGGTGATTTAATCTTATGCATACTACAAGCCAAAAGAAAGCCAAGGCTTAAGAATAGTATTTGTGTTAAGAACATGGAGAGGTTCATGAATAAAAATAATGTTAGATTAAATTCAATACCTGTTAGATAAGCACTAAGTAATGTTCCACCACAATAGATTACGTTTACGAGAATTAAACAAAGTAGCATAGCACCTAGTTTATAAGTAAGAACTCGCTTACGTGAACAAGGCTTTGTAAAAATAAAATCGGCTGTTTTTTCACTTAGTTCTTTTCCTAGAACGTGAATCCCTAAATACAATGCTTGAAAAGCAGCCGCAACAACTACGTACATAAAACAAAAACTATAAAAACCAGTTAAGGTTTTAATGATGGTAATATTTGCACCTAAGACTTTTAGCATCTCTGGTGAATAGGCCTTTAACATGGTTTCAAAAAAAGTTACATTTGCACTAAATGCGATATACAATTGAATACAGATAAAACCAAAGAACGTTAATGAGATTGCCCAAGTAAGCGAAGATACTATAGATTTTTTACATTCGTATTTAAGTATATTCATTGCTTTTCCTCTTGATAGTAATGCATAAAGACATCTTCTAAATCAGGCTCGTGGATATCTAAATTATCTAATTCTATACTTCCTAAGATTTTAATTAAAGTATTCATACTACCGTTGTACATAAAACTATAGTTATCTTTATCAACATTCAATTGTGCTACATTTGGTAAGGACATTAAAAGTTTACTAATATCTTGTGAACAACTAAGTTCTACTTGTTTATACGTACTTTTATGAAGACTATCCATTTCCTCTATTTTTAATATTTTCCCTTTCTTGATGATTGCTACACGATTACATAACTTTTGAACTTCTCCTAAAATATGAGAAGAAAATAAAATAGTTGCTCCTTCACTATTTTCTTTGCGTA
>JAVWIF010000024.1:0-24111 GCA_036639635.1 Longicatena sp.
ATTTGTTGCTTGCTATAATAAGAGATTAGTCACACAATTGTAAATAAGTTAAGGTTTCATTTTACAATACAGGCGAAATGATTCAGAACAAATATTTCTTTACACGAGAGTTCAAGAATGTTATAATCAATAAACGAGTAGGAATATCTACTCCTTGTTCTATTGAAAACAATAGGACCACAGACCAAGAGGAGGTGTACAGAATGAAAAAATATGAAATCATGTACATCGTGAACGCATCTTTAGAAGATGGAGCACGCCAAAAACTTATGGACGGTTTACACAAGATTATAACTGACCATGAAGGAACTATCGATAAAATCGATGACTGGGGTGTGAAAGAGTTCGCGTATGAAATCAATCACATGACAAAAGGTTATTATGTTGTATTATCAGTATCAGCAAACAACGAAGGTATTAAAGAATTCGATCGTTTAGCTAATATCAATAGCAATATCGTACGTTTTATGGTTATTAAAACACAAGACGAAGAATAATAATTTCGGAAAGGAATAAGGACTATGATTAATCGTGTAGTATTAGTTGGTCGCTTGACGAAAGATCCAGTTTTACGTAAAACTGCTTCTGGAGCATCTGTTGTATCATTTACAGTAGCATGCGATCGTCGTATTAAAACTGAGGGACAACCAAGTGCTGATTTCATCAATACTGTTGCATGGAATAAAACAGCCGATATCGTTTCACAATACATGCACAAGGGAAGTTTAGTTGGTGTTGAAGGAAGAATTCAAACACGTAGCTATGATGACCAAAGTGGCAAACGTGTATATATAACGGAAGTTGTTGCCGATTCTGTTCAATTCTTAGAACCTAAAGGTACTTCTAATGGTGCTTCTATGGGACAAGCATATGTTCCAAGTAATGAGCCTGTTAATACTGGTTACCAAAGTGATACGAGTACTTCACAGTCCTCATCCAACGATTTTCAAAGCAGCGATAGTTTAGATATCGCTAGCGATGACTTACCATTCTAAACAATGGAATGAAAGGAGACTACTATGGCATTTAAAAAACAACGCATGGGTCGTAAAAAAGTATGTTACTTTACAAAAAATAAAATTACAACAATCGATTATAAAGATATTGAGTTATTGAAAAGATTTATTTCAGCAAATGGAAAAATCATTCCAAGACGTGTAACTGGTACACGTGCTAAATATCAACGTATGCTGGCTACTGCAATTAAACGCGCTCGTCAGATGGCTTTATTACCTTACGTAAGCGAATAAGCTAAAGTAAACCTCCATCGGTATTCAGGTGGAGGTTTTTTGATAAGAAAGGAGGAAAGGATAATGGTAAATCAAACAAGAAAAATAACAGAAGGCGCTATGATGGTTGCTATTGTAGGTGTTATGTTATTTATAAATCGCCAGTTTGCGAATGCAATAGAATTTTTTATGTATTGGATATTAACCTTTCCAATTCTTATCTATACAGCAAAATATGGAATAAAAGATGGGCTATTACCTTCGGTTAGTATGCTCCTTATTAGTTTTATGATAAGTGCACCAACAACCATCTTTTATTTATTTTGTTGTGTAGTAGTGGGGCTTGTGTATGGTCATGGAGTACGAAAAAAATGGAAGAATGGTACACTGTTGATAAGTACGGGTGTTGTTACACTATTTTCTTATATTATTACAACTGTTGTATTTGGGGCGATATTTGGATATGATCCAAGTGAAGATGTAACGATGGTAAAAACGTTATTATCAATCTTTGATATGGAAATTGTCGGTGTCAGCTTACAAAATATGGTGACGATGATTGTTGTTTTAATGGCTGTTTTAATGAGTGCATTACAAACAATATGTATTCACTTACTAGGGAATATTCTACTAAAACGCTTAAAGATAGATAGGCGAGAAATGAATTCTATCTTTGATTTGCAGGTACCTAGAATTACCGGTGTAATAATAATTGTCATTTGGATACTATTTTTAAGTAGAAATGTGCTAAAATTAAACCAAGCAGTAGTGAGTGTAATCCTTATTGTATATCTATGTGCTTTTATATTTGCGATAGGTTATGGTACACTTACTTGTATGATATTTTGCATTATACAAAAGAAACGTTGGCTTGTATTTTTAGTAATGATTGGGGCTTTGCTACCATATGTACAACAAGTGATTGCCTGTATTGGGATTGCAGATATGATATGGATGCTCAGAAAGAAGATAAAGAGAGGTGTTATATATGGACAAATTAGAAAACTTTAAAGTACAGATTGCCATTATTATATTGGCACAAGTAGTAGCTTTATTGATTTTATTTGTGGCAAATATTGATGGAATGCCAATTTTACCAATGGTTATTTTGTTGGTAATCAATATTTTAATTGTTATATGGATTGTATTACGATACCAAAAAGAAAAAGAAGAACGCTATATTGATATATCAAGAATATTAGGACATGATGCAAAAGATGCCTTAACATTTGGTGAAGTAGGAATTATTACATATAATGAACAATATAATGTAACGTGGATTAATGATTTTTTAAGTGAACGTAAAATGGATATAGTAGGAAAAAAACTAACAAGTTGGATGCCTGAAATGACAGAGTTATTTAAAGGTGATGTTGATGAAATAACGGCGAAGAGTGATGGCTATATATATGAAATTAGTAGAAAAGAAAATGGCCAGGTTTTATATGTAAAAGATGTTACGCAATTTGCTTTATTGAAGGAACAATATCAAAAAAATGGAGTCGTTGCGGGTTTATTACAGTTGGATAACTATATGGAAATACAAGAGTATGAAGATGAAAGTACAATGGCTCAAATTAATATGCAATTACGACAACCTTTAATTACTTGGGCTAGTAAATATGGAATGTTTATTCGTCGATTAAGAAGCGATCGTATTTTAGTTGTTTTAAATGAATCTATTTTTGAAGAAGTGGTGAAAGATCGCTTTGATATTTTAAATACGATTCGTAAGAATGCGGAAGAAATTGATGTTTCGATTACGTTAAGTATGTCTTTTGCTAGAGGTACGGATGATTTTAGATTACTAGATACGATGGTAAATGATTTGTTAGAACTTGCACAAAGTCGTGGTGGAGATCAAGTAGCTGTTAAAAAATATGGAGAAAATGTAAAGTTCTTTGGTGGAAATAGTGAAGGTCATGAAAAACGTAGTAAAGTACGTGTTCGTGTCATGTCACAGGCAATTAAAGAATCGATAACAGAATCTAATCGCGTATTTGTTGTTGGACATCAGAATATGGATTTTGATTGTATGGGTGCTGCTTTATGTATGTCTAGACTCGCTACATCTTATGGAAAAGAATGTTTTGTAGTATCACTTACTGGTGGAATTGAACAACAACTTGAAGATGCACTAGCTGTATTTGGAGAAAAGATTACAAGTCGACATCGTTTTATAAGTGATGCAGATGCTAGTAAAATGATTGAAGATGACGATTTACTAATTGCAGTGGATCATCATAGTCCAAAGATTACAGGAGCTCCATTAACACTAGATAATGCAAATCGTATTATTGTGATTGATCATCATCGTCGTAGTGAGGGTTTTATTGGAAATCCATTGTTGGTATATGTGGAATCAAGTGCTAGTTCGGTGTGTGAATTGGCAACAGAGTTCTTACCATATCAAAATAGTAAAGTAGATTTAAGTGAAGAAGAAGCAACTTTAATGTATGTTGGTATTTTAGTAGATACGAATCGTTTTAAAATGCGTACTGGTGGACGTACATTTGAGGCTGCAGCCTATTTGAAGAATTTAGGAGTGGATCCAATTGCTGCTGAAAATATGTTAAAGGATGACTTTGAAGATTTTGAAGCAAAAACAGCAATTATGAAATATGCAGTAAAATATCGTGATAGTTTTATTATTGCAGCTGTAGACAGTAATGAATCTTGTACACGTACGCTTATGTCACAAGCAGCAGATAGTTTGTTAAATATTAAAGGTGTAGAAGCAAGCTTTGTTATTGCAAATATTGGAGATAACAAGATTGCTGTTTCAAGTCGTAGTAAGGGTGTTGTAAATGTACAAATTATGATGGAACAAATGCATGGTGGTGGACACTTTAGCGCAGCTGCTTTGCAAAGAGAAAATACAACGATAGATGCAATTGATACAGAATTAAAACAAACAATTGATGACTATATGAAAGAAATAGAGGAGGAAACAAAAGATGAAAGTAATCTTATTAGATGATGTTAAAAAAGTAGGTAAAAAAGGAGATGTGGTAGATGTATCTGATGGATATGCGAGAAACTTCTTATTACACAAAAATTTAGGTGTTGTAGCAACTAAAAAAAGCATGGAAATATTAGATGAACAAAATCTACAACATGATTTAGATGAGCAAGAAAAAGAAGCTAAAGCAGAAGAATTAAAAGCACAATTAGCAAAAATCACACTTGAATTTCATGTAAAAACAGGAGTTGGTGGAAAAGTATTTGGAAGTGTTTCCACAAAACAAATTGTTGAACAATTACACAAGCAACATGATATTAAAGTAGACAAACGAAAAGTAATAGATAACGATGCCATTTCTTCATTGGGTTATAGTGATGTTAAAATCGATTTATATAAAAACAAAGTGATTGGTGTGATACGCGTTCATATCAACGGTTAGGAGATAGTATGAGCAGAGAATTACCACATAGTAATGAGGCTGAACAGTCAATTCTTGGAGCTATGATGATTTATCCTAATGTGACAAGCATTGTTTATGATCAAGGATTAGATGCAAAGGATTTCTATTTAGATATTCATCAACGGATATTCTCAGCGATGATGAATATTATTGATTTAGGAAAACCAGTAGATGTTACAACGCTAATTTCACGTCTACAAGATACAGAGCAATTAAATCTAGTAGGTGGAGCAGACTATATTATAAAGCTTAGTGATACGGCGATATCAAGCGCTAATAGTGCTTACTATATTGAAATCATTCGAAGTAGGGCACATTTGCGTCATCTTATTGAAACTGCACAAATCATTCAAGAAGAAGGCTTCGATACAGCAACAGATTTAGATGAAGTAATGGATAAAGCCGAACGTGATATTTTAATGGTTACGAGAAGTAGAAGAGCTACAGATTTTAAATCAAGTCGTGATGTAATTTCTAGCGTTATGCAAGAACTTATTCGTTTACGTGCTAGTGATAATCATGTAACGGGGATAAAAACAGGGTATACGGATTTAGATCGTATTACCAATGGATTTCAACGAGGAGATTTAATTATATTAGCAGCTCGTCCAGCCATGGGAAAAACAGCTTTTGCTTTAAATATAGCATTGAATGCATCTTTTTATAACCAAGGGGCCATTGCGATATTTTCGCTTGAGATGCCTGCGGAAGCATTGATGAAACGTATTTTAAGTGCTAAGTCTTCAGTAGAATCTAGTAAGTTAAGAAGTGGTTCAATTAGTGATGATGAATTTAATAAACTAAACGAATCAGCAAATGAATTGATGGCAAGTAAGTTATTTGTTGATGATAGTTCTAATATTAAAATGAGTGAAATATTTTCTAAGTGTCGTAAACTTCGTTCAGAGAATGGATTAGATTTGGTTGTTATTGACTACCTTCAATTAATCAGTGGAAGTGGACGAGGCAGTGGAGATAATCGTCAACAAGAAATATCTGAAATTAGTCGTAACTTAAAAGGATTAGCAAGAGAGATGGAATGCCCAGTTATTGCTTTATCACAGTTATCACGTTCTGTTGAAAGTAGACCAGATAAACATCCAATGTTATCCGATTTACGTGAATCAGGTGCAATTGAGCAAGATGCCGATATCGTCATGTTTTTATATCGTGATGAGTATTATAACAAAGAAGAAAATGTACCAGAAAATATTACAGATAAAACGGATGTTGATATATCAAAACATCGTAATGGTGCAACAGGAAGAATAGAACTAGCCTTCCAAAAATCAATTTCAGCATTCTTTAATGTTGCCAAAAATGAATATTAGAAAAGGAGGGTATTGTCTATGAAATTTGCCCTTTTAGCAAGTGGATCAGCAGGAAATTGTTGTGTGCTACAACATAAAGAAAGTCAAATTGTCATTGATTGTGGAACAACAAAAAAATATTTAAAAAGTTGTTTTGAACAAATTGATTATGATCATAATCAAGCAGATGCCTTATTCATTACGCATACGCATAGTGACCATGTATCACAAATGAAAATGTTTGATCAAATACCAACTTATGCAACACAAAAAATTGACACACATTATTTACATCATATTGAACCATTTGAAGCAATAGATATTAAAGATTTTCATATCACTGTATTGCCAATGAGTCACGATTGTGAAGGTACGGTAGGATATGTAATAGAGTGTGGCAATGAGAAAATGGTCTATATTACAGATACTGGCTATATAAAAGAAGAAGTAAAGGCGTATATTCAAGATGCGGATTATTATATTTTTGAAAGTAATCATGATATAGAAATGTTGATGCAAACAAATCGTCCAGTGTTTATTAAACAACGGATTATTAATGACTATGGGCATTTATGCAATGAAGTAAGTGCAAATATTATAAGTAGTGTCATGAGCGATAAGACAAAAGAAATTGTGCTAGCTCATATATCAAGAGAAGGAAACACAAGAGCACTTGCCCTTGAAACATTAGAAGCAGAATTAAAAAAGAAAGATAAAATGCATGAAAATTTAAATTGTTATGCAGCACAACAATTTGGGATTTATCTTGGTGGAATTGATAATAAACAAGGAAAACAGTAGGAAATATAAGTAGTGAATGATGGCTACTTTTTTTTCTTGCAAATTTTAAGTGCAAATGGCTAGCTAAGCGCTTACATTAGTGTTAACCTAAAACTATAGAAGTGATTGACCTAAAGTCAAAAGGTAGGAGGGATGTATGAACTAAATACATTGAATCGAAAAAGTGCTCATCACATATCAAAAATAAGGAGGTTATGCAGATGAACTATGCTACTACGAAACAACAAGAAGAAGTACGCGCTAAGATAAGAGAATTTGTAGAAACAGAGGTAAAACCAATTGCCTTTATGTTGGACCAAGAAAACGAATTCCCAACAGAAGCAATTAAAAAATTAGGAAAAATGGGGTATATGGGAATACCATACCCTAAAGAATACGGCGGAGCTGGTTTAGATGTAGGTACATATGCCATTGCTGTTGAAGAATTAAGTCGTGTCGATGGAGGAACAGGTGTTATTTTATCAGCCCATGTTTCTTTAGGAAGTTGGCCTATTTTTGGCTTTGGTAATGAGGAACAAAAGCAAAAATACTTAGTACCACTTGCTAAAGGTGAAAAAATAGGAGCCTTTGGTTTAACAGAACAAAATGCAGGTAGTGATGCTGGTGGAACAGAAACAACTGCAGTATTATCTGGAGACCATTATATATTAAACGGTAGTAAAATATTTATTACCAACGCACCAAAAGCAGATACGTATGTTGTCTTTGCACTAACAACACCTAATATTGGAGTAAAAGGAATTAGTGCGTTTATTGTAGAAAAAGGTTGGGAAGGATTTAGTTTTGGAGATCACTATGACAAAATGGGAATTCGTTCTTCTTCAACTGCGGAATTAATCTTTAATGATGTAAAAGTACCAAAAGAAAACTTATTAGGAAAAGAAGGACAAGGCTTTAAGATTGCAATGGCAACCTTAGATGGAGGAAGAATTGGAATTGCTTCACAAGCATTAGGAATTGCACAAGGAGCATATGAAAATGCATTAGAATATGCTAAAGAAAGAGTACAATTTGGTAAACCAATTGCCCAACAACAAGTCATTTCATTTAAACTAGCAGATATGGCAACAAAACTAAGAGCAGCTCGTCTATTAATCTATAGCGCAGCAGAATTAAAAGAACACCATGAACCATATGGTATGGAAAGTGCGATGGCAAAACAATATGCATCTGATGTTTGTTTAGAAATTGTAAACGATGCATTACAAATCTTTGGTGGAAATGGATACTTAAAAGGAATGGAAGTAGAACGAGCTTATCGTGATGCTAAAATTTGTACAATATATGAAGGAACAAATGAAATTCAAAGAGTAGTTATTGCCTCTCATATTATTGGAAAAGCACCAAAAACGGAAAGTTTTGCTACAAAGAGCGCGCATACACCAATTACAGGGATTCGTAAAAAAATGATTTTTAAAGAAGGTAGTGCAGAAGAAAAAGTTGCTAAATTAGTAGAAGCATTAAAAGGTGATGGATATGATTTTAGTGTTGGAATACCAAGTGATACACCTATAGTACAAGCAGAAAGAGTAGTAAGTGCTGGAAAAGGGATTGGTGCCAAAGAGAACATGCAATTAATGGAAAACTTTGCACTACAAGCAGGAGCCGCATTGGGTTCTAGTCGACCAGTTGCAGAAACATTAAAATACTTACCAATTGATCGTTATGTTGGAATGTCAGGACAAAAGTTTAACGGAAATTTATACTTTGCTTGTGGCATATCAGGAGCTAGTCAACATTTAAAAGGCATTAAAGATGCCACAACCATTGTTGCTATTAATAAAAATGGGAGTGCTCCAATCTTTAAAAATGCAGACTATGGAATTGTTGGCGACTTAATGGAAATATTGCCTTTATTAACGGCAGCATTAGATAATGGAAAACCGAAAAAAGTTGCGCCACCAATGATTAAGATGAAAAAACCATTTATTAAAAAAGAAGCACCAAGTTATACACGCTATATCTGCAATGGATGTGGTTATGAATATGATTTAAGCGTTGGAGATATTGAAAATGAAGTAACACCAGGAACATCTTTTGAAACATTACCAGAAGAGTGGACATGTCCTGAATGTGGAGAAACAAAAGCCGCATTTATTGAAGAATAGGAGGAATTAATATGCATAATGTAAGAAAAGTAGTAGATGATTTATATTGGGTAGGAGGAAGTGATCATCGTTTAGCACTCTTTGAAAATATTCATCCTATTCCTCGTGGTGTATCCTATAACGCGTACTTGTTAATGGATGAAAAAACGGTATTGTTTGATACAGTGGATTGGTCTATTGGACGCCAATTTTTAGAGAATATAGAGTTTGTATTAGATGGAAGACCGTTGGATTATTTAATCATTAATCATATGGAACCAGATCACTGTGCTTCTATTGAAGAAGTGGTATTACGCTATCCAAATGTTAAAGTGATTAGTACAGAAAAAGGATTCTTATTAATGCGTCAATTTGGATTTGATGTTGATGGAAAAGAAGAAGAAGTAAAAGAAGGAGATACACGTTGTTTTGGTGCACACACTATTACCTTTGTAGAAGCACCAATGGTACACTGGCCTGAAGCTATGGTTAGTTTTGATGTTACAAACGGTGTATTGTTCTCAGCAGACGCATTTGGTTCTTTTGGAGCTTTAGATGGTAAATTATTTAATGATGAAGTCAATTTTGATCGTGATTGGATTGATGATGCAAGACGCTACTATACAAATATTGTTGGCAAATATGGACCACATGTACAAGCGTTGTTAAAAAAGGCAGGAACGATTGATATTAAAGTGATTTGTCCACTACATGGACCTGTTTGGCGTAGTGATTTAGGCTATATCTTAGATAAATATATGCACTGGAGTACGTACGAACCAGAAGTAAAAGGTGTGTTAATTGCATATGCTTCTATGTATGGAAATACAGAAAGTGCAGCTAATGTACTAGCTACAAAATTAGTTGAAAAAGGCATGTATGACGTTGCTTTATACGATGTATCCAATACCCATGTATCACAATTAATTAGTGAAACGTTTAAATATAGTCATATTGTTTTAGCAAGTGTTACATATAACCTAGGAATTTATCCTGTTATGCATAACTTTTTAATGGATATGAAAGCTTTACATGTGCAAAACAGAACAGTGGCTATTATTGAAAATGGTTCTTGGGCTACTAAATCAGGAACACTTATGAAAGAATGTTTAAATGAAATGAAACAAATGAGCGTGCTAAATGAAGAAGTATCTATTGCATCCTCAATGCAAAAAAACAACACAAATGATATGAACAATTTAGTAGACAGTATTTTAGATTCAATGAAAGACTAGTTATATAAGTATAAGAGAGTCAACTTAAGAATATTTATTCTTAGTTGACTCTTTTTACGTCATAACAGTGCCGAATATGGCTGTATTAAAACCAAAAAAAGATTGAATAACACAGTATATAAAGAGATTTCTTAGATGTTTATCATGACGAAATAATTCCTAGCTATAAATTAAGGAATAGATAACTAACATTACACATTGAAAAAAAGCGAGAATGAACTTATAATAGGAACAGAAGGTGGAGAAAGCTTTTATGGAACTAGAAAAGATAAACGTAATGCCAACAAAACTTCAAAGGATAAGTAGCGTTTTGGGAATTGCTTTGTTAATAATTGGGTTTATTGTGTTAGCAATGAAATATCAAACGTTACCCGATACTATGCCAAAACATTTTGGATTTGATGGAAAAGCAGATGCATGGGGGAGTAAAACAATTGTTTGGTTTCCTATGATTGGTGCGTTATTGCTGAATGTGCTTTTATATGTAGTTGGAAAATTCCCACAAATGTGGAATATTCCTGTTAACGTCACTGATAAAAATAGAACAATGCTATATCAATTAACGGGCAATATGATAGCTGTTTTAAGATTAGAAATGACCACGATGTTTATGTGCTTTCTGATGTTTGAAATATACTATTATAATTTACCATCAAGTATGATACTTTTCTTTATGGCACTTATAGGAGGCACGTTAATGATTTATATAATAAAAATGCAAAAGCATAAAGAGAAAGAGACACTATGATAAAATTGGTTGCTGTAGGAAAGATAAAAGAAAAAGCAGTACGTGAACAAATTGCAGAATATGAAAAGCGACTTCGTCCCTTTACCAAAATTGAAATACTAGAAGTTGGTGATGAAATTGCTCCACAAAGCAATAGTGACGCGGAAAATGAAATAGTAAAAGATAAAGAAGGCGCAAAAGTCTTGAGTAAGATAAAGGAACAAGAGTATGTTGTTCTATTAGATTTATGGGGAGAGATGATAGATAGTGTAGCTTTTTCGAAGAAGTTAGAAAAGATTCAAACCTATCACAGTAGCAATATTACCTTTGTGATTGCAGGAAGTTTAGGTCCTAGTAAGGAAGTTGTGAAGCGTGCTAATTTTCGTTGGAAGTTATCGGATTTAACTTTTACGCATCAAATGACGAGAGTACTGGTATTGGAACAAATTTATCGTGCTATGATGATCCAAAATAATAATCCTTATCATAAATGAAACAAGTTTCATGAATATAAATGAAAGAAATTCGGAAATAGTATTGACATAGAAAATACTTTGGTGTATTCTAGAAGAAACCTAAGACAAAGAGATAAAACACGATGTGCACTTAAAGAGAGTTGGGGATGCTGGAAACCTGATAGAACGCAATTATGTAAATGGACTTTGGAGGGCAAGGGGAATAGTGATTACTTAGTATCCAAGCCGGTTGCTACCGTTATATAGCTAGAAATGTGCATGCATTTTGAAAGAGAGGATGTTTTTTATAACAAAACATCAATTCAGGTGGTACCGCAGATGAACTTATAAGCATCTGTCCTGTAGTCTATATGTGACTAAGGACAGGTGCTTTTTATATAGGAGGTGGTCATTGTGTTAGAGAACACAGACGATTGGCGATGGTGTAGTTTGAAAATAAAAGCAGTACGTAATAACACAATGAAAGAAGAGGAAAATAGAAAATGAAAAAAATAACGACGATGATGATAGTAGGATTACTTTGTACAAGTGTATTAGCTGGGTGTAGTAAAGGTTCTAAGGAAGAAAAGATACCAGTGGTATCTGTAGCTCAGATTGTGGAGCATAAGTCTTTAAACACAATTAGAGATAGCTTTAAAGCAGAAATGAGTGAGCTTGGCTATGTTGATGGTAAGAATATTAAATTAGATTATAAAGATGCCGGTGGACAACAAAGTAATTTGGGTTCTATTATGTCTACATTTGAAGGTAATAAGAGTGATGTTATTGTAGCAATAGCAACACCAACTGCGCTATCTGCTGCTAAGTATGCAAAGAAAATACCAGTGGTGTTCTCAGCAGTCAGTGATCCAGTTGGGGCAAACTTAATGAAAGATTTAAACAAACCAGAAAACAATATTACTGGAACAAGTGATGAAATACAAGTTGATCAAATATTAGAGTTGGCATTAAAAGTAAATCCAACACTTAAAAAACTAGGATTTATCTATAATTCAAGTGAAGCTAATTCAGTTAGTAATTTAGAAAAAGCTAAAAAATTCTGTAAAGAAAAGAATATTGAATTAGTAGAAGGAAGTGGTGCTAATATTACAGAAATACAAAGTGCTGTAAGTGTCCTTGTTGATAAGTGTGATGCAATATTCGCTCCGAATGATAATACAGTAGCTAGTTCTATGAATGCGTTAGTTGAAACAGCAAACAAAAAGAAAATACCAGTTTATACTGGAGCAGATTCAATGGTTAGTGATGGAGGATTTGCCAGTGTTGGTATTGATTACACGGATTTAGGAAAAGAAACAGCAAAAATGGTGGATCAAATTTTAAAGGGTAAAAAAGTAGCAGACATTCCCGTAAAAGTATTTAAAACGAATTTAAATATTTATATCAACGAGAATACAATGAAAACCATTGGAATTAGTTTACCAAAAGATATTCAAGATAGTAAAAATTTAGTTATTATGAAATAAGGAAGGAAGATGAAAAAATGGCAATTTCAACCATTCAAAATGCGGTATTATTAGGATTGATATTTGCCATCATGTCATTTGGAGTATTTATATCATTTCGGATATTGAATATTCCAGATTTGACAATTGATGGAAGCTTTACAACAGGATGTGCACTATCCGCAATCTTTGCAATGCAAGGACATCCTTATCTAGGTGTACTCATGGCATTATTGTGTGGAGGACTTGCCGGAATTGTCACAGGACTCTTACAAACAAAATGTAAAATACAGTCATTGTTAGCAGGAATACTAACAATGACAGCTTTGTATTCTGTGAACCTAAAAATTTTAGGCGGGAAACCAAATGTTTCACTATTTGGACAAAAAACAATATTTACACCATTCGAAAATATGTTTGGAGAGTATACGAATATGGTGGTTGTAACAGGTATATTATTGTTGCTTATGATTTTATTATATGCATTTTTAAAAACACAACTAGGGATGAGCTTAAGGGCGACTGGTGATAATGAGGCAATGGTACGTGCCTCTTCTATTAATTCTGATATGATGAAAGTGATGGGAATTGCTTTAGCGAATGCTTTTGTAGCACTTGGTGGAGCGGTGTTTGCTCAAAATCAAGGATTTGCAGATGTGAGTGGTGGTATTGGAATGATGGTAGTAGGACTTGCTTCAATTATTGTAGGAGAAGCTTTTATTCATCGTAAAACAATGATATTTCAGTTTTTGGCAGTAGTAGTTGGGGCTGTTGTTTATCGTTTTGTATTAACACTAGCATTACAATTAGGAATAGGAGCAAGTGATCTAAACTTATTCTCTGCAGCACTTGTTGCTTTGGCAATCTCACTTCCTCATTTGAAAAATAAAAGGAGGAAAAAACATGCTTGATTTAAAAGATGTTTGTGTTACTTTTTATCCAGGGACACCCAATGAACGCATTGCCTTAGATCATGTCTCTTTTCGAGTAGAAGATGGAGATTTTATTAGTGTTCTAGGAACGAATGGAGCAGGAAAAAGTACGTTGCTAAATGTAGTAAGTGGAAGTATTATGGCAGATGAAGGAGAAATCATATTAGATGGAAAAGATATTACTTTTTTTCCAGAATATAAAAGAGCAAAAGAAATTGGGAGATTATTTCAAGATCCACTAAAAGGAACAGCTCCACATATGAGTATTGAAGAGAATTTAGGACTAGCTTATAGTAGAGGGAAAAGAACTACGTTAAGTAAATCTATTAAAAAAGGGGATCGTCAAATATTTGTAAAAAAGTTAACTGAATTAGGACTTGGATTAGAGGAGCGCATTACTACAAATGTGGGACTTTTATCTGGAGGACAACGACAAGCATTAACTTTATTAATGTCTACCATTGTAACTCCTAAGTTATTGTTGTTAGATGAACATACAGCAGCATTAGATCCAAAGACGGCAGAATCAGTGATGAAAATAACAGAAAAAATAGTAAAAGAAAATAATATAACAACTTTAATGATAACGCATAATATGAAACAAGCTTTAGAATATGGAAATAAAACGATTATTCTAAATGAAGGAAAAATCGTAAAGGTTTTAGAAGGAGAAGAAAGACGGAACACAACTGTTGATAACTTGTTGTCAATGTACGACTTTGTCTAAATTTGTTAGTATTTAGAAGGTTGTTTTTGATGGAATATTAAGGAAACTATGGTAATATAATAAATAGGTAAGTAGTAGATTTATAGAAAAAACCACTAAAAAGTAATGAAATTTTAACTTGACATTATAACATGTTTTTGCCTATGAGTGTAAAACAAGCAAAAATTATGAAAACGCATACATAAAGTGAACTTTAATTACAAAAAGGGTGGAAATTTATCTAAAAAGTCTATATACTTAAGGTATAGAAAAATTCCTAAGGGGGGATTTATATGAAACAGAACAACATGTTAGCAATGATTTTAGCAGGTGGTCGTGGATCGCGTTTATACGCGCTGACCAAAAAAATTGCGAAACCCGCAGTTTACTATGGTGGAAAGTATCGTATTATAGATTTTCCATTGAGCAATTGTGCCAACTCGAACATTAATGTCGTTGGAGTATTGACACAATACGAATCCGTTTTATTGAACTCATACGCAGCCGCAGGGCAACGTTGGGGTCTAGATGCAAAAGACAGTGGGGTATATGTTTTACCACCACGTGAAAAAGATGGAACTGCTTTTGATGTATATCGAGGAACAGCAGACGCTATTTCACAAAATATCGATTTTATCGATAGCCATAGTCCAGAGTATGTACTTATCTTATCAGGAGACCATATTTATAAAATGGACTACTCTAAGATGCTAGCTCATCATAAAGCTTGTGATGCGGATGCTACCATTGCCGTATTGCCAGTAACTATGAAAGAGGCAAGTCGTTTTGGTATTATGAATACAGATGAAAGTGATCGTATTATTGAATTTGAAGAAAAACCAGAACATCCAAAGAGTAATTTGGCATCTATGGGAATTTACATTTTCAATTGGAAATCTTTACGAAAAATGTTAATCGCTGATATTGATGATCCAAATAGTAGTCATGACTTTGGAAAAGATATTATTCCAGCTATGATTGAAGAACAAAAACGTTTATATGCTTACCAGTTTAAAGGATATTGGAAAGACGTAGGTACTGTTGATTCCTTATGGGAAGCAAATATGGACTTATTAAACAAGAATAACGAATTGGACTTAAGTGATCCTAATTGGAAAATTTATACAGAAGATGTAGCAGCTGTTCCACATTTTATTGGAGCCAATGCGAAAGTTAGTAATGCCTATATCAACCAAGGTTGTGTAATTAGTGGAGAAGTAAAGAACTCAGTACTATTTACAAATGTTAAGGTTGGCAAAGGTGCAAAAGTGAATGATGCGGTATTGATGCCAGAAGTAGAAGTTGGCGAAGGAGCGCTCATTCATCGTGCAATTATTGCACAAGGTGTCAAAGTAGATGCAGGTGCAGTTGTTGGTGATCCTAACAGTGAAAACATCGAGCTTATTAGCAAGAGAGTGAGGGGTGAGTAATATGTGTGATGCATTTGGAATTGTAAACTATGAAGGGCTAAGCGTTCATGTTAAAGGAATGTTGGAATTTCGACCTGTATCAGCTTTCTCTTTTCTTGGAAGATATCGTTTAATTGATTTTCCTATATCAAATTTAAGTAATAGTGGAGTTAATCAAATTAAAGTATTTGTTAAATCTAATCCTAGAAGTTTATTAGAGCATTTAGGAACAGGACGTCATTACAATATTAATTCAAAACGCGGAAAACTTCATATCTTACCGGCTAAAAATACAGATGAGAATGATTTATATAACAATGATATCAACTCTTATTTATATAATATGCAAGCAATTGAAGGTATGAATCAACCTTACGTTATATTAACACCTAGTCATATGGTATATCGTCAAGATTATAGTGTGTTATTAGATAGCCATATTGCAAGTGGTGCAGATGTTACGATGTTATACCATAACGTTGATAATGCAAAAGATACTTTTATTAATTGTGATACATTAGAGTTAAATAAACAAAAAGGTGTATTAGCAATTGAAAAGAATAGAGGAAACTTTAAATCTAGAGCGATTTCATTAGAAACCTATATTTTATCAAAAGAGTTGTTTATTGAATTAATTAAGAAAGCAGCAAACATTAGTTCTTTATATTGGTTCCGTGATATCTTAAATGACCAATGTGGTGAATTAGATATTCGTGGTATTGCACACCGTGGATTTATTGCTTGTATTAATGACTTTAAGAGCTATTTTGATGCAAATATGGATTTGTTAAATTATGATAACGCAACTGATATATTTACAAATGATTGGCCAATCTATACAAGAACAAATGATAGTTGTCCAACGCAATATTACCCTGATGTAAATATTCAAAACAGTAGAATATCAAATGGATGTCTTGTTGAAGGAGATATTTATAATAGTGTAATAGGTCGTGGCGCAGTTATTAAAAAAGGTGCAGTTATTAAAAATAGTGTAATATTGCCAGGCGCTTTAATTGGTGAAGATGTACATGTTGAGAATGTAGTAGTGGATAAACAAGCAAAAATCACACGTAAAAAAGAAATTGTTGGTTTGAGCGATCATCCACTGTACGTGAAAAGGAATGATAAAATTTAATGGCTAGAATATTAATGGTTGCATCCGAAGGATTACCATTTATAAAAAGTGGTGGATTAGCAGATGTTATAGGTTCATTACCACATGAATTAGCAAAAAAAGGACATGAAGTACGTATCATTATGCCATTGTATCGTTCAATAGCAGAAAAATTTCATGATGAATTTAATTTAGAAACACAATTTTCAGTTTCTATTGCATATCATGAAGTACCAGTAAATATCTGGTCAACGATGCGCAAAGATGTGAAATTCTATTTTGTAGAACATAAAGATTATTTTGAAAGAGATACCTTATATGGATACTTAGATGATGGAGAACGTTTTGCTTACTTTCAAAAAGCAGTCATTGAAATGTTAAATCAATTAAATTATTTCCCTGAAATTATGCATTGTCATGATTGGCATACAGGAATGATTCCTGCGATGTGTAAAGAAGGACATAGTTTTGATGAACGTTATCGTAATATTCGTCATGTATATACAATTCATAACTTGGCTTACCAAGGAAACTTTGGTGTAGAAATGTTAGATAGTTGTTTAGGCCTTGATTATCGTATTTATGATAATGGTAATGTTCGTTATGATGGTGGTATTAGTTTTATGAAATCAGGAATTTTATATGCTGATAAAGTAACAACAGTTTCCCCATCTTATTCACAAGAAATTCTAACTCCACAATATGGAGAACATCTAGAAATGGTATTAAATATCCGTAAGTATGACTTATGGGGAATTACAAATGGAATTGATATTGAATACTGGGATCCAAAAAGTGATCCAGAAGTACCATATCACTTCAATAAAGTAAATGTAAAAAAAGAAAAAGCAGAAAATAAAATGGCATTACAAAAAGAATTGGGTTTAACTAGTGATCCAAATGTATTGTTAGTTGGTGTGGTTTCTCGTTTAACTTGGCAAAAGGGATTCTATCTAATGATGGAAAAACTTTCTGAGATATGCGCAATGCCAATTCAATTAGCAGTATTAGGTAGTGGTGAAGCAAGTATTGAAGATAAAATGGCACAATTAGAAGCTGGTAATAAAGGGAAAATTGTATTCTTTAAAGGATATAATGATTCTTTAGCTCATCGCATCTACGCTGCTAGTGATATCTTCTTGATGCCTTCTTTATTTGAACCTTGTGGAATCTCACAATTAATCTCTATGCGTTATGGAACACTTCCATTAGTACGCGAAACTGGAGGATTAAGAGATACAGTTATACCTTATAACGAATTTGAGAAGACTGGAAATGGATTTAGTTTTGCTAATTACAACTCTGATGAAATGGTAAGTGTTCTAAATACTGCAATTGATGTATATTACAATCGTCGTGATGATTGGGTATGCCTAGTACGCAATGCTATGAATACCGATGTAAGTTGGGAAAAGAGTGCAGAAACGTATTGTCAATTGTATTCACAGTTATCTTAGTAATTTAAAGAAAAAGATGCGAAATATTTGCATCTTTTTTAGTATACCTTGAAAACTCAATGGTTAAATATAGGAGAAACATGATGTTAATGAATGCGAAAGATAGGAAATCAACGTAAAATCTAGTTGAAGTTGGTGCAGATCTATCTAAGAATGAAGAACCAATTGAAGCTTTAAAGCAATTCATAATACACTAGCAAAGAAAGAAGTTAAAGATTTGTCAATATATGAAAATGAAGGTAATTTTATATAGTAGGTAACGTGATGAAGGTATGACATTGATCTATTTTTGAAGCGTCATCATAGAGGGATGAGTTATTTTGAAAACTTTTACATTCTGCCTTGACTTCACGTTATAATATCTTTATAATGAGTTAAAATATCAATTATAAATGAAGTGAATTTATAAGTTGAAATATAAAGGAGATGTAAAAATGGCATATTATTTTAATGAACCTTCTCGTACATTCAGTGAATATCTATTAGTTCCAGGATATTCTTCAGCAGATTGTACACCAGCAAATGTTTCTTTGAAAACACCGTTAGTAAAGTTTAAAAAAGGTGAAGAACCTGCATTGTCTTTAAATGTTCCAATGGTTTCTGCTATTATGCAGTCTGTTTCAGGTGATAAAATGGCTTGTGCACTAGCTAGAGAAGGAGGAATTTCCTTTATCTATGGTTCACAAACGATTGAAGATGAAGCAGCAATGGTTGCGCGTGTTAAGGCTACAAAAGCGGGATTTGTATATAGTGATTCAAATATTAAACCGGATGCAACGCTTCAAGATGTTGTGGATTTAAAAGAAGAATTAGGTCATGCGACAATGGCTGTAACAGAAGATGGAAGTCCTACAGGGAAATTATTAGGTATTGTTACTAGTAGAGATTATCGTGTTTCAAGAATGGATCCTACTACGAAAGTAAGCGACTTTATGACACCATTTGAGAAACTTATTTGTGGATATGAAGGATGTAGCTTGAGTGATGCAAATTCAATTATTTGGGATAATAAATTAAATCAGTTACCAATTATTGATAATGAACAACATTTAGTAGCCTTTGTGTTTCGTAAAGATTATGATTCTCATAAAGAGCATCCTGATGAATTATTAGATCATAACAAACGTTATGTTGTAGGTGCTGGTATTAATACTAGAGATTATGAAGAAAGAATTCCAGCATTACTTGAAGCTGGTGCTGATTGCTTGTGCATCGACTCTTCTGAAGGCTTTAGTGAGTGGCAAGCAATTACTTTGAAGTGGGCTAGAGATACCTATGGAGATCGTGTTAAAATAGGCGCTGGTAACGTCGTTGATGCTGAAGGATTTCGTTATTTAGCGAATGCTGGTGCTGACTTTGTTAAGATTGGTATAGGTGGAGGTTCTATCTGTATTACACGTGAACAAAAAGGTATTGGTAGAGGGCAAGCTACGGCTACAATTGAAGTTGCGCAAGCTAGAGATGAATATTATAAAGAAACAGGAATTTATGTACCTATTTGTAGTGATGGTGGTATTGTTCATGATTACCATATTACGATGGCATTAGCAATGGGAGCGGATTTTGTAATGCTTGGAAGATACTTTTCTAGATTTGAAGAATCTCCTACGAAAAAAGTTACCATTAATGGTACTTATATGAAAGAATACTGGGGTGAAGGAAGTGCACGTGCACGTAACTGGCAACGTTATGATATGGGAGGAAGTAAAAAACTTTCTTTTGTTGAAGGTGTTGATTCTTATGTTCCTTATGCAGGTGCATTAAAAGATAATGTTGATTTAACACTAAGCAAAGTAAAACACACAATGTGTAACTGTGGAGCTTTAACAATTCCAGAATTACAAAAGAACGCAAAAATAACGTATGTATCTTCTACTAGTATTGTAGAAGGTGGAGCACATGATGTTGTTGTTAAAGACAATACAATTGATGCTAAAGTAAAATAAAACTAAAGCGCATTAATTATTTTCGAGTGAAGATATTGGTGCGCTTTTTTTCTATAAAAAAACAACCATCTTAACGATAGTTGTTAGTATTTAACAAAACGATTTTTTCCATCTTGTTTTGCTTTATATAATGCAGCATCTGCTAAGGTAATACCTACTTCATATTTGAAGGTATCATCATTTTTAAAGATTGCGAAACCAGCTGATAAGGTTGCTCGATCACTATTTTTAGAACCTTTGTGTTCAATTTGTAGTTCATAAAGTTGGTGATATACATTATTTAAATATTCATTTATTTCATTTTCAGTTGTATTGACACTTAAACAAACAAATTCATCTCCACCATAACGAGCTACAAAGAAACGAGAATCACAGTTTTCATCAAGACAATTTGCAATTTGTTTTAATAACATATCACCTTGATAGTGGCCATAATAATCATTATATTCTTTAAAGTAATCAACATCTAATAAGATGAAACAAATGTAATCAACAGATTCATTTGTTTGCATTGCTTCAGCAATGGTATTAAAGTAAGAACGACTAAATAATTTAGTTAAACAGTCTGTTTTTACTTGGGTTGCTAAAATGTTTTTTTCTAGTAGTATTTTATTATGCTCATCCATCATATGATAGACAACAATCTTTTCTTTCATGCTTTCAGCTTTTGTTTTATTGGTTGTATCTACAACCATTTTTTGTAGTAAATAATATTGTTTATAAGAATTGATTAAAGCATCTTCCATATGGAAGGTTTCAGCAAATTGAATCCAACTATAGTGTAATTGCAGTTGTTGTTCGATATCATCATTTAAACATAACTCACCCATAAATTGTAAGAACTTTTCTGCTCTTGCTTTATCTTTAATACGAATTAAAACTTTAAATATATCTAAGAATAAATTAAAGTAAGTACAACGATTGTCTTCTTTTTGTAGATTGCTTCTAATAAAACGATCGACAAGAGTTCGTACGGTTTCATAATGTTTATCTGCTTCGGCTATATAAATCTGCGATAAACAAATAATATAAGAAGATTGTTTGTTTTTTGTTATGTTTTGAAATTTTGATTTATAGCTCTCATATATTTTTTTTGCATCAAGTAATAAATCGTTATGAATGTATAATTCAATAAGATTTAGCACGACAGCTAAATCAGAATAGGTTTCAATAGTATTGCCTTTTTGCACTAGTGCATCAAAAGCACGTTTTGCATAGTCCATGGCATCTTCAAAGTCATCTTTTTGACTGAATAGAATGCTAATATTATTAAAGACAATCATTTGCTTATGCAAATTGTTTGTACTTTTCGCAATACGATAGGCATCAAGATAATATTGTAAAGCAGTGATTTCATCAAAATGGGCATTATAATAGATCCCAGCAATCGTATAATCGAGGAGCAATAGATCACTGAATTGGTTTTCTTCACCAATGGAAATGGCTTCACGTAAATGTTCTAAACATGAAGTGTGATTTCTTGTAAGTATGTAATAATCAGCGAGATAAGAATGGGCGCTTGCGATGGCATACATATCATTATCTTGTATACCTAATTCAAGCAAATCAAAAGAAGCAAGCTTTTCTTCCTCTAAATCTACATTTAAGCTAGCTAGAATACGGTTCATTAAAAGAGTTTTCTTTTCAATATTATTATCCATCTATAGGCACCTCATAGCGAAATATTTCTTGTTAATTATATTATACTATAAAGACCTAGGAAATGCCTATTAAATATGAAATTTGAGTGAATTTAGTTGAATTGTGATTTTTTTCGCAAAATGATAAAATTCATTTTACGAAAAGTACTGTTGGTGGTATAATTAATACGTTGCACAAGGAGGATTTTACTATGGCAAAAAGAACTGTAAAAGATTTAGATGTTGCAGGAAAACGTGTAATCGTACGCTGTGACTTCAATGTTCCTAGAAAAGATGGAAAAATTACAAACGACAACCGTATTATTCAAGCGTTACCTACTATTAAATATTTAATAGAAAATAATGCAAAAATTATTCTTATGTCTCACTTAGGGAAAGTGAAAACAGAGGAAGATAAAGCAAAGAACGATTTACGTTGTGTTGCTGAACGTTTAAATGAACTTGTTGATACAAATGTTACATTTGTACCAGTTACAAGAGGAAAAGAATTAGAAGACGCTGTAGCTGCATTAAAAGATGGAGAAATCATTGTTATGCAGAATACACGTTATGAAAAAGGTGAAAGCAAAAATGATCCTGAATTGGCAGCTTACTGGGCTAAACTAGGTGATTTATTTGTTGAAGATGCTTTTGGTAGTGTACACCGTGCACATGCTTCTACTGCAGGTATTGCTTCTATTTTACCAAATGCATTAGGATTCTTAGTAGAAAAAGAAGTAACTATGTTAAGTGCTGCAGTACTTACTCCAACTCGTCCATTCGTGGCAATTATTGGTGGAGCTAAAGTATCTGATAAAATTGCTGTAGTAGATAACTTGTTAAAAATTGCTGACAAGGTATTGATTGGTGGAGGAATGGCTTATACATTCTTAAAAGCACAAGGATACAATGTTGGAAAATCTTTAGTTGAAGAAGATAAATTAGAATTGGCTAAAGAATACTTAGAAAAAGCAAATGGCAAATTATTATTACCAGTTGATCATGTTTGTGCTGATGCTTTTGCAGAAGATGCAAATGTTGTTGTTGCGGATAACGCACACATTCCTGCTGATTACATGGGATTAGATATTGGGCCTAAGTCTATTGAACTATATAAAGAAGCGTTAGCAGGAGCTAAAACTGTTGTATGGAACGGACCTATGGGTGTATTCGAAATGAAACCTTTTGCGGAAGGAACATTAGAAGTTTGTACTGCTATATCAGAATTGCCTGGAGCAACGACTGTTATTGGTGGAGGAGACTCAGCAGCAGCAGCAATTCAATTAGGATTTGCTGAGAAATTCTCTCACATCTCTACAGGTGGAGGAGCTTCTTTAGAATTTATGGAAGGTAAAGAATTACCTGGTATCGCTGTAATTTCAGAAAAATAAAATAGAAAGATAATACATAGGAGAAAATCATGAGAAAACCAATTATTGTTGGAAACTGGAAAATGAACAAAACAATTGCAGAAGCAGTTGAATTTATTAAAGCTGTTGACCCTGTATGTCACGATGGTGCTACATATGGTGTTGGAACATCATTCTTAGCGTTAAATGATTCTATTAAGAATGCAAAGAACTTAATCATTGCTGCAGAAAACTGTCACTTTGAAGACAATGGAGCATTTACTGGTGAAGTAAGTGTACCAATGTTAGAAGAAATTGGATGTAAATACTGTATCATTGGTCACTCAGAACGTCGTCAAATGTTTGGTGACAGTGATGAATCAGTTAACAAAAAAGCAAAACGTTTAATCAAAGCTGGTATTACACCAATTCTTTGTATCGGTGAAAGTGAAGCACAATATGATGCTGGAGATTCTGAAAAAGTTATTCGTAACCAATTAAGTGGAAGCTTAGCTGACTTATGTGTAGATTGTGTAAAAGGTATTGTTATTGCTTATGAACCAATTTGGGCAATTGGAACTGGTAAATCAGCTTCTAAAGAAATCGCACAAAACTGTTGTCACATCGTTCGTGACCAAGTAGAACAAATGTATGGAAAAGAAGCAGCAGATGCTGTTCGTATCCAATACGGTGGATCTGTTAAACCTGGTAACATTGTTGAATATATGGCAGAACCAGATATTGATGGAGCATTAATTGGTGGAGCAAGTTTAAAAGTTGCTGACTTTAGCGAAATCATCGAAAAAACAAAATAATAAAA
>JAVWIF010000025.1:0-22835 GCA_036639635.1 Longicatena sp.
GCTAAGTTGTATGGAACTGAAGCTAAAAGATTAAATGAACAAGTAAAAAGGAATGCTAATAAATTTCCTGAAGATTTTAAGTTTCAATTGACAACACTCGAAACTATCGAGTTATCGAGGTCGCAAATTGCGACCTCAATACAGACAGTTGGTGTCAAGGGTGGTAGGAGTTATAAGCCTTATGTATTTACTGAACAAGGAATTTACATGATTGCAACAATTTTAAAAAATGATATTGCCACTCAGCAAAGTATCTATATTATGCGCTCCTTCAAGGAAATGAGACATTATATTATTGAAAATCAGCAATTATTTAACAATGCAGATATTTTAGGTTTTGCGAATAAATTAGTAAAACATGATGAGGATATACAGTACATAAAAAATACAATGGCAACAAAAGCTGATATTGATAAAATCATGGAAAATTTTATAGATGCAGGAGATATCAAAGAAATAGTCATTTTAGATGGACAAAAATTTGAAGCGTTTGAAGCATATAGCAATATATATAAAAAAGCAAAACATACTATTTATATCATTGATGATTATATTGATACAAATACATTGTCAATGCTGAAAAAAAAGAAGAACTGTATTGAGGTAATCATATTTACAGATAACAAAGGAAATAGTAGAACAAAATTACAACAAAGTGAGGTGAAGGTGTTTAATGAAGAATATCCTTCTCTTAAATTGAAAAGAAACAATAATAAATGCCACGACCGCTTTATCATCCTAGATTATAAAGAGGGAACAGAGAAGGTATATCATTGTGGAGCTTCCAGTAAAGACGCAGGCAACAAAGTATGCTGCATCAATCAACTAAGTAGTAATGAAATAATACATAAAATTGTAGATAATTCATTACTACATGATGATTATCAGTTTTAGTAGATTATATAATTATGAGCTGTCCAAGTAATGCTGATTGGTTCACCTAGCGCAAGGGAACTAATCCCTCTTTTTTATTTGACCAATGTTCCACTTTCAATTTACAATACAGGAGTGCTAAATAATAGCACTTTTTTATTGACCAATCTTACGCCTTAGCATATAATAGACTACATGGTCTATTATATGGAGGTAAACGATATGAAACAAGCCGAAAAAAGTCAAATAACTTATGATAAAATACTACAAGCTGCCATTATTGAATTTGGTACTAAAAGCTACGATGCTTCTTCTTTAAATACCATATGTGTGAATAATAATATTTCTAAAGGTTTAATGTATCACAACTTTAGGAATAAAGATGCTTTATATTTACAATGTGTAACCTTATGTTTCAATGAAATTACCATGTACTTAAGTAAAGAGGAATATACATCAGAAAATTATCAAGAGAATATTAAAAAACTGATTGATTTACGTTTTCGTTTCTTCCAAGAAAACCCTTATTACAAATCAATATTCTTCAATTCTCTATTTCAACCACCTAAGCATTTAAGTGCAGAAATCAAACAAATAAGGAAACAATTTGATGCCTTTAATGCACTTCAATATACAAGTATTATTCAACGTGTAACATTACGTGAAGATATCAGTGAAAAAGAAGCACTAGAATATTTCTTTATCTTTCAAGACATGTTTAATGGGTACTTTCAAAGTAAAACATTTGAAAATCATACCATGATTGATTTAATTAGTGATCATGAAAAACATTTAACAAAGCTATTAAATATCTTATTGTATGGAATTGCAAAGGAGGAAAGCGCACATGCTTAACTTACTAATTAGACTAATTCTAGCTATTATAATGGCTTTCTTTACAGGGAAGTTAGTATCCATGCTTAAGCTTCCTGCCATTCTTGGTTGGTTATTAGCAGGTATGATATTAGGTCCTCATGCGCTTATGCTAATCAACACTGAACTATTAGATGCCTCATGGTACCAAAGCTTCGTTCATATTTTAGAATGTGCTGTAGGATTACTCATTGGTACAGAACTTGTTTGGAAAAAAATTAAGCGAACAGGTAAACAAATTATCGTTACAACTTTAACACAATCACTAGGAACCTTCTTCTTTGTTACACTTGTATTTGGTGTTATCTTCTATTTCATGGATATTCCGCTTTACCTCGCAGCTATTTTTGGTGGTATTGCATTAGCAACAGCTCCTGCTCCAGCACTTTCAGTAGTACGCGAATTTAACACAGATGGTCCTGTCACAAAAACATTGATTCCAATGGCTGCTTTAGATGACATGGTTGGTGTGATTGTCTTCTTTTCTGTTATTTCTATTGTTGGTTCTCATATCTCTGAACAAAAAATACCACTTTATATGATTCTTCTTGTAGTGCTGTTACCCCTTCTCATAGGTATTGCAACAGGATTTATTGCAGGACTATGTTTAAAGAAAGAAAGAAATGAAAAACAAACACTTATTATATTGTTACTTTCACTGCTATTCGCAAGTCTAGTAGGCTTCTTCTTTAATTCCTATGTGATGCCAAAACCTGTCCTCAACTTTATGTTAATAGGTATGGCGTTCTCTGCAACATTTGCCAATATGATTCCAGGAAAAAAATTGGATAACTTAATGCGTTCATTTAATCCAATTTTAGGTTTCTCTATGATAATTGTAATTATTAATTTAGGTGCTCCTTTAGACTATCATTTAATACTTGGAGCAGGTTTATTCACTGCGGTATATATAATAGCTAGAGCGCTTGGTAAGTACTTTGGTGCCTACTTTGGCGCTTCCATTACCAATTCTCCAACAACAGTAAAAAAATATCTAGGACTTACTTTACTACCCCACTCCGGTGTCTCATTAGTGTTTACTGGTATTGCAGTCTCTATTCTAACAAATCCTGCTCCAGAGTGTGCTAAAATCATTCAAGGAACCATAGCAGCAGCTGCTATTATCAATGAAGTTATTGCTG
The DNA here is from genome assembly GCA_036639635.1 of Longicatena sp. Lineage (GTDB taxonomy): Bacteria > Bacillota_I > Bacilli_A > Erysipelotrichales > Erysipelotrichaceae > JAVWIF01. The sequence goes on from JAVWIF010000025.1 coordinate 2,889, forward strand.
TAATCGTTGCTAAAAAAGGATTTGAATGGGCTGGAGAATTTAATAAAAAAACGAATTAAATAAACGAAGTCAACTTTCATAGGTTGGCTTTTCTTATATTTCAAACTATTCGTCTCTTTAATATAACCAATTTTCATTCTTCTTCACTTCCTATTATGGTATAATTCTACCTCAGGAGGTTTTTATGAATACAACGAACGATAAATTACTGCACCATAAGATACCATCATTATTATTAACCTTAGCCATCCCAATGATTGTGGCACAATTAGTAAATGTTTTATACAACATAGTTGATCGTCTTTATATTTCCCATATACCAGATATCGGAACTGCTGCACTTACAGGTGTTGGTGTAACCTTTCCTATACTTATGTTAATTAGTGCTTTCAGTGCTTTAATAGGAGGTGGAGGAGCACCTTTAGCTTCTATTCGATTAGGCGCAAAGAAAGAAGAAGAAGCCCAAGAAATACTTGGCAGTTGTTTCTTTTCCTTAAGTGTTATTTCAATTATCTTAACAATTTTATTTTTTATCTTTAAAGAAGACATCCTTCTAGCTTTTGGTGCAAGTGCAGATACACTTCCTTATGCCACAAGTTATTTAAGTATTTATTTACTAGGCACTATATTTGTGCAATACTCCTTAGGATTAAACACCTTTATTAATGCACAGGGCTTTACTAAAATTGGTATGACAACCGTTACAATAGGTGCCATTACCAATATTATATTAGATCCTATATTTATCTTTGTGTTTAATATGGGCGTACAAGGGGCTGCTTTAGCAACCGTTATTTCACAAGCAATTAGTGCGTTTTGGGTATTAAAGTTCTTAATGGGTCCTACTACGCATTTACGTATTCAAAAAAAATATGTTCGCTTTTCTAAACGTATTGTATTTATGGTTATTTCTTTAGGCATTTCTCCTTTCATTATGAATTCAACAGACAGTCTCGTTAGTATTATTTTCAATACCCAACTAAGAGCTAGTGGAGGTGATTTATATGTTGGAAGTATGGTTGTTATTTCTAGTATTATGCAAATCATATTGTTACCTTTAGCAGGTTTAAACAATGGTGCACAACCAATTATTAGTTATAACTATGGTGCAAAACAATACGAACGTGTAAAAGAAACCATCAAATGTTCCTTCCTTATTAATATGGCCTTTACCATCACCATGTGTCTAATTTGTGTCTTTATTCCTGAAGTCTTATATAATATTTTTACTCCGGATCCTCAATTACGTGCTGTTTTGCATACTGTTATGCCTTTCTATTATTTTGGGATATTTATGTTTGGTGCACAAAGTGCTTTCCAAAATGCTTTCCTTGCTCTAGGACAGGCAAAAGTATCATTAGTCCTCGCTTTGTTAAGAAAAGTCATCTTATTAATTCCTTTAATTTTTATTCTTCCTACTCTTACAAAAAGTGGTGTGAATGGAATCTTTAGTGCTGAAGGTGTAGCTGATATTCTAGCAGGTAGTGTTACTAGTTTAACCTTCTTCTTTACAAGTAAGAAACTATTTGCGAAAGAAGAGTGTTCTAGTCTATAATGAAGTAGGTGATAATATGATACGAATTAAAGAAGATAGTCAAAGTGAACTCATTATTAAGAAGAGTCGGTTTCTTTGTTACTTGCATCGCTGTTTTAGTGAAGAAGATGCCAAAGCTTTCATTGTTCGCATAAAAAAAGAACATCCCAATGCAAATCATTATTGTTATGCTTTTATTATAGGAGAACAACATATGCTACAACGTAGTAATGATGATGGAGAACCTTCACGTAGTGCTGGTGTTCCTATTCTTGAATGCTTAATAAATAACGATTTACATGATGTAATAGCCGTTGTTGTTCGCTACTTTGGCGGAATAAAGTTAGGTGCTGGAGGATTAATTCGTGCCTACTCTAAAAGTGTCTCAAATACTTTGCAAAATACGATTCTATGTAAAAGTGTGAAGATGTCACGCTATGCTCTAGATTTTTCATATAACTTCACGCAAAAATTAGATTATTACTTTCGCCAACAAGCAATTCAAGTGACGCTCAAAGAATATAATGAACTCGTTCATTATGAATATACGAGTTTAAGATCAATGGAAGAAGATATTAAAGAATTAACAAGTGGACGCTATCTTCCTAGCTTTATTGAAGATGTTATTATTGAACAAGTGATAGAAAACGAATGATCGCCATTATTGGAAGAAATCATTCGTTTTCTTTTCATATTCATTCATAAAGTTTAATAAGAATTTCTGAGCAAGTGAGCCTTGTTTAATTGCACTACATGCCTCTTCAAACGTAAACCACTGTGCCTTATCTATTTCCCATGTACTAATATCATCAAGTGATTCACTATCAATAACAACCGCAAAGTTCCATAACAATGTATTACTCTTTGAAAAATACTCACTTTTAAGAAAACGATATGCTACAATCGTTCTTCCAATTTCTTCCTTCAGTTCACGCAATAGTGCATCTTCTCCACTTTCTCCTTGGTTAATGTATCCAGCTACCAAGATATTATCACTTTTATTGTATTGTTGAATAAGTAATATTTTATCTTTCTTAGGATTTAAGACGATCATCGATACCGCACTATGATAGATTGGAAAGCGATATTCCTTGCAACTTGCACAATACGCTACAATCCCTTCGTGAACAAGTTCTTTCTTAGTTAACGCATTTCCACAAACTGGACAATATTTCATATTCGCTTTCCTCGTTCTTCCTTACATAATTATTAGAATAGCGCTAATTTCAGCATAATGCAACTTATTTAATGTTTCGTTGCTTTAAAAAAGGAACAACATCTATAAAAATGTTGTCCCTTACTTCATTTACATCTCTTTTACCATTTTCCAAAGTTCACTGTATGAAATAAAGCCTATTGCATCGCATTTCTCTTTAGCAACTTGCCGTTGTTTTTTCACATTTCCATCATGCACTCTATTTAATGTATTCTTATCCATCATATATTGAACATAGGAAAATTTCTTCATAAGAAACCAAGAAGCAATACTATCATTGATACCATCCTCTTTAATCTCTGTATTGATTAAAATCTCTCTTATATTCGCTACACGATCACTAGCAATCTTCGCAGCCAATGTATACATGAAATCGTAGTTTTCAAATAATTTAGAATCCAATTCCCTTTGTACAATACCAGCTTTTCGATTCTTTATCAAAAATGCTTCTACTACTTTTTGCATTTGTTCTATACTATTTTTGGTTGCGCTTATCGCAATCACTTCATTACGTGTTCCTTCAAATTCGTTATCTGGTTCACTCATAACATAATATAAAGCTTTTGCTTGAATATAAGCTTCCTCTTCACCTAGTGTTATAATAACTGCTTTTTGGTAATCTTCAAACATGCCATATACCACATAAGGACAACGAATCGTACCTTGTGGTAATTTAAATGCATCTTTATAACGGATAATCTGATTCGCTACTGCATCTTTGTTAATGTTTAAATGTAAATCTTCACAAATCTTTAAATTGTTATCTAGCTCAAATAATGGAGATAGAATAGCTGTTATTTCCTCTTTGCCTTCTACATTTTCTATCATCGACAAATAGTCTTCTAGAAATCCATTAAATTTGCAACTCCCTGCTTCGTTTCCTCTTGTATCGCTTATCTCACACAAGATATCATAAATCGCCATACTCTTCCTCCTTTCTTTTTGTGCTCCCTTTGAGATGAATGAATAAAACCTATAAACAAAGTATCTGCTTTTTCTTTCTAGTGTATGGCAGATAACTTTGATATATTCATAAATACTTGTTTTCTTCTAATTTCATTTTACAACCTTTACAAAATAATTCAACAAGAATTTGATTATTCGCAAATATTGTTTCTACTTTCTAAACAAGTAGTGCTAACTGTATTTTTTAAATAGATTTTTATATATTAAAAAAATACAGTTATCCGTATAAACTGCTCTTCATTAATAAGGAACATAACAGACCTATTTCCTTTTCAAAATCAACTATTTTTAAGTGTCCTATCTTTTATCATATGAACTAGCTATATCCAATATAAAGCGTCCCATCTCTTCAATACAATCACTACATTGTGGGTATACTCCAGTATTATCAAAGAAAGCATGACCAAACCCTTTGTATAAAATCATTTTAACACGCACATGGGCATGAAATAACTTCGCTCCATATCCTAAATTTTCTATCTTTAAATAATCATGTTCACCAACAGCAAGAAATGTTGGTGGATTGTTTTTAGGATTTTTTGTATAAGGGTTTAAATAGTCGTTCTTTGAGTCTTTTACTTTTAGTACAGGTTCTAATCCCTCATACATACTACTAAACATAGATAACATCTTTGTTAGTTCTTTCGCTTGTTTCTGTGTCATTTGATACTGGTCTATACTCCAATGAAAATAATCATCTTCAATACCTGCCATATTTAATGTTGGGTATAATAATAATTGTCCTTTTATCATACCGGCATTTTCTTCTAAATCTCTAGTGGAACAATATTGTGCAAAGTTCCCTCCTGCACTATCTCCTCCAACAAATAGTAAGTCTTTATTCACACATAAGGCATCAGCGTTCTCAACCACCCATTTTAAAGCCGTGTAACAGTCTTCATGCCCATAAGGATAAGGATGTTCAGGAGCTAGGCGATAATCCACTGAGATAATCGAAAAAGCAAATTTTTCACACATTAATTTCAAGGATTCTTCAACCACTCCATGGTGACCTCCAAAAAAAGCACCACCATGCATATAGAATAATACTGGCGAACGTTTAGTTGTATCGCTTTGGTAGTAATGGAACATTGCTATTTCATAACCGTCACTTGCTTTTACTTTTATTTCATCTATTGTAATTTCTTTCGTACAAGAAGGTGCGCTCTTAATTGCATTAAACATTTTTCTTGAGTTTGCAATTCCTTTTTCAGAAATATCTATCTCTAACATTTTATTGGGTAGTATTTTAAGAATTTGTAGTTGCTTTTTCATGTCTTCATATAGACGAGGATCAACTGCCCCTATCTCATCACTTTCAGGAATGCGTTTAATAAGCAGTGGAGCACCCATATAGGTATCTTCTACTGCTCGCTCCTTTAGTAAGTTCAATAAGTTTTCATCATATTTCTTATTCATTTCTAATCCCTCCAAATTATTGTTGATTTTGAATCATTATAATATTACTTACGCAAGTGGTATGGTAAATTGCACCTATTCATATATCATATCTAATTTTCTTTGTATTTCAATGAGCAATCGTTTCTATTTAGATACTCTCCCTTTAATTTCAATAGTATTGTTCAAAACGAGGACAAAGCTTCTTAAAAAAGCATAGGCAATTATCACCATGACGACTTCACACTTTATTGTCCTATCTTTTCTAAATCATGCATCACCCCACTATTCACAAAGAAACATTCATCTTTTTGAACATAAGAAAGTTGAATGTTTCGATGCTAGTATCTTATTATTTACTTGTACTTTTTCATATAGTTCTATTTTATCATTCTTCATATTATTGTCTATATTATAAACCTTTTTTATTTGAACTAGTGAGAAACTAAAAGACCGCATACTTATTGCAGTCCTTGTTATCTATAATCATGAATAACATCTTGATTAACCAGTGTTAGGATTGTAAAATCTTCATTAGTTACGACCACATCTCCTGCAAACCCGATTGCTATTTTTCCTTGTTTTAAATGATACTGTTGTGCTGGATTTACTGCTGCCATCGTTACAATGTCAGCGATACTACATCCACAATATGTCATCATATTACGCGCTGCTTGTGGCAGAGAAAGCGTACTACCAGCAATTCTATGCGTTTCTATTACCGTAGCTTGTCCATTTTTGATACTAATATTTTTACCTGAAAACGTATAACACCCATCTGCTAATCCTTTACAAGGATTAGCATCACTTATCAACACAATACGTTGTTTCCCAATTGTTTGATAGGTTGCTTTCACTACATCTTTATGAACATGAAAACCATCTACAATTAATTCACACATCAAATTTGATAAAAAAGCAGCACTAACTAAACCAGGCGCACGATGAACATGTTGACTCATAGCATTATATAAATGTGTAATACCACTTGCCCCATAAGCTTGTGCTTCTAAGCCTTGTGCACAAGTCGCATTCGAGTGTCCTATATTCACTATAATTTCATGACTTGTAGCGACTTGAATAAGAGGTAATGCTCCTGGTAATTCAGGTGCTATTGTAATTGATTTAATCTTAGAGGAAATTGATTCATACCTAGCTAATTCAGTTATATCTGGATTTCTTAAACAGCCTTCTTTCATAACAGCCTTTTGTTCAACATTTAGAAATGGTCCTTCCATATGGATTCCAATTAAATTTGGACAATCTACTTCTTCATATTGTTTTAAAATACGACAGTAATCCTCAGTTTGTTCACAAACTAAACTAGCAAGAAATCCCGTAACCCCTTCTGCTAAATAACAATCGGCAATTTTTTTAATATCTTCTTTTTCGCAAGTATTAAAATCATAGCCCAAAGAACCGTGCGTATGCATATCTAATAAACCTGGGATTACATAATTACCTTGTGCATCAATTTTTTGATCACATGCTACTTGTTGATTGTCGGCATAGATACCCACAATCTTCTTATCTTCAATCAAAATAGAACCATTAAGAATCTCATTTTTTCCATCTAAAATCAAATGCCCATTGCTAATTAATGTTCTCATTTTCTTATCCTCTATATCTGTATTTTTACAATCTCTCCATCTACAGTTTCTATATCCACTAATAATAAACCTTTATAATCTTTTCTCATAAGTTTAAATAACTTCTCAATTAAGACAAGTTGCTCCTTATTGAAGGTAATCTCTGTTTGTTTACGTAATGTAAGAGAAAGTCCCTTTTGTATCATTTTATTAAACACCAAAGCATTTGGTATTGGTATAAAAAGTTTGGTATCCTTTGTATGAATATATATTTTCATCTTATTCTACAATAATTTCTACATGGTCACCTTCAGCAGAATCAACTTCTACGATAGTACCAATTACACCATTTTCAATCATTTGATAAATCATCTTAATATCAATATCTTTTAACGCATCATTCGCAGCTATCTGAGGCATTTCCATGCCCATATCTAGCCCTATCTTTACAATTGCTAAAGGAAGATTAACTTTTACATGATCCCCATTATAAATAATCAACGAACAAAAATGAACCTATCATCCGTTGAGTTTATCGCCTATTAGTTGTGTACTAATCAACCATTAGTTGATTAGTGTTAATATTTAGAAGTATTCATCATCAAATCCTGCATCATATTCCTTTAGATTTTCTAGCCATTCAGGAAGATCACTTTTTATAATAGAACATAAAAAATCGTAATCTAACGTCGAAACAATTCCTGTTTCACTCATGTATTTATAAAATTTCTTAATGCTAGCAGCATTTGCTTTTATCGATGCCACACTTGACCACATCGCTTTTCGGATGAACCAATCACTTAAGTATCCAGAAATAGATGTAATTCCAGCTTGTATGTTTTGCGGTTCATAATAATTTAAATAATCGTTAATATAAAACTCCACATTCATTATATGGTTTTTAATTGTCTTATTGCTTAGATTCTGACTTTGTAAATGCTTTTCAAATTGTTCCAAGTACTGCTTGTTTGTTTGTATGTTTTTTTCGATTTCTATTTCATCCTTATCCATTTATAAATTCTCCTTTACCTTACTATTATTATACACGAAACCCTATTCTAACACACTAATTCATTTAGAAAAAACGAATACTTTTGCATAGTTAAGTACTCGTTTTATTTAGGATTTCTTATTTTACCAAATATAAGCAGGTTCTTCACCATTCACTAATGCATATAATAATTCTTCACTTGTAACAATCTTTAATCCTCCATAAGTTTCATCTTGTACCTTATGGTAAGGATCAATATAGTAGTATTTTGCGATTTGACTACTATCTTGTGCTAACACATAGCCAGTTACTAAAATCACATGATTAGCAGTTGGAAGATTTGGGTAGAGTGCTTGTAAATCAACAGCAACAAATACAGGATCACCACTCTTCATATCTTGTTTTACTCTTTGTTCGAAATCATTTTTAATTTGAGGATTGGTATCTAATCTCTTAATTGTTTGAACATGATATCCGATATCATTTACACCAACGTTTTCATTATGAAAAATATATTTATTGGCAACTCTTTTTAAGTCCTCGTATTCAGTTCCTGTTTTTGCGGAAGTATTCATTTCAATTGCCAAACGTTCTTGGCTCATTGTAATTCCATGATGATTTAAAACCATTTGTAAACAAGCAGGTACACAATAATAACTATTTTCTTGAATCCTTTGATGAATTGGTAATAGTACTTTAGTATTTGGTTCAGTTTTCGGCGTACTTATTTCACTACTTGGTTGTGGTTCTTCTACTTTTATAGGCGCAGGTTCTTCTTGATTTACTACTGGGGTTTCTTCTTTTGCTTTTTCCTCTACTGGTTTTTTTACCTCGCTAACTTTAGGTGTTGTTGCTGTTTGTTGCTTTTCCTTATTATCATTCATAGAGAAATAATAAACAGTAAAAATTATGCTTGCCGAAATAAGGACAACAGCTACACAAATAGATAACATTTTTTTAGACATATAGGCCTTCTTTCTATTGGTAGTAAATAGCCAATGAGGTTGTCAACTTAACCTCTTCTCTACTTATTCAACGAACGAAGCAAACAATATATTTCGTTTTATTTAAAATACCACGACACTTTTTCTAATTTTTCTAATTCTTCTCTACTAGTTGCAATCACATCCGCACTATATATCGTATCTTTTACATTTACATAAAACCGATAAATAGGGAGACGATATGGTAAATAATTAATAAACGTATCATCGCTATATATTAGTTCAACACCAACAATATTTTTTGAAGTAAGTGAAACTACCGGCATATTGTTTGACGTATATCCACCTTCTAAGAGTGTTTTAGTTGCTTCTTTAACATCCAATATCGATAATTTCCCAATTTCTCTTTGATGTTTTACATTTGGTATATTGATACTTGGACAAAAGATTGGCTCACTTGTATTTGTGTCATAGGTTTCTTCTATCGAAAATACAACACTCTTTTGTTCCTTTGCTTTTTCATTTATCATAACTTCATAAGTATTATTTCTAGTAAGCAATTGATACGTTGGATTTTTAATATCCGTGGCACTTTGCACTTGAGGGAAAAATGTTTTAGCAAGCTCAACCATTTGCTTAGCATCTGAACTTATATCTGATGCATATCGTTCATTGCCTATAATTGATACACTATCATTTTCTTTTACACGAAGCGTTAGCTTGTCACTCTCAATTTTATATACATGATCACGTACATCACTTGTTAATGCATTGTGAATTCCTAATTTATTTGCTATCGCACTTAAAGTTATTCTATATTCTTCATCATCATAACGTTTAAATTCTCCTCGTTCGTTTTTGGTGCGTTCGTATTCATACACGGAGAGTTCTTTAATATCTGTTTGTATGGTGTGGGTTTCATTCTTTTTTATTTCTAGAAAAGGAGATGAACTATCCATTTTTTTACTTATTCCTAATCCACCATAAGAGCGATACCATTGTGGTTTGTAGCATTGTTCATAGGATACTTCATCCTCTATCTTATTGATAGCTATCGGTTCTGCTTGATGTGGCATTTGCTTTTGAAGCAATACTACGCTTAATAAAACAAGACAAATAACACTTGCAAATATAAGCACATGTTGTTTTCTTTTAGGAGTGAAAGAAGGTTCCATCATAGCATTTTTTAATGCTTGTTTATGCTCTTTCGTTAACGAAAAACGATCCAACTCTTCTTTATATTTCTTCATCAAATTCACTTCCTTTCAAGTCTTCTTTTAGCTTCTTTCTAGCTCGATTCAGCCATGTTAAAACTGTTGCTTGTTTTTTGTTAAGTATTTCTGCAATTTCTCTTACACTGTATTCTTCATAATAAAACAAATATACAACATCACGATATTTCTGAGGGAGTCTTTTAACATAAGGTAATATCTCTAAAGATTCAGAGGGATTTGTATAGCTTTCATATTGATCTAATAATTGTTCATGTTTTCTTAATTTATCATATTTCCAATGATCCTTACATGTATTCATTGCGACTTGAAGAATCCATGCTTTTTCTTTATAACAGTTCTCAAAGACTGGTCTTTTCTTCATTATTTTTATAAACACATCTTGTAAAACATCCTGTGCATCGGCTTCATTATGCATATGTGCTAAAATTACTCTAAATGTCATATCACCATAAACATCGATTATCTCTTCGATAGAATCACATACATTTTCTTTCATTGAATCCATACTTTTATGTTCCCCTCTCTACTTAAACAACGATTTTGTGACGTATTATATTTCCTTTATTACAAATTGTTTCCTATTTCGTTATTTACTTACTATCTAATCCATTATACAATAGAAACAGAAAAGGTGATGAGATTATGAAAAAAGAGTTATTATTATCTCTATTAGAAACGAATGCTAGATACTCTACAAGAGATTTGGCAGATGTTTTATTGGAGGATGAAGAAAGTGTTATTCATACCATGGAAGACTTACAAAAGAAAAAAATTATTTGTGGTTACCATACCATCATTAACTGGGATAAAACAAACAAAGATAAAGTAATGGCTTTAATTGAAGTTGATGTTACACCAGAACGTGATTATGGTTATGATCGTGTAGCAAAAAATATCTATCGTTATCCAGAAGTAGATACCATGTATTTAATGAGTGGAAAAAGTGAATTTATAGTTATTATTTATGGAAGAACGATGCAAGAAATATCAAACTTTGTAGGAGCAAAATTAGCTACAACCGAAAATGTTGTTTCTACATCTACCTTCTTTGTGTTGAAAGAATATAAGATCAATGGTGTAGTTTTAGGGGAAGACGAAAAGCCTGCTGAAAGATTGGTTGTGACTCCGTAATGTATGAAGAACTGTTAAGTAAACATGTAAGTGAAATTAAACCAAGTGGGATTCGTAAATTTTTTGATTTAGCAAATGAAATGGAAGGTGTTATTTCATTAGGTGTGGGTGAACCAGATTTTACAACTCCTTGGCATATTTGTGAAGCTGCTATTTATTCTATTGAATCTGGAAGAACACATTATACAGCAAATCAAGGCTTACTAGAACTACGTGAAGAAATATGTGCATATCAGAAACGTCGCTTTAACTTAACCTACGATCCAGTTAAAAATGTTGTCGTAACCGTTGGTGGCAGTGAAGCCATTGATATTGCAATGCGTGCGATTGTGAATCCAGGAGATGAAGTCATCCTAATGGAACCAAGTTATGTAGCGTATACACCAAGTGTTGAATTGGTAGGTGCTATCCCTGTACATATTCGTCTAGAACATAAAGATCAATTTAAATTAACCCCTGAGAAACTAGAAGCAGCGATTACACCCAAAACCAAAGCAATGTTATTAAACTTCCCTAGTAATCCTACAGGAGGCGTAATGACAAAAGAGGACTATGAAAAACTTGTTCCTATTATTAAGAAACATAATATCCTTATTATAAGTGATGAAATATATGCAGAATTAACATATGAAGGAGAATTTTATAGTCTAGCGAACTTTAAAGAAATTAAAGATCAAGTAATTTTAATCAGTGGTTTTTCAAAAGCTTATGCAATGACTGGTTGGCGTTTAGGTTATGTACTTGCTCATGAAACTTTTACCAATGCTATGAATAAGATTCACCAATACATTATTATGTCAGCACCAACTGCTGCTCAATACGGTGCAATTGAAGCTTTACGTAATGGAGATATTCATGTACAAGAAATGAAAGAATCTTATATGGCTAGAAGAAACTTTATTACCAAAGGTTTCAATCGTTTAGGTCTACCTACTCATTTGCCACAAGGAGCCTTCTATATCTTTCCAGATATTAGAATGAGTGGTTTAACTAGTGATGAATTCTGTGAACAACTCCTTGAACAGCAAAAAGTAGCATGTGTACCTGGTACTGCTTTTGGTGATGCTGGAGAAGGATTTATCCGTGTTTCTTATGCATATAGCATTGAACACATTCGCGAAGCATTAGAGCGTATAGATGTGTTTATGAATAATTTTAGACAAAAATAAAATAAATTAAAACGATATCCTTAAAAAAGAAGAATATCGTTTTTTAGTCTTTTAAGCATCCTATACATTATAATAATCAGCTCCACACTTTAGTATAATAACTGTGTATTTAAGTGATTTGTCAATTATCATTTAAGTGATTTATCATTATTATTCAAATCTAATCTTTTTCATCTGTTTAATATTTTGAAAATAGTTAACTATAGGAGAACATAAACAGGCAATCCCTACTATCAAAAACAATAATACATTTGAGCCAACAGATATAATTACGCAGCATAATCCAATGATAATATAAAATATACTTTCTTTTAAGCTAACTTCTACATTTGCACATACTTCCCAATAATGATGCGTATGGCGATCTAATTTTATAAACATAAACTGTAAAATTTTATCAGCTAACCCTTTATATTTTGTTAACAGTATTGCATTTTGCGATGGGATATTTCTACCAAATAATTTATGTAATACTAACTCATGAAATAACTTTCGATTCATAGTTCTATCCAGAAGCAAAAAGAGAACAGCTAACGAAAGTACAAAACAACCAACAATAAAAGAAAAATGTTCAACATATACCCAAGACCAATCTCCTGCATTATATAAACAAAAGAATAAACAGATTGGCGTACAATATCGTAAACCATTGATAACTTGTATGTTCCCCATCTGATTCAAGAATCCGCTTGCTACAACAAAATTATAGTAAAAATAACATGCTAAGTAGGTAAGTTGAATGCCCATGCTAAAATAAAATACATCCATATGTAAAGTATTCGTAAGTATATAATATGTTCCTAAGCTTACACATACAATTGGTATTTGAAACGCTAATAAGATAAGTAATTTAATAAATACTCTTGTTTGTTGATGAATTGGATATGTTAAGAGTACTTTCCAAGAATCAATAGGCTCTTCTTCTTGTGCAATACGATACAATACAAAACAACAACCAAGTACTGGCATAATACTTATAGATTCTACTAATTGCATATGCGTTAATGGGCTCATTCCTGTTGCTATAGATATTACATCATCATTATAATACATGCCATAATAGAAAAAACTACCGATTAAAACTACTAATAAATATTTCCATGACCGATTTCTGAGAATTCGTTTAAGTTCAAAACCGATCATATACTATCATCTCGTTTGAAGTAAGCTTGTATCTCTTGCACATTGGTAGTATCCATTTCGAGTTTACTTTCATTTAAATATAATAGGCGATCCGCAAATGGTTCTAATTTTGTTATGGTATGTGTCGTTACTAAAAAAGTTGTATCTTTTCGCATTTTAGAAATAAGTTCAATAAGTCTTGCTACACTACTAGTATCTATAGCAACAAATGGTTCATCCATAATAATAAGGTCTGCTCCACTTAATAAAATACATGCAATACTTGCTTTTTGTTGTTGACCAGAACTACATTGATCAAAGCGTTGTAGTAGATAGTCGATGGAAAGCGCTTGTATTACTTCTTGTACAAAAGGATCATCAATATCTAAGTTTTTTCCTTGAAAATTACGATAATAAAAACGCATGTTTTCTAATATTGTTAAGTGTTTATATAATGGACTATCAAAGGGCAGGTAAGCTATTTGCAAGTTTTCTCTTTGAACGCTTCCATAAGCTGGTTTAAAACAACCACATAGTAAATTAATCAGTGTACTTTTCCCCGCTCCATTTTTCCCCACCAAAAGAATGCACCCTTCTTTTTCTTGTATCTTAAAGGAAATATCTTCTAACACAAACGCTACATCATCATAAGCAAAACAAACATCCTCTACTACTATTTGTTTCATCCCCATCATCTCTTTTCTTTTTTATAGTATATGATAATTTAAAATAATAGTAAAGTTGCTTTTTCAAAAAAAAGATAACATGATTTCTCACATTACCTTAGTCATCTTCTCTTGCTTTTTGTACCTTTAATAGCTTTCCTTTAATCGTTGTTTTTTGTAAAGCTTTTAATACAATATTTCCTTTTCCATTTAAAATATCAACATAAGATTGTTTGTCTTGTACTTGAATAACACCAATATCATCTCCATTAACGCCTTCAATTTCACAAATTGCCCCAACAATATCACCAGGTCTTACTTTCTTTGTTTTTCCACCATTCAAATAAATCTTCATGATATCTTTACGAATCTCTTTTCCTTTTGCATCTTTTTCATATTCAGGTTCATCTAAAGCATCTAAAGCAGCTCTTGTAATTCTCATAGTATCAATTTCTTCATGATCTTTGATTGTTAAAGGGTAACCTAAGAACTCTTCTAAGTCTTGTAATCTTTGATCATCATATTGTGCTAATAAAGAGATAGCAACACCTTTTGCTTCTACTCTTCCAGCTCTACCAATACGATGTACATACGTTTCTTTTTGAACTGGCATATCATAGTTGATAATATGTGTTACGTTTTCAATATCAATTCCTCTAGCAGCAACATCTGTAGCAACTAAAATACGTATCTTCCCACGTTTAAAGTCTTTCATATTTGCTATACGATCTTCTTGTAACATACCCCCATGAATCTTATCCACACTAATATCTTTATCATATAAGTATTCACAAATATCTTTTACATGTTCCTGTGTTTTCGCAAAGATAATACAAGATTCTGGCACTTCTTTACATAAGAGTTTACACAAGAATTCTAATTTATCATGTTCTTTCATACGATATGCATAATGTTCTACTTGTTCATTTACATTATTTGTATGTTCTAATTCAATGAGTTTTGCTTCTTTCATAAACGTATTTGCAAGTGATGAAATAGCTTCTGGCATCGTTGCAGAAAATAAACATGTCGTTTTGTTACCTGGAAAATACTCCATAATCTCTTGTACTGTATCAATAAATCCCATGTTTAACATTTCGTCGGCTTCGTCTAAAACAAAATAACGAATTTTATCAATCTTTAATGTTCCTTGTTCTAGGTGATCTAATATTCTTCCTGGCGTTCCTACAACAACATGTGCGCGTTGCTTTAAATCTTGCGCTTGGTAACGAAATGGTTGTTTCCCAAATACAGCGACACTTTTTAATCTTTTATAAGCGCCTATGTTATCAAAATCTTCTTTTATTTGCATTGCTAACTCTCGTGTTGGTGTTAAGATAATTGCTTGAGGACTACGCTCATCCCAAATAATATCTTCAATAATTGGAATCGCAAAAGAAGCTGTTTTACCACTTCCTGTTTTTGATTTTACAATGACATCTTGTTTCTTTAATATCTCTGGAATTACCGCAATTTGTACTGGTAATGCCTCTTTATATCCTAATGTATCTAATGCTTTACAGATAGCATCATCTAGTTGAAATTCTTTAAACTTCATATGGTTCACCTTTTGTTTATCTTTCTTCCTTATTATACAGGAAAATCAGAATTAATAAAGGTTTTATGAACGCTATCTAACAAAACTGTTAGGATAGTGTAAGCAAGTTCCCACGACATATTTGCTAATTTATCTTATACTTAACTAATCAAAAGGAGAATGTTAGTTATGAAAAAAATGCTCACTCTATTGGGATCCATGTTATGTGTTATGGTTTTTGGTTATGCTGGTTCTAAACCTAATTAAGCTTGTTCTATTGCTTCTACAAATGTAAACTTTTTATTTTCGTATTCGAATACTAAGATCCCACAGTTTGAAAATCTTTTTTTCAATTGTTTTGAAGGATCACAAGCAAGTAAGAAGTTTACACAAGCACCTCCATGAGAAACTGCTAATACTGTCTTATGGTCATCTTTTTCCATAATTTCGCTACAAGTTTTCATCATTCTTTCTTTCACCATTGCTCTTGATTCTCCACCATAATCTAAAAAGAAAGTTTCATATCTTTCAATTGCAGGATTTAAGTCTTCACTCTCTCCTTCAAATACTCCAAAATTCATTTCTTTTAAACCCTTAAGTCTTGTATAAGGCATCTTATTACCAGTTACAATTTCTAAGGTATCACTTGTTCTTTCTGCTGTAGAACAATAGAGATGATCGAAGTTGATATCTTTTAAATATTCTCGCGTCTTTTGTGCTTGTTGAATGCCTAATGGAGTTAAAGGTGAATCGCATACTCCTTGGATTTTTCTTCTAGCATTGAATAATGTTTGTCCATGTCTCATCAAATATAAGGTTTTTTTCATTGTTTTCCTCTTTCCTAAACTTAGTTTACATACATACTGTATCACTTCGAGTTAACTCCAAGTCAAGCCCCAAATAAAAAAGATGAAGTATTCTCATCTTTTTTAAATTTATTTTAGTAAGCTGTCCAACCAGCATCAGCAACTAGTGTAGTTCCATTAATTAAACTAGAATCGTCACTTGCTAAGAACAAGGCTGCATTTGCTATTTCAATTGCTTGACCAGAACGAGGGCTAGATGCTGTACCACTCATTGCTCTTCCAATACCAAAGGTACTAGGATGAGAAATATTAACACCCACTTCTGTATCTACGCCTCCAGGACACAATGCATTACAACGGATCTTATTATTTGCATACATAAAACCAATATTTTTACTCATTCCAATTAGTGCATGTTTGCTAGCTGTATAAGCAAATCCTGCACGACTTCCGTGAAGACCACCCACTGAAGCTACATTTACAATAACACCACCGTCAGGCTGTTCCATCATGGCAGTAACTGCTTTTCGACAAGCACACATTGGTCCATATACATTTACATTTTGCACTTTTTCCCATAATTCATCGCTTAACTCGTGGACAGGTGTCATTTCATCCATAATACCAGCATTATTAATTAAAATATCAATTTTCCCATAGTTATTAATGGCAAAATCAATCATGGCATCGTTTACTTCTTTACTCGATACATCACCTTGAAATGCTACTACTAATCCTGCCGCATCTTTTGTTTGTTCAACAATTTCATCAAGTCTTTCTTTTCTTCTTGCAACTGCAATTACAGTTGCTCCTTGTGCTGCAAATAATTTTGTTATCTCTCTTCCCATACCAGAGCTAGCTCCGGTTACTACTGCTACTTTTCCTTCTAATTTCATTATTATACTATCCTTTCCTCGCATATCGCTGTATTACTATTATAATTTATTTTGTTAGCGTTTACAATGGAAATGACTTACTATTTTTGCCTTTTTATATTTTTGTACTTTTCTCATATAAAATAAGGATTATTAAGAAGTGTTAGCTCGCTTATAATGGTATAATGAACTTGAAAATTACTATAGGAGGGTCATAAAAATGGCTAAAATTATTGGAAATCCAACACGTTATATACAAGGAAAAGGCGAACTATATAACATATGTCAACACAGCGAAAATATCGGAAATAATCTTTTTGTTTTAACAAGTGCATCAGGTCGGAAAAGAGTTGAAGGTGCAATTTCTAAAAGCTTAGAAAATTCAAAAAGTAGGGTTACTTATGCTGTATTCAATGGTGAATGTAGTATGAACGAAATCAATCGTCTAATTTCGCTATGTAAAGATACAGAGTGTGATACAATTGTTGGAATTGGTGGTGGAAAGATTCACGATACATCAAAAGCAATTGCCTATTACATGAAAAAGCCTGTTATGATTGTACCAACCATAGCTTCTACTGATGCGCCATGTAGTGCTTTATCCGTTATCTATAGTGATGCTGGGGTCTTTGAAAAATATTTATTTTTACCCTCAAGTCCAAATATTGTATTAGTCGATAGTGAGATTGTCAGCCAAGCACCTGCAAGACTCATTGTTGCTGGTATGGGAGATGCACTAGCCACCTACTTTGAGGCAAGAGCATGTCAACGTTCAAATGCAAAAAACTGCGTTGGCGGAAACATCACTTTAGCTGCTATGGCTTTGGCAAAACTTTGTTATGAAACACTACTTGAAAATGGTGTAAATGCAATGTTGGCAGTCAATGAGCACGTTTGTACAAAAGCTGTAGAAAATATTATTGAAGCAAATACTTATTTATCTGGAATCGGTTTTGAAAGTGGAGGCCTTGCTGGTGCGCATGCTATTCACAACGGCTTAACGCTACTTGAAGAAACACATACTCTTTATCATGGCGAAAAAGTTGCCTTTGGTACACTTGTACAATTGGTATTAGAAAATGCACCATGCGAGGAACTTGAGGATGTGCTCTTCTTCTGTAAAGATTTAGGATTACCTACAACTTTAAGCGATTTGGGCATTAAAGATATTACTAAAGAACGTATTATGGATGTCGCTAAACTTGCATGTTCTAGTGATGATACCTTAGGAAATATGCCATTTGCACTAACACCAGATGACGTATATGCTGCTATTATGGGAGCAGATGCATTAGGTAGAAACTTCTAAAAAAGATTTCTCACTTGTTGAGAAACCTTTTTTTATATTTCTTCACAACGAACGCTAATCTGCGTTATATATTCATCCATATTCGAAATTGCCATTTCATTTAATCCTTCTTCATATCCATATCCACTTACCCTCAGATGATGCTCTTTGGCAAACGTTAAGATTCGCTTATAAGTATTAGGAATAGCTTCCCACTCTCCTTTACAATAAGCTCTAATATAGTTTCCTTTTTCTTTATGATACAAGTTAAGTTTCTTTTCTTTGGGCATTTTTGTAAAAAAGCAGGCATAATTATCATACTGATTACTCTTTATATTTTCGACTGAAATCATACTTCCATAGTTCATATTGAAAATACGATGATTTCTATTTTCATTTGCATGTTCAACAAATACTGCAAAATCATGTTCATCATATACACCGCTTATCGATTCACTTAATAACAAATATTCATCTTCAATCTCTATAACTTCAATACGATTTACATCTAAATTTTCACATATTGATAACTGCTCTTTTTTATTACATAATAAGCGTTGAATAGCTTTAAGATTTTGAATGCTTTGTTTTATATCTTTCACCTTTTCATCAACAATTTTTTGAAATGCCTCTGGTGAACGCTGTCTTAAATATATTTGAATTTCTTCAATAGACATATGTAACTCACGCATTGTAAGAATCATTTCTAATGTTGTACTTTGTTGATACGTATAATAACGATACCCATTTTCACCAATTAGCGCTGGAGAAAACAAACCAATAGAATCATAGTAATGAAGCGTTCGTTTGTTAATATGATGTAGTTTCGCAAATTGTCCACTTGTAAATTGAACTTCATTTTTCATTTTAGCGCGCTCCTTTTACCATCAGAATTATCTATGCATTTGATAATATCATAATTATATTTTTTGATTATTTGTTCAATATAATCCATTTTCCTTTTCTACTCGATCCTTCTCGTATAACAACTCCATTTTCAATTAAATTTACCATTGCTTTTCTTACTGCTCTATCTGATATTGTTAATTTTTTTGCTATATCTTTCTGTGTAATCTGTTCATCTTCCATAATCAAATCAATAATGCTATTTTGAGTTTTATTATATTTATTTGCGGAACTTTTTGCGGAACTTTTTGCGGAACTTTTTGCGGAACTTTTTGCGGAACTTTTTATTGGAAAATTAACTTTGATGATATGTTCATAAAATTGAAAAATGTTTTTCTCATACACTTTTAATATTCTATCCATTCCAGAACCGAGTTGTTCTACAAGACCAACATCCTTAAACACTCGCATTAATTCTCTGTTTCTAGGCATACTTCCTCCATCAAAGAATTCTTCTTTGCTTTGGTTATGAAGTAGCCCTCCATTCACTATTCTCCTATTGACATTACAGTTACTGTATACTTTATAATAAGCATTAGCATCACATTTGTCAATCATATGAGGAGGAATAATAT
>JAVWIF010000026.1:0-22693 GCA_036639635.1 Longicatena sp.
GTGCATTCTTTATTGAATGGCGTATTGCGGATAAACATAAAGCTAGAAGATTTGATACAATTGATTATGTAGTAGATACCAATAAAGCAAATGATCCTAAAATGATTAGCGGAACTACATGGAAAGATAGCTTGAAAATGTTAACACAACAACCATTTCGTTTAGTACCTTATTTTGATCCAGGTGTTTGGGGTGGACAATGGATGAAAGAAGTATGTAACTTAGACCCAAAACAAGCAAACTATGCATGGAGTTTTGATGGAGTACCAGAAGAAAATAGCATTATGTTTGATTATGATGGTGTAGAATTTGAACTACCAGCAATGGATTTAGTACTATACCAACCTAAAAAATTATTAGGTGAAAGAGTATTTGCGCGTTTTGGTGCAGAATTTCCAATTCGTTTTGATTTTCTAGATACCATGGAAGGGCAACATTTATCATTACAAGTACACCCATTAGTAGAATATATTAAAAAGAACTTTGGAATGAGCTATACACAAGATGAAAGTTATTATATCTTAGATGCAAAAGACGATGCGACGGTTTATTTAGGATTAAAAGAAAATATCAATCCTGAAGAGATGATTAATGATTTAAAAATAGCACAAGAAGGTGACGTGCCTTTTGACGCTGAAAAATATATTAATAAGTTTCCCGCAAAAAAACATGATCATTTCTTAATACCAGCAGGCACTTGCCACAGTGGTGGAAGTGGTGCTATGGTATTAGAAATTAGTGCAACACCATTTATCTTTACTTTTAAACTATGGGATTGGGATCGTTTAGGTCTTGATGGACGTCCTAGACCAGTTCATATTGATCATGGGAAAGAAGTCATAGAGTGGGATCGTACAACACCATGGGTTGAAGAACATTTGGTAAATGCAACATACGATGTAGTTGAAGAAAATAATCCATGTAAAATAGAACATACTGGACTTCATGAACTTGAATATATAGAATCAAGAAGATATACCATAGATAAAATATCTCATCATACAACCAATAACAATATGAATATGTGCAATTTGATTGATGGAAAAGAAGCGATTATTGGAAGCCCTACAAATGCATTTAAGCCTTTCATAGTGCATTATGCAGAAACCTTCATTATTCCTGCCAATGTCCTAGAATACACGATACGTCCTTTTGGAATGAGTGAGAACGAAAAAATCGTTGTTCTTAAAGCCTATGTCCGCTGTTAATAAACGTTTGAACATAATTAGCGAGCAAGTAGACCAAGACTTAAAAAAAGCTTGTAGCATTATAAAAGAGAGAGGTTATACTTCCATATGATAAGGTTGGTTTTAAAAAATATGCCTATCAACAAGAGGAAATAATCATCAAAGAAGCCCGTGATTATCCAGAGTTTCATATTCAAAAAGGGGTTCCTATTTATACCCAATAGGAAGCAAACCCTAGTTTCTTTAATTTCGTTGCACAACCACAATTAGCAAGTGCTATCTGGGAAACTTATCAGCCATAAGTTTCCCTTTTCAAATAGTTAAAATACAAGTATAATAGAAGCGTAAAGGATGTGATTTCATGAAGCTAAATTATAACAAAGGGGCAATCCCCCTATACTTACAAATATATGAAATCTTAAAAGAAAAAATTGAAAAACAAGACTATGCGTATGGGGATTTAATTCCTAGTGAAATGGAACTAGAGAAGACCTATAAAGTGAGTCGTATCACGGTAAGACAAGGCATAGCTGAATTAGAAAAAGCAGGCTATGTAAAACGTGCAAGAGGGAAAGGAACAAGTGTCACATTTATTGAACGTATAAATGAGTCATTAAGCGAAATTCGTAGCTTTACAACCGAGATGAAAAATCGCGGATTAACACCTGGAACTAGTTATGTTGAAATACAAAAACAGGCTGCCAGTGAAGATGTTGCGACGCATTTAAACGTAGAAATTGGAAGTATGATTTATTATCTATTCCGTGTAAGAACAGCCGATGGTGAACCTATTGTTATCTTTGAAACTAATTTAAGTGGAGACTATCCATTTCCTTTAGATAAAGAAAAATACCGAGAATCTATGTATGACGTATTTGAGGAAATAGGAGTACGTGTTCCAACAAGAGTACAAGAAAATTTTCAAGCAGTATTAGCAGATCAAAAAACAGCAAAACTGTTAGCTGTAAAGATTGGTAGTCCTATTTTTAAGCGCACAAGAATATCTTATAGTGATGAAAACAAAGCTGTAGAATACACCGTATCATATTATCGTGGTGATCGTTATTCTTATTCTGTTCAATTAGGAATGTAGACTCACTCTATAACAATTGTCTTAATTGTTTAAGCTACCCGTTCTTTGTGAATCGAATATGATGTGTATATTTTGGCATAATGCTAAAAATAAAATGAGAGATTATAATATAAACTATTGATTTAATAAAATATTCAAAGAGGAAATAAATGATAGTGTAATGATTGGTTAAGCGAAATTATTTAGAAGAAAAGGTGGATTTTTCATCTTTTCTTTTTTTTTGAAAGTTTTTGAATGGTTGCATCGTGTATAAGGTGAACATGTAAAAACATGAGGAGGATATTAAAATGAAAATATTTCGTTTATTAGCAGTTAGTGCATTAGCACTTGTCACGACAGTAGGTATCAATGCAGCAACACAAAAAGAGAATGTAAAGATAGTAGAGACAACACCAAAAACAGAAGTAGTAGAATCTAAAGAAGAACCACAAACACCAATCGTTGAAAAAGAAGCTGTTGTAAAAGAAACACTGTGTCCAAACGGACATGTGAATTGTCAGAATGAGAATTGTATTCAAGTACAGAATACAAGAGTTGTGAATCCTCTTGTAAGTGAGGAAAAACCAGTTGAAGCGCTGTCAGATGGATTTGTTTGCCCAAATGGAAATGAAAATTGTCAAAACCCAAATTGTGATGGTACACATACACCAAAATTAGATGGCACAGGCTATCAAGCACATCACAATCAAGGCAAGGGTAATGGACAACATAGAGGACAAGGAAATGGATTAAGAAATGGAAGCGGGAAAAATTGTCCAAATGTAAATAATGCTGAATAGTTATAAAAAGTAAGGTATAATTAAAGTAATTAAGAGGATATGTATGAAAAGTGAAACGCAATTACAGAACGCAATTGAACTTCATGGAAACATGATAAGAAAACTATGTTTTCTACATTTGAAACAAAAAGCAGATGTAGATGATATTTTTCAAGATGTCTTTTTGAAATATTATCAAAGTGATTTTGAGTTTAATTCTAGTGAACATGAAAAAGCGTGGCTAATACGTGTAACAATCAATGCGTGTAAAGATAACTTAACCTCTTGGTTTCATCGAAAAGTAGAGTTAAAAGATGATTTACAAGCCTTACATATTGAAGCACCAAAAGAAGATAATGCATTATTAGAAAGTATCTTAAAGCTTCCAAAAAAATACAAGAATGTAATATACTTATACTATTACGAAGGATATAAAACAAAGGAAATAGCAAATATCTTAGAGGTAAAAGAAAATACAGTATCAACTTGGATGAGACGAGCAAAAGATGAATTAAAAGGGATGTTAGGAGGTGATTATCTTGAAGAATAAAGCATGGGAAACATTTGATAAAGTTGAAGCTAGTGAAGAATTAAAACAACAAACATTGCGTTATGTGTTAAATGAAAATAAGATAAAAAGAAGAAATTATAAAGCACCTATCGGAATATTTGCTAGTTTCTGTATTGTTTTCTTGGTTTACTTTCAATTTATGCAACCAAAAACGATCCAAGCTTATAGCTATATAACCATGGATATTAATCCTAGCTTCCAGCTTGTTTTAAATCAAGATGATCACGTCCAGGAAATTGTTTATTATAATGAGGAAGCACAATCTGTTTTAAAATCATTAGATATGAAAGGGAAAGAATATGAAGAAGCTTTAACTTTAATTCTTACAAATAAGGAATATAAAACTTATATGAAAGAGGATGCTTATTTGCAGGTAAGCGTATATTCAAAAGACGAAAAGCGGGCAAATAATATAGAACAAAATGTTTCTACATATTTGAATAAAAATGTAAAAATACCACATGAGTGTATCCATGTAAATGAAAAAACGATGCAAAATGCACAAAGCCATCATATGTCTAGCGGAAAATATATGGTGATTGAAAAGATAGTGAAAGCAGATGCTTCCTACAAAGTTGATGATTTGAAAAACAAATCCATGGCTGAATTAAGAACAATCTATTATACGATTACCAATGAAGAATTAGATACTAAGGGAAATCATCAAAATGGAAATGGAAATCAAAATCATAAACATCAAGGGAAAAACCAATGATATAAAAAAAGAAATTATGCTGCATAATTTCTTTTTTTAGTTATTGTTGAACTAAACGAATAGTAAATTTATTACGATCGCCACGATATTTAGAAATAGAATATTCAATTGGTATATCCTGGGCATCACAAGCGATAGTAGTAATGGTATAAATAGCTTGTGACTGTGGTATTTGTAGAACAGAACTAATTCCACTCGTTGCATTACTTGCTTCAATAGTACGATCAACATAAGCAATGGGATGGTTATAAGTAGTTTTTAAAATATCATATAAAGAAGTGGTAGAAAGGGAAAAATCAGCTTGTGCTAGTTTTGGAAATAGAGCATAAGGCACATAGGTATCAACGTAAACCATAGGCTCTTCATCCGCATAACGTAAGCGAATCAAATGAAGCACTTTAGCATCTTCTGAAAGTTTTAAATATTTTTGAACTTCTTCAGAGGCATTTTCCACTTCGCTTAATAAGACAGAAGTTCTTGGCGTTAGCCCTAAGGAAATCATTTCTTCATTATAACTTTCTAGTTTCTTAAAGAAGAAACCTTCAACCTTTGGTTTTGAAACAAAGGTGCCTTTGGCTTTTAAACGAGTAATATATCCTTCATTGATAAGTTCTTGAAATGCTTGTCGAATAGTTGGACGTGAAATATCTAATGCATTACAGAACTCTAGTTCTGTTGGAAGTTGGTCTTCAGGAACATATACTCCTGAGCGGATTGCTTTTATTATTTCCTGTTTAATTTGAAAATATAAAGGTACAGGAGAATTTTTGTCGATTTTGAAATTTTCTTCTAGTAAATTAGCCATTACGACACCTCTTTTCTTAAGATAATAACATTATATATGAAATCCGATACATTTACAATGTTATAACATTATAAGGAGTCAATTGACACGCACAAGATGTAATGTTATAATGTAATTACATTAGGAGGAACTGCTATGAATGTAAACGAATTAACACCAAAAACTTTAGCAAAATGCTTTGATCACACATTTTTAAAGGCTTATGCAACACAAGAAGATATGAAGAAACTGTGTGAAGAAGCAAAAGAGTTAGGATGCGCAATGGTCGCAATCGATTCATTTCCGGTATCAACTTGTAAAACATATTTAAAGGATTGTGATGTGCATGTAGGAGCTGCAATTTCATTTCCTTTAGGACAAACTACAATTGCTACTAAAGTATACGAAACAAAAGAAGCTATTAGAGATGGTGCAGATGAAATTGATTATGTTTTGAATATTGGGAAAGTAAAAGAAAAAGACTTTGCCTACATTAAAGAAGAGATGCAAGCTATTGTATCCATATGCAAAGAAGCAAACGTATTATCTAAAGTTATTTTTGAAAATTGCTATTTGGAAAAAGATGAGATTGTTGCATGTGCTAAAATTGCAAAAGAAGTAAAACCTGATTTTATTAAAACAAGTACAGGATTTGGAACGAGTGGCGCAACATTTGAAGATGTAGCATTGATGGTACAAAGTGTGGATGGAGCCTGTCAAGTGAAAGCAGCTGGCGGAATTAGAGATTGGGAGACTTGTAAAAAAATGTTAGAACTTGGCGCAACACGAATTGGAACTAGTTCAAGTTATACAATATTAGAAGGCTTTCGTAAAGAAAGAAACGCTTAGTATGAAGATTGCGATTACAGGAGCAAATGGATACATTGCTTCTTTAATACAACTGATGAATGAAGAAGAATTTGAATTTATTCGAATTACTAGAAAAGAGGTAGAATTGAATAATATAGAGGATGTACAAGCGTATTTTGAACACCTTGATTTTGATGTTCTTGTACATACCGCGGCGAATGCTACCACGGCGGATTGTGAAAATAATCCTGTAGGAACACATTGTATGAATACAGAAGCTAGTATTGTGTTAGCAAATATATGTAAACAAAGAAAGAAACGAATGATTTTCTTTGGGACTGAACAAAGCTTTAATGGATATGTTAAAAAGGGACCATTTAAAGAAGAAGACGAATTAATAGCAGTCACCAATTATGGAAAACAAAAAGCGGAAGCAGATGAGTATATTCGAGAAAACTTAAATGATTATATCATTTTACGGTTATCTTGGATGATGGGATTATCACAACCTGGAATTAAGGCTAGTCCTAATATTATTATAAATGTTATGAACGCTATCTATCATCAAAAAGCAACACAATTCACACTACATGAAATACGAGGTATGACATATGCAAAACATCTAGCACAAAACTTTTCGAATATTATGAAATTACCAAGTGGAGTTTATCATTTTTCTAATGTTAATAATTTAAATACCTATGAAAGTGCGAAATTAGTTGCACGTAAACTAGGTGTAAGTGAAGAGGCAATTGAACGTTATATAGTCCCCAATGAAGAACGGTATGCGGATCGCTTTCGTGACTATCGTTTAGATAATACGAAGATACAAAGTCATGGAATTATACTAGGAACATTTGAAGCAGATGTAGAAGAATGTTTAAAGGATTATGGTTGGATGTAGAATTGCTTAGCTAACTTTGGTATAATAAAATAAGTTAACGAGGTGAAACTTATGCTAGCAAAAGAAAGACTTGCTTATATTGTGAATCGATTACAGGTACGCCCAAGTATCTCTATTCAAAATTTATCAAAAGAATTGAATGTTTCTTTGTCGACAGTACAAAGAGATTTACGTAAATTAGAACAAGATGGAAGAATAGAACGTTCCTTTGGCGGAGCGATATCTAATCAGGTTTCTAAGGTATTATCAGAACGCAACGAAATAGCTGTATCAGAAAAGATTCATATACATAAAATAGAAAAAGAAATCATAGCAAAAGTAGCAGTTCAACAGATTCAAGAAGGCGAGTGTATCTTCTTGGATTCAGGAACAACGATAGCCCATATGGTTCCTTATTTAATGAGTAAACATATAACGATTGTTACCAATTCTTTGTACCTTCAAAGAAACTTAGTAGGCTGTCTTGGGCAAGTATTCCTTTTAGGTGGAGTATATAATACAAAGTTTGATATGACACTTGGCTCTGCAACGAACATGGCGCTAGAAGAATTACATTTTGATCGTGCATTTATGAGTGCTAGTGGAATTGATTTAAAATGTAAAGAATTATATTCTGTAGAAAGTGACATAGCGAGTATCAAAAAAATAGTACTGAAACGAGCAGAACATAAATATGTATTAGTTGATCACAGTAAGTTTATGATAACGGCTATTCATACCTTTGCAAAGGTAAACGATTTTGATTATATTTTTACAGATAAAGAAATAAAGAGTGAACGAATTATTAAAAATTTATATTATTGTAAATAAGAGTGCAAGGAGCACTTTTATTTTTGACTATATATGACTTTTTTTGACTTGGTTTGACTTGACATAAGAAAGACGTTACGTTATGATTACACTGTAATGGAGGGTTTTAGAATGAAAACTACAGATGAGAGAAAAAGCAAATTATTAGAAGGGTTAAAAGATGGGTTAATTGTTTCTTGTCAAGTGCAACACGACGATCCAATTTATACTGATGATATGGTTGTGAAGATGGCAGAAGCAGCTGCTTGGGCAGGTGCTGTGGCGATACGTGCCAATTCACCTGAACAGATTAAAGCCATAAAAGAAAAAGTAGAGCTACCAATCATTGGGCTATGGAAAGTTTGGCATGATGATAGTGAAGTGTTTATTACACCTACAATGAAAGAAGTAAAAGCTATTTGGGAAGCTGGTGCACAAATTATTGCATTGGATTGTACAGCACAGATGACACACGAAAAAACGGTTGCATGGGATTTGCTTGACCAAGTGAAAAAAGAAATACCAGAAGCGATTATATTTGCCGATGTATCAAACTATGATGAAGCACGTCATGCAATTGATCACGGAGCAGATATAGTAGCACCTACCTTATATGGATATACGAAAGAAACCCAACATATCGAAGGGGCTAATTATCGTGAATTTGCGAGAATGTGTAGAGATTTCAAAGAAGAAGCTTATGTCATGATGGAAGGACATTTATATACACCTGAAGATGCTATGAAGTGCATATATTTAGGCGCGCATAGTGTTGTTGTTGGAAGTGCAATCACAAGACCACACCTAACCGCAAAACGCTTTGTAGACTTACTAGGAGGCTACCAAAATAACTGGAGAGAAGCAGAGAAAGCGAAACATTAGAATGGGAAGAATAAATATAGATGGTGCACAGAATGTTGAAGTAAGTATTCAATTGCCTTGTGAGAAGTCTTTGATTGAACAACTAGAGATTATGGAAGCATATACGAAAGCCCATCAAGATAGTGCAAACTTAAATAAAGCACAACGAGAAATCAATTGTTTGAAAACAATCTTTCCTAGTTTATTTAGAACGATTGGAGAAGATGATTTAATAGTTGGTCGATTAGATTTTTTACCCATAGGATTTGGAAGTGTAACAAGTATTGGTGGAGTTGGACATTATTGTGTATTTCATAAGTTAAGGGCATTTAAAGAACAATTAGACAGTAAAAAAGATCAACAGCGAGTTGATGTTTTATATGATTATTGGCAAGAACATGATGTGAAAACTTTGTATTGTCAAGATGTGCTAAATGAAACAACAACAGGGCGCTTTATTGATTGTGATTATCCATTTATGGCAACAGCGAGATTGAGTGGCATGATGTTGGATTATAAGAAACTTATGAAATATGGACTTGATGGTTTATGTACTTTATTATCTAAGCAACAACAAAATGAATTTATAAGTGCAGCAAAGCAAGCCATAGAATTGTTACAAGAAGTAATTGAACAACAAAAGAAGTATGTACAAGATTCTCTTGTTGGGGCAACAAGACAACGCAAACTTGATTTAGAAATGATGTTAGGAGATTTAAATGTTATTGCGCACGATGCTCCACGTACTTTTCATCAAGCTTTACAACTATTTTGGATTTATGCATTAGTAGCAGGTGTTATTAATTATGGACGGATGGATGATGTATTAGGACCATATGTAAAGCATGATATAGAGGGAGGTTTACTAGATGAAGAAGAAGCTTATCGGTATTTGAAATCCTTATGGAAGATGATTGAAAACCGTAGAACAACAGTAAATGGTAGAATCATTGTTGGTGGTAGAGGACGAGAAAACGTACAAGCAGCTGACTTGTTTACACGTATTGCGCTACGAGTTTGTAAAGATACACGTTATGTAGAACCTCAATTTACCTTGCGTTTTGATAGTCAAACGCCACAAGATATTATGGATAAAGCGTATGATTGTATTGGCAGTGGAGCGACGTATCCAACCCTATATAATGATGATGTAAATATACCGTCTTTGATGTATGCCATGCGTATCGATGAAAAAAGCGCTGAACAATATGTACCATTTGGTTGTGGAGAATTTGTTATCCAAGGAAAAAGTGTAGGAACACCAAATACATTGTTAAATTTGTTAAAACTATTAAACATCACATTAAATGAAGGGCGTGATCCATATGATGGAGTGTATAAGAATGGACCGATAGCTATTAAACATTGTTCAAAGTATCATAGTTTTGAAGACTTTTATGAACAATATAAAGAAGTATTATCTTATTATTTTGAACTAAGTGTAGATGCTCAAAAACATAGTTATGAAGTGATGAATCAAGAAGTATCTTTCTTATTTACGAGTATTTTAATGGACGATTGTATAACACGTGAGAAAGCCTTATTAGAAGGAGGCGTACAAATCCTTGGTGGTACAAATGAAACCTATGGAAACATTAATACAAGTGATGCTTTATATGCAATAAAAACGTTAGTGTTTGAACAAAAGAAATATACTTTAGAAGAATTGGTAGTGGCTTCTAATGCTAATTTTGTTGGATATGAGCGTTTACGTAAAGATTTATGGAAATGTCCTAAGTATGGAAATGATCATAAAGAGTGTGATGACTTAGCCAATGATTTGTTTGAATTTGTAGCAAAAGGAATCCGTGATAAAGGGATTGAAAAAGGACTGGGATACTATTTAATTGTAATTAGTAATAATCAAACCAATACGGATTGGGGTCATAAGACAAGCGCCTCATTAGATGGAAGAAAAAGTGGAGTATTTATGAATCCTGCAAATAATCCACAAGGAGGAGCGGCTATAAGTGGTCCTAGTGCGGTATTAAACTCTCTTTGTTTGTTTAAAGCAAAATATCATGGAGGAAGTGTTCAAAATATTAAATTTACACCACGAATGTTTAACAAAGATCGCGAGAAAATAAAGTGTTTATTCACAACGTATTTTAAGAATGGTGGTTGTCAATTAATGGTTACTGTAGTTGATCATGGCGTATTAGAAGATGCACAAAAGCATCCCGAAAACTATCCTGATTTAATTGTTAGAGTAGCTGGATACAGTGCTGTGTTTGTAAATTTAACAAAAGATATTCAAGAGGAATTAATGAGTAGGGAATTATATGATTCAAGTATGTAATATAGAACGTTTTGCAACACATGATGGAGAGGGAATTCGTAGTGTTATCTTTTTTCAGGGATGTCCACTGCGCTGTCCTTGGTGTGCAAATCCAGAATCTCAAGAAATGTATACGCAACTTTTATATGATCAAAAAAAATGCGTGTTATGTCATACATGTGAACGCTCTTGTCAACAAAACGCAATAAGTTTTAAGAATGACCAATTTCATTGGGATAAAACGCATTGTATTGCCTGCAAAACATGTGAAGACGAATGTCTTCAAGAAGCAATTAGTTTTGTTGGTAAAGCGATGAGTGTAGAAGACATTATGGTTGAAATACGTAAAGATCGAGCGTATTATGAAGCGTCTAACGGTGGAGTTAGTATATCTGGTGGAGAAGCATTTATGCAATTTGATGCGTTAATGGAACTTTTAAAGGTTTGTAAAAGTGAAGGATATAATGTCTGTATGGAAACTTGTGGACAAGTCTCATTAGAACATTTAAAAGAAGCCAGTCCTTATATTGATACCTATTATTTTGATGTGAAACATGTTGATGAAAAAAAATATCAAGAAGTTGTTAAAGGAAATTTAGAAATTGTTCAATACAATCTAAATTACCTAACGCAAAAATATCATGAAAAAGTGGTTTTTCGTATCCCAGTAATTCCTGGCTTTAATTATGAAGAAAAAGTATTATGTGCCATTCTTGATTTAGCAAAAGACAAAAAAGTCAAGGAAGTACATTTTTTACCATACCATACATTAGGTAAAATAAAGTATGATAAATTATTAAGAGAGTATCCTTATACACAACAAATGCTAAATGAAAAAGACTTGTTTAAGTATGTGAAAATAGCGCAAGAAAAAGGAATATGTTTGAAAATTGGAGGATAATTATTCTATTTCTTTTGATACATTTGAACTTTTGCTGTTTGTAGAATAGTTGATACTATTGATAGTTGTACTTTTTGAATGTACGAGCTATAATAATTTTGAAAGCTAATAGGAGGATAAAAAGATGCGAATATGTATTCGTTGTCAAAGTGAAATGGTAGAGGATTATGGGTTGAAAATAGAAAGCTTTTCAGCAGGAGTAGCACCTGTTAAGTTAAGTAGAGGACAAGGCGTATTAAGTGAAAGCGTAGGAAATATAAAATTAGCAATTTGTCCTAATTGTGGAGAAATATCGCTTTATATAGAAGATTATAAAGATATTGTGAAGTTATCTAAATAGATAAACAAAAAAGAGTTTGTAGAAATACAAACTCTGAGTCATAAATTAACGAAGCTTTTTAATGTTATAAGCATCTTCCCAGTTTTTGCTAAATTCACTAACAGCAATTTCACTTCCAGGATGATTCATCATATTTTTAACGACATCAACAGGAAGCGTAATTGCTTGTATTCCAGCAACTAATAAACTGTGTACTTGTTGTGTGTTTTTGAAAGATGCAGCGATAACTTTGGTCTTCATGTTTGCATTTTTTAACATGGCTAATAAATCAATAACATCAAGGACACCATCTCCATAATTGTCCATACGATTTACATAAGGAGCTAAGTAATCAGCACCACTTAGCGCGGCTAGGAATGCTTGTTGAGAGGTATAAATAGCAGTTGCTAGTACTTCAAGACCAAGGGCTTTACATTTTTTAATGGCTTTATATCCTTCATTTGTAACAGGTATTTTAACCACCATATTTTTTGGACGTAAACTACAAATGTAGCGTGCTTCTTCGACCATTTCATCACAAGTTGTGGAAACAACTTGAATGAATAACTTTTGATTTTCTTTTAAGATAGCAATTATTTCCTTCACGACTTCATCAAAGGGTTTGCCACTTTTCGTAATGATAGTTGGGTTCGTAGTGACTCCTTGAATACATAATAATTCGTTTAGTTCTTTAATTGCTTGTGTGTCTGCTGTGTCTAAAATTAGTTCCATGGGTTGTCTCCTCCTATTTTCCATGTATCGTACATTGAAATCCTTGTTTTGTAAAATGGTGTTCGATTTGTTCTATTTCTTCTTCTTTCAAAGGTTTCAAATGAGAACAGGTATATTCTTTATTAATTGATTGGTACTTGTTTTCTCCTAATTGATGAAAGGGAAGTAAGTGTACTTCTTGAATGTTTGATTCATGTAAGTGTTTTACAATTTGTTCTAGGTTAGTTTTAGTTGTGGTATAGGTTGGAATTAAGGGAATACGAGCGATTACCTTACCTCCTAATGCTACCACTTTTTTTACGTTTTGTCTCATTATAGAAATATCTAAATGTAAAAGTTGATTGCTAAGTTTCTTATCTTGTATTTTATAATCAACTAAGAAGACATCACAGAGTGAAACTAGTTCTGCCATATTTTCAATAGGTAATGCTAGTGTTGTTTCAATAGCGGTATGAAGGTTATTTTCTTTGCATTTTTTTAGAAAAGCAAGCACGAAATCAAGTTGCATGAGACATTCTCCACCCGATAGTGTAATACCTCCATTGCTCGATTCATAAAATACACGATCACGATTTACAATATCATATAATGCTTCTATCGAATACTGAGTACCAAGCATTTCTTTTGCACCTGTAGGACAATTTTCAGGTGATGTTGAACATCGCTTATCTATCTTCTTTGAACAGTCTATGCAAAGTGATTCTTTATAGAATAGCTGTGGTTTAGCGCTAAGTGATTCAGGGTTACAACACCATGGACAAGTAAATGGACAACCCTTAAAGAACAATAGCGTACGGATGCCTCCACCATCATGAATGGAATAGCGTTGAATATTAAAGATACACCCTTGTTTCATAGGACATGCTCACTTCGATTGATAATATCATCTTGAATGGCTTTACTTAGTTCAATAAACATAGCACTATAACCAGCTACGCGCACCACTAAATCTTTATGATTTTCAGGATGTTTTTGAGCATCTAACAAGGTTTCTTTTTTAACAACATTAAACTGAATATGTTGAAGTTTAAGGCGTGAAAAACTCTTTAAATAAGCAATTAATTTTTGAATACCTTCCTCATGTGCTAAGGTAGAAGGTGAAAACTTAACATTTAACAAGCTCCCATTTGAATTCAAGATGTTATCTAATTTGCTTACGCTTTTTAAACTGGCACTAGGACCATTGTGATCACGCCCTACCATTGGTGATAATCCACCATCAGCTAATTGTTCATGCGCGTTTCTTCCATCTGCACTTGCTCCTACTCCTGCTCCTAGTGGAATATGGGCACTTACAGTATAAGAACCTGGGTGGAAATAACCACCACGAGGATTTTGATAAGCAGCAACACTTTCACCATAAAAAGATAAAAACTCACTACCTAAAACGTCTACTTCATCGATATCATTTCCGTATTTTGGATATTTATTAAGAAAGAATTGACGTAGCGCTTCTTGCCCTTCCCAATTGTTTTTAAGAATTGATAATAAATCTTGGTAGGATAGTTTGTGTTCGTCAAAAACACTTTTTTTAATCACATATAAAGAGTCTGCTAGATTTGGAATACCAATACCTTGTACACCAGAAAAATTATAAATCGCACCACCTTCACTAACATCTTTGCCTGACTCAATACAGCCATCAATAAAAGTAGATAAGAAAGGAGTAGGCGCGCATTCTTTATGGGCTAGTTCACAAGTATTACTGCCCTCTACCATGAAAGTTATATAGGTAGCTATATTTGCCTTAATTGCATCTTTAAACGCTCCAAAAGAAGAAAAACCATGAGGGTGTTCTAACATTGTAATTTCCATGCACTTTAATAAATTAAACATCGCAATATCATGTAACCCATAAGTTTTTGCAGGAATACTTAATTCTACACAACCAACGACCGCATAATCACGAGCATCGCCTAAGCTTACACCACGATTTACATAAGCTAGAATATTGGCTTCATCATTAAATATTTGTGGAAGACCATGACCTAAACGAATTGTTTGGGCAGCTAGCCTCCAAAGTTCATAAGGGGTTTGTTCATGAACGCGTACACTTAAATTGGGCTGTGGTAAGGCAATATCTTTATATAAATCTAATAAAAGTAGCGATAATTCATTTGTACAATCTTTGCCATGTCTATCAACGCCTCCAACCATTAAGGTATAACCAATAGGAAAACCTGCAAAGAACTTTGCACTTAGACTACTACGTAAAGCAACAATGGAATTGAACTTTAGATATAAGCATAACAAGAGTTCTTCAATCTCTTCATGATGTTCTTTTGCGTGTTGATAGAAAGGATACATATATTGATCGAAGCGTCCAACTGAAATTGAACTAGCATTAGATTCATGTTGAAAGATAACACAGCTTATCCAAAATAGTTGGATCGCTTCTTGAAAGGATGTTGGTTTATCATAAGCAATTGCGCGTAGTGTTTGTTCCATTTTAATGAGTTCATGTTTACGTTTTAATTCAGTTGTGCTTACTTGTTTTTCATGTACAAAAGACGCATAACGTAATACATATTGAATCGCAGCTTCTAAGCTAATTACACTGGCTTGATAAAAAGTATTGTTTGGATTACTTATTAACTTTGCTTTAACATCTTGTAGCAAAGCGCCAAAGCCTTTATGTAATAATAATTGATAATCAGGAATGATATGACCCTGTCCTTTATCACTTTGATTAATCGCAATGATATTGGTTGCTACAGCAATGTTTACTTCTTCACTCACATGCTGATTATAATAATCTTTTAAGGAATGCGATTTCCAGTAAGGATATAAGTTATCTCGATAATAAGCCTTATCTTCTTTACTAATCGTAAATTTATCCTGTGGTCGTGTTTCAAATTCATCAAGTTCATCAAGAATCCAATAAGGTGACATTTCAGGAGATACAATCCCACTACGAGCAAATTCACTACGATTTCCTACTAATAAATCTTGATCATCTAACACAAGTTTATGATGTTCTAGAATATGAGCCAAAGCAAGAGCACGTCGAATTTGGATATGTTTACCAGCGCTTTGTTGAAAGCTTTCGGTATATAAAATAGCACGCTCAAGTGAAATTATACGAGGATGTTCAAATAAAGAAGCTTTAATTTGTGCGGTACGTGTTGATAACATAAAAGCACCTCTTTCTTATTCTTTATCATTTTATCTTATTTATTATCACTTTACAACAGTTTTTATTGATTTTTATTATTTTATATTGTTTTAACTTGTTTTAGTGTATACTATAGATATTGATATGAGGTGAGAATATTATGTTTACCAAAGAAAGACATGCCCAAATAATAGAAATGTTACAAGATGGTGGAAAAGTAAAAGTTAAAGAATTAAGTGAATTGTTTCAAGTAAGTGAGGATTGTATTCGAAAAGATTTAAAACAATTAGAATCTAAAAACTTGTGTAAACGTGTGTATGGAGGAGCGATGGTGGATAGTGATCTCTTATTGACGCGAAATATATTTGAACGTAAAGATCAAGATAAGGATGTTAAAAAAGAAATCGCACAAAAAGCATATGCATTGATACGAGATGGAGAGACAATCTTTTTGGATGTTTCAACGACCAATATCTATTTAGCACAATTATTAGCAAGAGGAGAAAAACATTGTATTGTAATATCTAATATGATTGATATTCTTCAAATACTTGCAAAGAATCCTTTATTAACAGTAATTGGTACAGGAGGAAATGTGAACTTAGAATTAAATGGTTTTGTGGGTGCTTTAACAAAACATATTCTAGAGCAGCATACCTTTGATCGTTGTTTTATAGGAACACTTGGAATCGATAAAAGTTTTCAATATTTAACGACGTTTGATTTAGATGATGGTTTAATCAAAGAATGTGTAATTAAAAATTCATTACATAACTATGTAGTAATGGATTCTCATAAGTTTACACAGGCTGGAAATTACAAGTTTATAAAGTTAGAAGCAATTGATTTTATTATTACTGATTCGAAAATGAGTGAAGAAGTTCGAAAAAATTTACATAAAAAGCAGATAAAGTACATGTAATATGGTATATTTATTATAGAAAACAGGAGGGTATTCGAATGTTAAAAGAAGTTAAAGGGAAACTAATCATTTCCTGTCAGGCATTACCTGATGAACCACTACATTCCCCATTTATTATGGGAAGAATGGCACTTGCTGCTTATCAAGGAGGCGCATCTGGGATTCGCGCTCAAAGTATGGCAGATATTTTAGAAATTCAAAAAAATGTTGATTTACCAATTATTGGAATTGTAAAAAGAAACTATGATGATTCTGATATTTACATCACTCCAACTAAAAAAGAAGTAGATGAATTGTTAGCTACGAACTGTGCTATGATTGCATTAGATGCAACAAATCGTACACGACCTAATGGTGAAAAAATTGAAGATTTAGTCAATTATATTAAATCTAAAGGGATAGAAACAATGGCAGATTGTTCTACTTTTGAAGAATGTGTAGAAGCGCAACGAATTGGTTTTGATTGTGTCTCAACAACTCTTTGTGGCTATACACCATATAGCGTAAATGTAGAAGGTCCAAATATTGAACTAATTAAAAAACTAGTTGCTACTATTAAAATCCCTGTTTTAGCAGAAGGAAAAATAAATACTCCTGAAGACTTACGTGCAGTGTTAGATGCTGGTGCATATTGTGCGGTTGTTGGTGGAGCTATCACGCGTCCTCAAAATATTGCAAAACGATTTAGTGAAGTCGTTAAATAACAAAAAGAGATAGTGTAAACTATCTTTTTTTGTATATGTTGAGTATAGTGATCATATAGGTATTTGTAAATATATGATGTAGTTGTATATAAAAGGACACTTTCAATAACCTTTTTCTTTACAATTGTAGCAGATAAAGTGGTACAATAGTAAGCGATAAGTGGAGGAATTGTTATGATATTTACAAAAGCATATGTACAAAAATTAAAACTAAATGGAATGCTACAATCTTTTTTGTGGTTATTATTAGGAATTATCTTATTGGCTGTGTTTGAATCAGCTCCAGTTGAAGTTTCTTATATTGCAGGTACACTGTTGATGATTCAAGGCATTGGACAATTAATTTTATTTATTCAAGAAGATGAACGATTTAAATATAGCCTATTAAGTTTAGGTCATTGTATTTGTGCGTGTTTTTTAGGAACTTGGTCATTAACTTGTCCTAGAGAAGCTTTACAATCAATGTATATGATATTGGCTTTTATTACGTTGCTACATGGGATAGAAGATATTATAATCTCTGTTAGACTACGTATGTTAAAGTTTGACAAATGGTGGATTGCTGCTATATTTACAACCATTGCTATTGGCTTTTCTTTGTTATTAATTATCTTTCCTCATAACAAACAAATTCTAATGTTTACTTCATTTAATATGATTTTAAATGCTCTTTGTGATTTTTGGATGTGGAGGAAACTAGAAAAAATGGCAATTATCGATATGGGTATTTAAGACGATGTAAGCCATCTTGCAGAATCTTTATATGATCAAATGCCAACGCTTCTTCACTACGTAAGCGCAATTGCGAAGCACTTTTTTGATATGTGATAAAGTGCTTTTTTTCATCATCAAATAAAGAAATTTCTTGGTCATTTTCAACGATGTTAAACCATACAGCAAGTTTTGCATCATCTTGAGCATGCGTGTACACGCAATGTTGTATTTCTGCCATATAAGCAACTGAAATTACTCGCATACGAGGGTCACGATTGACATCTCCATAAGTATATAATTGTTCTAAAGAAACATCCTTTACTCTAGTTTCTTCATATAATTCTCGCATTGCACTTTGATATAAATCTTCTTCCATATTCACAAAACCACCTGGAATTGCCCAACAGTTAAGATATGGATGATTCTTGCGTTTGATTAATAATACCTTTTTAGAAGGTTCCTTAACAAATACTAAAATATCCACGGTAATGGATGGCTTTTCATATTGTTTTGGTTCATAATTTGCTAAAAACTCTTTCTCAGTTCTACCTTTTTCATCTATTTGTTCCATCGTTTACGTCCTCCTATATGGATAGTATACCATGATAGCTTTTACTTTCTTAAGAATATTGTACTTTTAATTATCCATAAAATGCTTTATACTAATACATAGTTGAAGGAGAATACTATGAAAAAAATAATAAGTATAGTATGTTGCTCATTAGTTTTGTTATTGAGTGGATGTAGTGGATATAGTAGAGATACAAGTGCTGGTAAATTGGAAGCTATCAGTGTTGCGAAAATGCAAGAAAAGATTGATAATAAAGAAAGTTTTGCGGTGGTATTTACGCAAACTGCTTGTGGACATTGTATTAACTTTCAAGCCATGGTTACTCTTTACTTAGAAAATCATAATGTTACTGTTTACGATGTAGTCTTAGATAATGAAGAAGAAGCCAAACGTGATAGTAATTTACAGTTGATTCGCAAAACATTTCCAGGTATGAATACAACACCTTCGTTATATTATGTAAAAGATGGAAAAATGGATAATGCGTTTGAGAACGGCAGTGATGGAATAACTGAAGCAAAGTTTGATTCTTGGGTACAGAACTATCAATTAGATAAAAAAACCGACAAGTAGGATTCACCTATTTGTCATTTTTTTTGGAATGACAATTATGATGCATTGGATGATATGCTTATTATTTATAGAAAAAGAAAACAAAGAAAACAGCTGAAATAGCGTATTTGTATTGATAAATGTAAGTGACTTTAGTACAATGGAATAGCGATTGAAAATAATATCGCTAAGTTATGTGTAAAGGTCACTCAATGGTATTGTAAAGATAAACATAAGTGGTCTCAAAACCTTTACATCAAAAATTTAGATTATGGATTAATAAGAGGATTTTGATGGATATATTTTGCTGGTAATATATTCACAATAGGATAGTTCGCTTATATAAACACTTATTCATAATCAAAGCTAATCCTTTTGTGAGTGTTGTCATGCAAGGATGGAAAACAAGTCAAACTAAGAGGTGGCTTGTTTTTTTTAGGTAGGTGTTTAAAATTTCGGAGATTTTCCTTATTTGTAAATGCGTATGATATAGTAAAGAAAAGGAAGTGGTTGCATGAAAAAACAGGTATGCTTGCTAATGGCACTGGTGCTAATGCTTAGCGTTGGAGGATGTTCAAAGGGTAAGAAAGCGGATAGTGAACCAAGTACGAATACAAAAACAGAAGAGACAAAAGAAAAAGAATATGTTGTTGAAGGCATTATCAAAGAAGCAACTTCAACAAATATTATAGTACTTGTTAATAATGAAGAAATGGAATTTAATCATGCGGATATGAAACTTACTGGTGATATTAAAATAAATAGTAAGATTAAGATTACGTATGTTGTGAAAAATGGTGTGAATATTGCTAGAAGTGGTGTTGCTAGTGCAAGTGAAAACACGCCTGTTGCTACTACAAATCATAAAATTGATACCATGATTGCTGATATGAGTTTGGAAGAAAAGGTAGGACAAATGTTTTATGTACGTTGCCCTTCAGAAGCACAAGTAAGTGATGTTGCAAATTATCATTTAGGTGGTTATATTTTATTTGATAGAGATTTTAATGGAAAATCATTTCAACAAGTAGTTAATAATATTGCCTCTTATCAAAACAATGCCAAAATACCTTTGTTAATTGGTGTAGATGAAGAGGGAGGAAGCGTTAACCGGGTAAGTAATTATCGAGCATTTCGTGGTGTTCCTTTTTGGAGCCCTCAAGCATTATATGCCAGTGGTGGTTATGATTTAATATTATCAGATACAAAAGAAAAAGCAGCTCTATTAAAATCAATTGGTATTAATTCTAATTTAGCTCCAGTAGCAGATGTATCTACAAATCCTAATGATTTTATTAATGCACGTTCTTTTGGGAGAGATGCTAAGCAAACATCTGAATTTATAAGTAAAGTTGTAGGCGAAATGAAAAAAGATGGTATGGGTTCTACACTGAAACATTTCCCTGGTTATGGAAATAATGTGGATACGCACACGGGCATTTCTATTGATGAGCGTTCTTATAAAAACTTTCAACAAAATGATTTTTTACCATTTAAAGCTGGAATTGATGCTGGTGCAGATAGTATTTTAGTTTCACATAATATTATTAATTGTATTGACGCCAATGCTCCTGCCTCACTATCTGCAAAGGTGCATGAAGTACTTCGTAAGGAATTAGGATTTATGCGTGTTATTATGAGTGACGATTTAGCAATGGATGCTATTAAAAAGTACACAGATGCTTCAGTTGCGGCAATTAGCGCAATTAAAGCAGGAAATGATTTGTTGATATGTAGTGATTATCGTAATCAATTACCAGCAGTAATGAAAGCTGTTCAAAATAAAGAAATAGATGAAAAACAAATAGAGGCTTCTGTTCGTAGAATTCTAGAATGGAAAACATCGTTAGGATTATTTAAGTAGAAAAACAAGCTGAACGAAATGTTCAGCTTGTTTTAGTTATTGATACCATGATGGTAACCAGGTACACTTGTATCTACTACTTTAAAGGTATAACCTAAGCCTTTGTAATATTCAATGATAG
Source organism: Longicatena sp. (assembly GCA_036639635.1). Lineage (GTDB taxonomy): Bacteria > Bacillota_I > Bacilli_A > Erysipelotrichales > Erysipelotrichaceae > JAVWIF01. The sequence goes on from JAVWIF010000026.1 coordinate 21,266, forward strand.
AAGGGAGCGCATCTACACTTGAAGAAGAACCTGAATGATCGTGTGTTAACATCATCAAAGGACTTCTTCCACCATACGATTTAGCATTAGCAACTAGCGTTGCACTATTAACTGCACTATTTCCATCTCCACTAGAAGAATTCCAGTCATAATAATGATAGCCTTTTTGAGAAACAGCTTGCGCCAGACGAGTCATAATACCGGCTGAATAATTTGCGGATATCGTATTACTACCACCACCAGGGAAACGAATGATGTGAGAATCACTTCCTGTTTGTTCCTTTACAACCGCAGCTATATTTGCTAAATCAGCAAAATATGCAGCATCATTCGCATATAATTGAGCATAGTTATGAGAATATGTATGTAAGCCTATGGCATGACCTTTTGAATGAGCTAGTTTAATATAGGATAAATAATCAGGGCATTGAGCACTCACAAAGAAGGTTGCTTTTACTTGGTAACGATCTAAAATATCTAATATTTTTGGAGTATTGGCACTAGGTCCATCATCAATTGTTAAATAAATGATTTTGTTACCAGTTTCATTTCCATCATTTACGCTGATGGTTGCGTCTTTCTTTGCAATATTACCAGCACGATCGATTGCGGAATAAGTGATTTTATAAGTTCCGGGTTTTTGATTGTCAAAAGATCCTTTATCAACATTTACTTTTACATTACCATCACGTTCGTCGATTGCCTTTACATCTTTTATTAAATCTACATCTTCTCCTTGCTTTATTGTAAAATCATGAACATTTTCAATTACTGGAGGTACTTCATCTTTGGTCAATACATGAACAAGTACTTGTATTTCCGTAGTGTTTTTTGCCTCATCAGTAACAACAAGCGTGATTGTTTTATCTCCTAATGTATTAAATTCATAAGCTTCTTTAAAAGCAACGGATGTTTTTGTATCATCTTTAATAGATTTAATAAAGATAGAAGCGTCGGGTTTCTCATGAATAGAAACATTTTGTGTTTGCACCTCAACGATTGGTTTCTTTTTATCTACAACAATATAAGAAAGTTTAAATTTATGATTTTTTGCTTCATAGATAAGTTCATAAGTACCTAATTTTTCTGTATTAATAGAATCTTTGATGTGAATATCTTTTTGTTCAATATTACGGAGTGAAGAAATGAAGTCTTTAGGTTGATAAGAATTATTAATCTCTACGGTGACAGGATTATCTTTAAAAGAAATCATAGGAAAACTAGTATATATATACGCACAAATGCATAAGCTAATGCTAATAAGAAAACAAACAAAAGCGATGCATTTATAAATAGTAGATTTTTTCATTATAAAACCTCCTTTTTTTATCTCTACCTTAAGTATACTAGAGATTAGGTGAAATAGCCTAATATAAGAGAAATATTCTTGAGAAGTTATAAAAAATGAGGTATAGTGAATACAAGAAT
>JAVWIF010000027.1:0-22618 GCA_036639635.1 Longicatena sp.
GAGGAATGTATAACTAAATTAAGAAAAGAGTTTATTGATGTAAAATAGTTATTGAGTATATAAAAAAACAAATCCGTTTGGATTTGTTTTAACTTTTTATGATGTTCTTGTAACCCATATAAGTAACAAGGAAATAAGAACCATAAACAATGATAATAATACCAGCAGTTACTAAGCTAGATAACATTAAATCGGCTTTACCGAAGAATAGAACAGCGGTATTAACGATTTTGATACCAACGATGCTGTGTACAATTGCTAATGCTAAAGGTAGTAGGAAATAGATAGCAATTTGTAAGAGAATGGAATGATTCATCATTCTTTTTTCTGTGCCTATTTTAGAAAGAATAGTATAACGTTTCTTGTTATCATTGGCTTGAGATAGTTGTTGCAGTGCGAGTATTACAGCACTTGCTATTAAGAAGACAGTACCTAAGTAAATACCAATATAGATACAAGTTACTGACATTCCTTTGTTCATATCATAGACATCATCTTTACTTGTTCCTATTTGGTATTCATGCGAATTAGGATTTATTTTCGTATAATAGGAATCCCAAGCACTATCAACAAGTTTGGAAAATTTAGTTGGTGTAGTTTTGTCACTAACATTAACATTCCAATACATGGCATAAAGATCAGCATTTGTTGGGATGTTTTTATCTGCAACAACAAAAGAAAGGATATGAGCGTTTATATCTGAATTTGTACCAAGTGGTAGAGGCTGAAAGCTACTATTTTCAATAGTTAAAGCTTTTCCGTATAAGTTAATAGTAGGCTTAGCATCTAAGAGCTCGCGCATTCCTTTATCACTAAAGGTTGTAGAAGTATAAGCGTAAATACCACTATCGGATAATTCAATTGGAGAATATCCACGAATTTTTCTGATTTCATTAAAGGAAGAAAGTGGCGTTACCATAATTTTGGTATTTCCATTCATAGCCATTGTATCATGCAACATATTATCTTTTATACAATTTAAAAGCGTAGGATCATCCATGGGAACATCAGCTGAATATGTTTTTAAAAATGATTGTGATTGAATGAGGGATTCATCAATTTTGAAGTCTTTTACAAGACTTGTGAAGTTATGAATGTCTTTGTTTTGTTCAGATCCGTTTGGCCAGTACTTTTCTTGTTTATACGTATAGTCATATGGTGTAGAATCTTTAATAGCTTTATTAAACGTATCATTTAAACTCAATCCTGTTGATAAAGCTCCGATGCTAAGTAATAACATAATACAAACAACACTCATGGAGAGAAAATTCATATTAATATTAGAGTTGATTTGACGTAAAACAAAACAGTTTAAATTTCGATAGTAAATTCGTTTATTAGATTTTAGAATAGTTAATAAGAACCCTGCTAAGGATAAGAAGAATAAGAAAGTACCGATACTGCCAATTACAATAATTGGGGTTAAATTATTGAATGCTTCAATTCCTTGGCTAATGCCGGAGTAATAAGCCCATCCAATACAGGCTAATGAAAGGATAAAAATAAATATAGAAATCCACACTTTTTTAATTTTCAACTCGGCATTCTTACGATCGGCATTTATTAAATCAATCAGCTTATAATGATTTAGAATAAAGGAGTTAAATATCATTGTGATAAGAAAAATCGAACTGAAACTTACTAGTGTAAGGACTGTTGCTGCTGGAGAAAAAACAAATGAGTAGTCTAATGGAACAGCGAACAAGCTAGCAGTCAGCGCACATAATACTTGTGATATGAGAAGACCTGCAAACATTCCAACCACTAAAGAAACAACTCCAATTAATAAAGTTTCATAAACTAGAACTGTAGCTATTTTTCCTTTGGGCATACCTAGTAACATATATAATCCAAATTCTTTTTTTCGGCGTTTGATTAAAAAGTTATTGGCATAAAGAATCAATAGACCAAGAACAATTACAACAAAGACGGATACCATATTTAAAATCAGACTAAGACTTAACATGATCATTCTTTGTGATTCATTTAAATCCATGACTGCTTGTTGAGATTGAAAAGAGTTAAAGGTATAGAATAGACAAACAGAGAATGCTAAGGTTAGAAAGTACACTAGGAAGTCTTTATAACTTTTTCGAACATTTCGTAAGGCAAGTTTAAAGTACATTGCTAGTGTCACCTCCAAGTAAGGTTACCACTTCCATAATTTTATTAAAGAAGTCTCTACGTGTTTCATTTCCTCTTATAAGCTCATTAAAGATTTTACCATCCTTAATAAACAGAATACGTTGTGCATAAGAAGCCGTAAATGCATCATGGGTTACCATCATAATAGTAGCGTTATATTCGGTGTTTAAACGTTCCATAGTATCTAATAACATTCTACTTGACTTAGAATCTAGTGCTCCTGTTGGCTCATCCGCAAGAATTAAACTAGGACTAGTGATAAGTGCACGAGCACTTGCTACACGTTGTTTTTGTCCACCTGACATCTGATATGGATACTTTGTTAAGACATCTAAGATATCTAGTTTAGTAGCAACTTCTTGTACACGTTTTTCTATTTCGTCAGGTTTTACTTTTTGAATGGTTAAAGCAATTGCAATATTTTCATAAGCGGTTAAGGTATCTAATAGATTAAAGTCTTGAAAGATAAAGCCTAATTCCTCTCTACGAAATTTACTTAAACTGCTTTTTTTAAGTTCAGTAATATCATTGTCATTAATAAAGATATGCCCACTTGTTACATTATCAATGGTTGCAATACAGTTTAGTAAGGTTGTTTTACCTGAACCACTTGGTCCCATAACACCAATAAATTCACCTTCATTCACATTAAAGCTAATGTTATCTACAGCCTTTGTTATATTGCTTTTATTACCATAATACTTTTCAATGTTATTCACACTTAATATTTTTTTCATAGGAGACCTCCGTGTCTAATTTTATTTGTAATGTGTTCATGGATACTAGTTATTTTAAATAACACAAGAGATAGCAAGAACATGATCAACATGATTACATATATGCCTTTTGGCATATATTCTGGAAAAAAGATGCTTCCCATTAAAATAGTTCCATTCATTGCGATACTTATTTCAAAACGATAAAGCCAAAGTTGTTTCATATGCTGCCACCTCCAGTTAACATCTTTATTATAGTAGATACAAGAAGACTACACCATGGAAGTGTATTACAATAGGCTTACAAATCTGTAAGCTAAGAAAAAGTAAACACCAAGAGGCATTTACTTTAATAACATCATTTTGCTAATGGGAAAAACAATGGTAATGCATGTTCCTTGGTTCACAATAGATGTAGCATTTAGTTCTAAATATAATTTATCACAGAGGGTTTTGCATATATATAATCCCATACCGGTGGCTTTTTCATTGAGTCTTCCATTACGACCAGTAAACCCTTTTTCAAAGATACGAGGTAAGTCACTTATATCGATGCCTATTCCATTATCTTGAATATGTAAGGAAATAGAATTTTCTTTTGTTGTGGTATAAATGTGTATTTCTCCACACTCTTCAGGCGTGTATTTTAAAGCATTGTTTAAGATTTGTTCAAGGATAAACTCTAACCATTTACTATCACTATATACTTGCACATCAAGATTATCTAGGGTTATTTTTATCTTTCTATAAATAAATTCCTTGGCGTGTTTTTTAATTGTTTTAGATAGGATAGGTTTTAATTCAATCATTTTAATGAGGTAGTCTTTTTCAGGGTTAGTACTTCTTGCATAATATAAGGCTTGTTCTACGAATCCTTCTATCTTTTCCACTTCTTCTGAGATACTAGTACTAGTTGTGCTTGGATTATTTTCAATAATTAATTTTGCGGCTGCTAAAGGAGTTTTTACCTCGTGCACCCACATTTCAATATAATTCTTATATTCATTTTGAGATAAACGATATGTATTTACATGTTCTGCCATGGATTTATCAACAACACGTAATGTTTCAAAGAATATCTTTCCATCCATAAACGAAGGCTCTTCAATGACTTCACTTAGTAAGTACTTTTTATCTAAGCTTGTTAGCGTTTGTTCTAGTGTATGATAAAAAGCAGCACGTCTTCCATATTCTATAGCAAGTGATACGCTACTAAGTAGTATAACAAGCGTTTCAATGATGATAATAATTTGCTTATTTACCTGTACTGCCAATAAGAATAAACCAATAATTAAACAAGTGAAGAAGGTTAGGATAATATAATAGAACTTCTCACGAAAGAATTCTCTATTCTTCATAGATTAGATATCCCATTCCTCGTTTTGTTTGAATTAAATCATCTAAACGTAAATATTCAAGTTTCTTACGTAAACGATTAATATTAACAGTTAAGGTGTTATCATCTACAAATAAATCACAATCCCACATATGTTGCATCAGTTCATTACGTGATACAATACGATTCTTATTTTCAAATAAACAATGCATAATGCGCAATTCATTCTTTGTTAAGTCAACGCTTTGTTCTTTATAAGTTAAGGTGCTTTTTGAGATATCTAAGGTGATACCTTTCATTGCTAAAACATTTCCATTACTATGTTCATAAGAACGTTGTAGTACTCTAGAAAGTCGTGCCAATAGGATTTGTAGGTTATACGGCTTTGTTACAAAGTCATCAGCACCTAAGTTCATACTAATTAATTCATCCATTTCTGAATCTCGACTTGTTACAACAATAATAGGAATGGCACTTGTTTTTCTTACTTCACGACAAACAAAATGTCCATCTACAACAGGTAAGTTTAAATCCAACAAAAGCAAGTCTGGTTTCTCTTGATGGATGGTGTCTAAGATGTGTTCAAAATCAGTTATCAATAGTGTTTCATAACCATTCTTTTCAAGAAAATCACTTAACTCATTTCTTATTTTTTCATTATCTTCAATTATCATAATTCGATACATCACTATCACCGCCTGTGTCTATTATAGCGTAAGAATGTAAAATGAAAAAGGATAAATATATGATTTATGCTAAAACGTATCGAAATCGTATCGATACGTTTTATTAGATATCCTATTTTGGTAATACATCAACTTCTAATATTTCAAAGGCATTTTCACTTAAAGAACTTGTTAGTAATTCTATTCTTGCAAGTTGTTTTGATTTGAATAAGGTGGGTATTTGTTCATCCATATGAATATGTAATGAACTCCCTTTCCCAAATCTTGCATCAACACCGACAAACCAACGATTTGTTTTCTTACTTCTTATGGCGTACATGATCATCCTCCTAGTATCATGATTACCATATATTTCCTTCTTATACTTCTAAAATTGTATTTTAGAGTGAAGTACTTTCCCAATGATTTGTATTTTCTGATTCTGAATGTCCTCTTGGTTAAATATTTTTGGTTCATAAGCAGGATTTGTAGCCATTAAAATCATAGAATTATCTTTTTTAATAATTTTTTTAATGGTTACTTCACTGTGATCTAGGAGGACAACAGCAATATCTCCGTTTTCTACATCACAGCAATTTTTAACATATACCAAATCACCTTCAGAAATACGTGATCCACTCATTGAATCTCCTTGTACTTTTAAATAGTAATCTCCTTGGGTTGCTTCTTTTTTGGTGACTTCTTCATAGCCTAATAAGTTTTCATTTGCAAACAAATCATAGCCGGCTTTTACATATCCAAGAATTGGTTTTACTTGTCCATTTAAAAAGGTGAAAACATCAATCCCAAAAAGTTCTGATAGTTTTTCTAATTTTATAGAAGGGATGTTTTTAGACTCTCCTGATTCCCATCTTTTTACTGTTGATTTTGCTACACCAACATAATCTCCAATAGCTTCTAAACTCATATTATTAAGAGAACGATAATAACGAATTAATTCACTTAGTTTCATCGGTTACCTCCATCTTTTTCTATAGTGTATCACATTTTTTTAAAATATACAATAATGGCACTAATATTTAAAATAATATGGGAATAATTAGAAAAGTTCCAAAATATATTGAAATATGGAACAATAAGTTTATAATAAAGAAAGAGGTGATCAAAGGATGAACCAAGAGGATAGAGTGATTTTGCATAGTGATATCAATCATTGCTATGCACAAATAGAAGAAATGAAATGTCCACAGTTGCGCGATGTTCCCATGGCAGTGGGTGGACATGAAGAAGCACGTCATGGAATCATCCTGGCTAAAAACGATATCGCTAAAACATATCAGATAAAAACAGGAGAGTCTTTACGTGAAGCATATGCAAAATGTCCATCTTTGTTGATTATTCATCCACACTATGAGGAATATATATACTATACAGAAAAGGTAAAGGAAATTTATCGTGAATATAGTGATAAGGTAGAATCTTTTGGATTAGATGAAGCGTGGATTGATATTAGTGAATCCATTGCTTTGTTTGGCAGTGGTGAGCATATAGCAAGAACAATTCAAGAACGGATTTTATCAGAGATTGGATTGAGTGTTTCTATAGGACTTAGTTTTAATAAGATATTTGCGAAGATTGGTTCAGATATGATTAAGAAAAAAGGGTTTGTGGAAATCACAAGAAAAAACTATCAAGAAAAAATTTGGGTATTACCAGTGGAAGATTTGTTTTATGTAGGGAGAGCAACAAAGAAAAAATTAAAGTATATATCCATTGATACAATTGGTGATTTAGCACGACTTCCACAAGGGTGGATGAAAGAACACTTTGGTAAGATGGGAGAGCTTATTTGGTGGTTTGCGAATGGTGAAGATGTTTCTGAAGTAGCACTTTCAGTTCATAGAGAACCAGTAAAGTCAGTGGGGAATGCAATTACAGCACCAAAAGATATTGGAACATTTGAAGAGGCTAAGATTGTCTATTATGTACTAGTGGAAAGTGTTGCTTCTCGTTTGCGTGAACAAGGCTTAAGAGGAAATGTGGTGAGTATCTCTTTACGTAATAAAGATTTATCGTGGTTTAGCAGACAACGTAAAATTACTTGTGCTACAAATATTGCTTCTGAAATTATGGAAACGGTTTTAGATTTAGTACGCAAAAATTATGATTTTGTTGTACCTTTACGTGCCATTGGAATTACGATGAGTGGATTAGAAGTAGATTCTCCATATTGTCAAATGAATTTATTTGTAAGTGAAGAAGAACGGTATAAGCAAAAGAAGTTGGAAGAAACAGTGGATGATATCCGTAATAAATTTGGCTTTGAAAAAGCGAAACGATGTGCGATGTTATTAGATTGCGAGCTTACTACATTTAATCCAAAAGAAGACCATGTGATTCATCCTGTCTCTTATTTCTAGGGTGTATTATGAAATTATATAAACGCTATGTTAGCGTCATTCAAAGAGTGGATAAAAATGGCTATATTACACCATTGTCAATTGTGTGGGAAAATGATATTGAATATACGATTGATAAAATACTTGAAATAAGAAATGCTGTCTCTGAGGTAGGAGGATGTGGGGTGCTATATCGTTGTCGTATTGGTGGAAGTATTCGAAATTTATACTATGAAAGAACAAGATGGTTTTTGGAGAGTACAAAACCTTAGATATAAACAAGCGATAAAACAAAAGGCATGAATTTGAAATAAAATGACCATACTAACAAAAGACGTGGTTGAAAAACATATGCTATGGAATGAATAGGATGGTGGATATATGGATTATCGTTTAAATAAACAAGTAAGTGCCATCATGGAATGTGCGAAACATGAGGCCAAGGATATGGGGAATAATTATATCGGGAGTGAACATTTATTATTGGCAATTTTAAAAGATAGTAGTACCTCGTTATCAAAAATACTAGCGAAACAAGGTATGTATTATTTTCAATTAAAAGAAGACTTGATGGTATTATTTGGCTTAAAAGATCAAAATGTTGAAGAGATACAAATTACGCAAATAGTGGAAGATATATTAGAAAGAGGGGCATTGGTAGCAACCAAAAAAAAGAGCAAAACAATGGATGTAAATTCTTTAATACTTGCCTTACTAGAAACATCAAGCTGTGTCGCAACCGAAATACTGCATCGTTATGATATTGATGAAGATGTGATTTTAATGCAACTTGAAACAGGCACAACGAGTGAATTAGATAAAGTAAGTGAACTGCGTAATCTAAATATATGTGGGAATAATGTTGATATTGTTGGAAGAGATGATGAACTAGCGTTCATGGTCTCTATTTTGTCACGAAAAGATAAGGCAAATCCTTTGTTAATAGGAGAAGCAGGTGTTGGGAAAACAGCGTTAGTAGAAAAGCTTGCGAGTTTGATTCAACAAAAGAAAATAACAAGTTTAAAAGATGCATGTATCTACGAACTCCATTTAAATAGTCTTGTTGCAGGAACAAAATATCGAGGAGACTTTGAAGAAAAGTTACAAAATATTATTAAGTTACTAGAAAAATATCCCCATGCTATTTTATTTATTGATGAAATTCATCAAATGATTGGGGCAGGAAAATCAGAAGGTTCGATTGATGTGTCAAGTGTATTAAAACCATATTTAGCAAGAGGCGTTATCAAATGTATTGGAGCGACTACTATTGAAGAATATGAAAAATATATCGAAAAAGATCGTGCATTAGAGCGTCGTTTTCAAGTAGTTATGATCAAAGAGCCAAAAAAAGAAGAAACGATAGCAATGATGAAAGCAAAAATTAAAGAATATGAAGAATTTCATCAAGTAATGATGAAAGAAGAGATGATAGAAAAAATTGTTATGTACTGTGATTATTATATGCCAGGAAGAAAATTTCCTGATAAAGCAATTGATGTTTTAGATTTAGCTTGTGTACGAACAAAGGAAAAACATCAAAAATTAGTCAATGAAGAGATTGTTAAAGAAGTAATAGAACGTCTTACAAATATTCCAATTTCTTCAAAGAATCGCGTGCATGCTTTACAAGAAGAACTACAAGGAAGTATGGTTGGACAAACAGAGGTTATTAACAAGCTGATAGGACAACTAGCATGGATTGAACAAGGTGTTGTGACCAACCGCCCTTTGGGTGTATGGTTATTTTTAGGTAATGTTGGGGTTGGTAAAAAAACCTTACTGCATAAATTCAATCAAATCTATTTTAATCAAGACGAAATGATTGAAATAGATTTGAGCTTATTAGAAAAAAATCTAGAGCATAATTTAACAAAACTGAGAAGAAATCCGTATTCTGTTGTATCCATTACGAACTTGCATATGGCAAGTATGAGCGTGTTACAATTCTTAAAAACAGCGATTGAAAAAGGGTATATTGAGCGTGATATGGGGAAGGTAGATTTGAGACACAGCATTGTGGTTATGAGTGGGAATTTTCCATTAGAAAAACATCATAGTTATCATTTTCAAGAAGAGTTCTCTTCAACGCATCAAATAAATAAAATATTAGGAAAAGAATTTATGAATATTTTTGATGAGGTTTTTATATTCAAAGATTTAGATGCTCAAGAAAAGATAAATGTTGTGAAAGAAACGTTAAAAAAATGGAATAAAACAATGGAAGAGAGTGCTATTTTAGAAGCGATAGAAACTACGACAACATTAGAAGAAGCGACAAAGAAGCTAAAAAGAAAAATCGTGAAGGTGTAAAATACATTCACTTTTTTAGCAATGTTTAAGAAAATTTAATAAAGCTAAACAATTGTTATCTATAGGCTTTTAATTAGAAATATGCTACAATGAGCAATAGAAAGAGTGGTGGTAAAAAATGAGACCTAATGCGATGAAACAAATGTTGGAAGAATCACAAGAGGATCATTTACCACCGTCGTCTTGGTAAATAACCTCCGAAAAATAGGAGAATATTCATAATGAAAAGAACAATAACAGAAGATAATTTATTGGACTTGTTTTTACATGGTTCAAATCAGGATATTCAAGATACTATTGATACGATTCATCCTGCCGATATATTAGATTTATTACATGAACATAAAGAAGATTCAAAAGCCATTTTAAATAGATTACCAGATGAGGTATTAGCTGATATCGTTGAAGAAGAAGACGATGAAGAAAAGTATGAACTGCTACAAATGTTTTCAGAAGCGCGTCAGAAACGTATCTTAGATGAAATGTCGAGTGATGAGATTACCGATTTACTTGGCGAACTAGAAGAAGAAGAAGCACAAGATGTTTTGGGCAAGATGGATTTAGAAGATCAAGCAGATGTACGGAAGTTAATGACATTTGAAAGTGAAAGTGCTGGAGGTATCATGACAACGGAGTTTATTCGTATTTATGCGAAGAATACCGTTAAAGAAACCCTGAACTTTCTCCAAAAACATACAGACAGTGAAACAAGTTATTATTTATATGTGGTCGATCAAGAAGATACTTTAAAAGGTGTTGTATCATTACGAGATATCGTAACGAGCACATTTGATACGCCAATGATGGATATTACCAATCCAAATGTTAAATCAGTATTATATAGCGATGATCAAGAAGAAGTTGCTCATGTATTTGAAAAATATGGATTTATTTTAATGCCTGTTGTCGATGAAGAAAACCATATGTTAGGAATCGTTGAATTTGATGATATTATTAATGTAATTCAGGATGAAAACACCGAAGATATCCACCATTTAGGTGGGGTTAATAGAGAAGAACGTGTAGATTCTAATATTTGTGATTCATTTAGAAGTCGTATTCCTTGGTTAGTTGTGAACTTATTTACCGCAGTACTAGCAGCTGCAGTGGTGAATGCTTTTCAAGATACGATTGCGAAAGCAGTAGCTCTTGCTACAGTGATGCCAATCATTACAGGAATGGGTGGTAATGCTGGAACGCAAACATTGACTATTGTAGTACGAGGTATTTCTCTAGGAGACTTAACAAAAGAAAATGCCTTTAAAATATTGATGAAAGAATTTGTTGTAGGAATATTTAGTGGAATTGTAATTGGTGCAATTGTTGCCATAGGTGCAATGCTGATGGAAAGCAATCCAATTTTTGGAATCGTAACAGGAGTTGCCATGTTGCTAAATATGATACTAGCAAACCTAGCTGGATATTTTATCCCAGTCATACTAGAAAAAATGCATATTGATCCAGCTTTAGCAAGCGCAGTATTTGTAACCACAGTTACAGATGTTATGGGATTTTTCTTATTTTTAGGATTGGCAACACTTGTATTACCATACATTATATAGAAGGGAGATAAGGCAGATGAAAGCACTTATTACTGGAGCTAGCAGCGGTATCGGAAGAGATATGGCAATCGTATTAGCAAACATGGGCGTTGATTTAGTTTTAGTCGCTCGTAGAGGAGAACGATTACAACAGCTTAAAGAAGCATTGCCAGTACATGTAGAAATATTCTGTGTTGATATTTCAGAAAAAGAAAACTGTTTCGCTCTTTATCAAAGAGTAAAAGATGATAATATTAACATCTTAATTAACAATGCAGGATTTGGAGATTTTGGAGAATTTAAGAAAACGAGTTTAGATAAGGATTTACAGATGATTAAGACAAATATTCAAGCAGTACATATTCTAACAAAGTTATTCTTAAAAGACTTTGTAAAAAAAGACGATGGTTATATTTTGAATGTTGCTTCAAGTGCAGCTTTTTTACCAGGTCCTTTAATGGCGACGTATTATGCAACAAAAAGCTATGTCCTTCGTTTATCAATGGCAATATCTAAAGAATTAAAAAAAAGACGGAGCAATGTATCTATCTCTATTCTTTGTCCTGGTCCTGTACAAACAGAATTTAATAATGTAGCAAATGTTAACTTTCTAATGAATGGCAAAAAAAGTGAAGATGTAGCAAACCAAGCAATTTCTGGAATGTTCATGAAAAAACTTTTAATTATTCCAGGAGCACTTATGAAAACGTCTTATTATTTGACAAAGATTTTGCCAAACAATATCCAGATGGAATTCTCTTATCGTATTCAACATCGTAAAAACAAATAAAAAAAATCAGGAATCCTCTTCATAAGGTTCCTGATTTTTTTTATTCTAATGGGGAAGTACAATGTGGACAACGAGTTGCATCTTTATCAATTTCACTTTTACAGAAAGGACATATTTTAGTTGTGTTGGGAACAACTGCTTCCTCCACATTTTTGCGAGCGAACTTGTTCATTAGCTTAATCATCATAAAGATAACAAAAGCCATAATGATAAAATTGATAACAGAAGTTAAGAAAGTTCCATAATTCAAGGTCGCTGCACCTGCTTTTTGAGCTTCCGCTAAAGTTGCATACGTGTTTCCATTAAATGCAATGAACCAATCTGTGAAGTTAATACCTCCTGTACATAATGTAACAAGGGGCATAATGATATCGTTGACTAAAGAAGCGATGATTTTTTGAAAAGCGCCACCAATAATTACGGCAACTGCTAAATCAACTACATTTCCTCGACAGACAAATTCTTTAAACTCTTTAATAAAGTTTTTCATTAGGTGAATCCTCCTCCTTATTTATGTTCAGCCATAAAGGCTTCTATCTCAGATACCTCTTTGATGATATCTGCTGATAGATTAATACAACCATCTTTTGTGACTAATACATTGTCTTCTATTCTTATTCCAATAGATTCTTCCTCAATATATAATCCTGGTTCAATTGTAAATACATTTCCTTCTTCTAGTTCATAATTAGATAAGGAAACATCATGTGTTTCTAATCCTAACATATGAGAAACACCATGCCAGTAATAATCATCAATTGTTTTGCCATGTTTTAATAGCCCAATTTTTTTACATTCCACTTCATAGAATGCTATTAATTGATTGTTTAGTTCACGTAGGGTAATTCCTGGTTTTACAAGACTCATAATATATTTATTTGCTGCTAAAACAACAGAATAGATTTCTTTTTGTCTTTTTGTGAAGGTACCATTAATAGGAAATGTGCGACTAATATCACCATTCATATATTCATAAGCTGCACCTAAATCACAAAGAACCAATGAACGATCTTTTACTTTTTGATTGTTGTCGCTATAATGAAGAATGCTAGCATTTTTAGCACCTGCCACAATGGAAGGGAAAGAATGTGAACAGCCGTTTGTTTTTAATACAAAGTCGAAATAGGCTTCTAATTGATTTTCACTCATTCCAGCTTGTGCATTTGCTAACATATTTAAAATTCCTTTATTTGTGATTTGAATAGCTTTCTCTAGATTTTTAATTTCATCTGCATCTTTTATTAATCGTAAGCTTGTAATAAGCGGCGCAACATTCTTTAATTCGATATAAGGATATTGTTTTAATAATTCACGAGTAAAGAGCGTTGCTTCATTATCACTTTGGTAAGGTTCTTGTTTCGTAAAATCAGCGTAAACATCAAGAGAAGTAGAACGATTTAAATAGCGTGCTATTTGTTCACCAATAGTTGCCAGTAATTCTTCTGCCCAATAGATAGCATCAATCCCACTTATTTCACTAGCCGCCTCTGGTGACAATCTACCACCTATCCATTTTGCTTCCTCTTCATCGTAGCGTTCCATAAACAATAATTCGCTTGTTGTCTGATTTGTTTTTATAAGAGCAAGTACCATATTCTCTTTATCTAATTGAGTAAGATAATAAAAATTACGATCCACGCTAAATGTATATTTTTCATCACCTACTTTATATGGTGCTTTTCCGCTAAAGAATAACGTGATAGAATTATCTGGTAATATTTCAAATAGTTTTTTTCTTCTTGTAATCTGCATAAAATCCTTCTTTCCTTATTACCTGTATTGTAACATACTTGTATTTATTTATGAAAATAATCCTTCATAATATAGGATGAGAAAAGGAAGTGTGTTAGAATATAAGAAAAAAGTAGGAGTGTAAACATATGAACTATACAGCATTGATTGTAGCAGCAGGTAGTGGGACAAGAGTAGGACTAGGTTATAATAAAGTTTTATATAAATTTAAAAATGGTAAAACAATACTCGAGCAAACCATAGATAACTTTAAGCAAGACATGCGTTGTCGCCAACTTGTAGTAGTTACTAGTAGTGAGGATATTGAAACATTTAAAACATTATGCCAAGATGATGCAATTACATTTGTGATAGGTGGTAATACACGCCAACAATCAGTTTATAATGGGTTACAAGAAGTACGTGAAGATTATGTTTTAGTTCATGATGGTGCACGGCCTTGGTTGTCTCTTGACTGCATTGATCGTATCATTGCAACATTAAAAACAGAAGATGCTTGTTTATTATGTGTGAATGTAAAAGACACTATTAAAGAAGTGAAGGACGGTTATATAGTACAGACATTTGAGCGAAGTTGTTTAAGACAAGCGCAAACACCACAAGCGTTTAAAACAAAACTTATTATAAGCAGTTATCAAAAAGCGTTGCAAGATAACATAGTCGCAACTGATGATGCACAGATTGTTGAGTTGTGTAGTGGTGTAAAAGTAAAAGAAGTAGAAGGAAGTTATGAAAATAGTAAGGTAACAACGATCGAAGATTTAGAAGGAAAATAGTAGAGTAAAAATAACAAGAGCATAAGATAGAATGAGGGATTAAAAAATACAGTTTATGCCATTGACAACAGTATAGGTGAATGATACTATTAGGATAGATAGAGATATCTAATTACATTAGTTTTTCCCGAGGATGACGGAGGGTGCGTAAGCACAGAGAATATCACCCAAGTGTATGTGAATTTCCCGAGGATGACGGAGGGTACGAAAGTACAGAGAATATCATCCATTTTTTTTATTAAAAATGAAATGGAGTAAAAATATAATATGTTAGTTAAAGAACGATATAAGTACAGTAGTGTAGAAATATCGTCTTTTTATTCGCCAAACAAAAATTGTAAATAAAAAATATTAAGAAAGAAAACAGTAACATACATTGTTACAAATGACAATGTAAGGGATTACAAGCAGAAACGTTTGGTGCTATATTCATTGGCTTTTATTTATGATATATTTTGAATGTACTTCAGAGAGGCCTCTCAAAGTAAAAATAAAAATTTTAAAAATAAGAAATGGAGAATATTAAAAATGAAAAATTATAGTGTTTGTATTGTTGGTGGAGGTAGTACTTTTACCTTAGGGTTTTTAAAGTCATTTGTAAGACTAAAAAGGGAATTTCCTATTAAAAAACTTGTTTTGTTTGATATAGACGCAGAACGCCAAGAACCAATTGGAGAGTTTGGAAAGATTCTTTTTCAAGAGAGATTTCCTGAATTAGACTTCTCATATACTACAGATATTGAAAAAGCATATGACGAAATGGATTTCATATTTATGCAAATGCGTTCAGGTGGACTTCCAATGAGAGCAAAGGATGAACATATTCCTTTAAGCATGGGACTTATTGGGCAAGAAACATGCGGTGCTGGTGGTATGGCATATGGATTACGTTCTTGTGTAGATATGATAAAAGCGGTACATGATATTCGTAAGTATTCGCCAGAAGCATGGATTTTGAATTATTCCAATCCAGCAGCAATTGTTGCAGAAGCATTAAGAAGAGAATTTCCAGAGGATAAAAAACTATTAAATATTTGTGATCAACCTGAAAATGTTGTTAGATCATGTAGTCGTATTCTAGGGTGTGATTGGGAGAACTTGGATCCTATATATTTTGGGCTTAATCATTATGGTTGGTTTAAACATATGTACGATAAAAAAACTGGAGAAGATTTACTTCCAAAATTAAAAGAATTAATAAAAAAGAATGGATTCCTTCCACAAGATGCTGAACAAAGAGATCAATCTTGGTTAGATACATATGGAATGGTTGAAACTATTATGAATGATTTTCCTGAATTTTTACCTAATACATATGATCAATACTATTTATATCCAGATTATAAAGCAAGACATTTGAATTCAGACTTTACACGTGCTGATGAAGTTATGGCAGGTCGCGAAAAACGTGTTTTTGGAGAATGCAGAAAGATAGTGAGCGAAGGGAAAATAGGGGATAAGTTTGATGACATTAGCGATGCACATGCAGAAATGATGATAAAAGTAGCTGAAGCAATTGCATTTAATAAAAATAACCATCATATTTTAATTGTTGAAAATAATGGTGCCATTAATAATATGCAAGATGATGCAATGGTTGAAGTCGTGTGTGAACTAGGTGTAAATGGTCCGCGTCCATTACGAGTAGGAAATATACCTCAATTTTACTTAGGGTTATTGGTGAATCAAGTGTCTTCAGAAAAATTAATTGTTGATGCATACTTCGAAAATTCTTATCAAAAGGCATTGGAGGCATTTACATTAAATCGGTTGATTAATGATGGCAAAAAGGCACGTATAGTATTGGATGCACTAATTGAAGCAAATAAAGGTATGTGGCCTGAACTAAAATAAATGTTGTTAGATCATTATAAATAATAAAAGGGAGTAATATAATGAAAAAAAATAAAATAATGGATTTCTTCTCGGCATTAGGTAGAAGTCTTATGATGCCCATCGCTGCATTAGCTGCATGTGGTATTATTCTTGGATTAACTGCAGCTCTGATGAAAACGCAGATTGTTGAAGTTGCACCATTTCTTGCACAACCTGTAGTATTCTACTTGATTAGCACTTTAAATAAAATATCTGGGATTGTATTTACTTTGATTCCAGTACTGTTTGCAATTTCGATTTCTTTTGGAATGGCGAGGGAAGATAAAGAAATCGCAGCATTTGCTGGATTTATTGGGTATTATACATTCTTAGTTAGCGCTAGCTGTATGATAGCTTCAGGAGCAATGAATTTTGATACATTAAAGATATCAATGATATTAGGGATTAAAACTGTTGATATGGGTGCAGTTGCTGGGATTTTGACGGGAGTTGTTGTGGCCTCATTACACAATAAATATCACAAAATTTCATTTCCAGTTGCAATTGCATTTTATGGAGGCAAGAGGTTTGTAGCGATTATAGTGATTTTGGTTATGGCTGTATTAGGGCAGTTCGCACCAATTATTTGGACTCCAGTATCAGAGGGAATTACTTTGTTAGGAAATACAATTGCAACATCAGGGTTATTGGGAGTATTCAGTTTTGGGTTTTTAGAGCGATTGTTAATACCTACAGGGTTACACCACGTTTTAAATGGTGTTTTTAGAACTACAGCAGTTGGTGGAGTTTATAATGGTGTTGAAGGATGTTTGAATATTTTTCTACAGTTCTTTGATAAAGTAGATATTGCCCAAATGCAACCTTTCACACAATTTTTAGGACAAGGGAAAATGCCATTTATGATGTTTGGATTACCAGCAGCGGCTTTAGCAATTTATAAAACAAGCCCAAAAGATAAGAAAACAAAAGTAAAAGCATTATTAATAGCTGGGGTTGCAGCAAGTGTAATTTCTGGAATTACAGAACCATTAGAATTTGTTTTTATGTTTATTGCGCCACCATTGTTTTTGTTCCATGCTTTTATGGGCGGAATTTCTTTCTTACTGATGTCAGCATTAGGAGTTATTGTTGGAAATACTGGTGGTGGAGTGATTGATTTAATTATATGGGGAGTTTTACAACCAGGGTCTAATTGGTACTGGATTTTGATTGTTGGACCAGTATATGCAGTGATATATTTCTATGTCTTTAAATGGTATTTTAAAAAGAAAAATTTATCTGTAGATGTTGCGGATGATGAAGAAGAAAACGATTCAGTCAATAGTATATCTGATAAAGAACAGACAAGGGCATTGAAAGTAATTGAAGGGTTAGGGGGTTTAGATAATATCATAACAGTGAATAATTGTATTTCTAGATTGAGAGTGGATATTAAAAATATGGCACAAATAGACGAGAGTTTATTAAAGAAAACTGGATGTATGGGGATTGTTAAACCAAGCGATACTCATATACAAGTGATTTATGGACCACAAGTTGAACAAGTTGCAAATTCTGTGAGAGAAGTAATGAAATACTAAAATAGCAGTGCGACATTAGTTGCACTGCTATTTACATTAAAAGTGTATAATGCCATCAAGTGGACTATATTGTAAATGTGTTAATTCAATAAGAATTTGCGTAATAGTAAGTACGCCTAATCGAGAATTAATATCAATATTATTATATACTTCATTTTTATCACTACTATAAAGTATGATATCACATAGTTTTATTAAACTACTCTTTTGATTACTTGTAATTAAAATTATAAAAGCATTGCTTTTTTTAGCATTTAAAATTGGTTCACTATATATATCGTATTCACCATGTGCACTAATAATGACGATTGCTGATTTTACAGATAGATTAGATGAAATACTGCGTAATAGGTGTAATCCATTAATTAAGATACATGGGCGATCTAATGAAGTTAGGTTGCATTGCAGATATTGAGCAGCAATAAAACTTAGGCTTCTTCCGTGAATATACAATGGAATATTACTACATAAGATATCAATGACTTTTTCTACATCATCAAAATCCAAAGAATCAATATTATCTTTAAATAAAGCTAAAGGATGTTCGATAATCATTTGATAATCAAGCTGATTTATTGTGTTTAGGTCTTTTAATTCTTTGTTTACTACATATTTAAATTCATTAAATCCAGCGATATTTAGTTTTTTGCAAAACCTAACGACTGTTGCATTTGATATGTATAATGGCTTACTAATATCAATTAAATTCATATAGGGAATTGATGATGTGTGATTTTTAAAAAAAGAGAGAATATCTTGCTCAATTGATGTCAAAGGTAAACGCTGGGCTTTTTCTAAAATTGGTATCATATAGATTCCTCCTTAAGTTTAATGGTTTTAAGATAACTTTTAATAATTAAATCAATAATGTAAAATATAGGCAATCTTGAAGTATATTCGGCACCTTCATTTTCTCGTTGATTTGAAAAAAAGCGAAAATTAATGGTAGCGAGATTTGCAATGCTGTTTTTTGTATAAGGTGTAATCGCAATAATTGTTACACCATTCATTAATGCTAACTTAACAAGTCTTGCAGTTGGTGCATAATCGCCTCTTGAACTAATAACTACCAGAGTATCTTCAGAACTCAGGTGACGGACAATATGTTCTACTAATTGAGAGGCACTGTATTCGTAAACTCTTTGTCGACCAATTGACAATAAAAGCTTTTCAAAATAATTAATTTGAATTCCAGTTAATCCACCACTATTGAAAAGATGAATAGGGCGATTACTTGATAAAATGTCGATAGTGGATTTGAGGCTTGTTTCTTGAATCATAGCTGCAGTACTTTCGATATCGTTATACAAGTTAGAAAGTATATTTTTTGTAGTATTTACTTTGCTTGGCATTTCTTTTGTTTGACTTGTCTCTTGCTTAAGTGCAAATTTTAATTCAGCAAAACCTGAATATCCAAGCTTTTTACAGAATCTAAGAATGGTTGCGGTGGAATAAGATATTTGCTTTGAAAAATCGTGTATACTGATAGATAAAATTTCTTCTAGATGTTCGTATACATAATTTAATATTATAAGTTCGCTTTTGTTAAGGCTTTGGATAATATCATTATCTAAATGTAAAGTAATCATAGTAGTCCTCTTTCGTTGTAGTTTGTCATAAACGTATCAATTATAGCATAGTTTAAAATAAAAAAAGGAGAAAGAAAAATAATGAAATTATTTAAGAAAAAAGAAAAATATATAAAATCATATGCAACAGGAACTGTTATCTCAATTACTAAAGTACCTGATGAAGTGTTTTCAAAAAAAATGATGGGTGATGGAATTGCGATTTATCCGAAAGATAATAAAATATTATCTCCATGCGAGGGTATTGTAACAGCTATAATACCAACATCACAACATGCTGTTGGTATTACACTAGATAATGGATTAGAGTTACTTATACATGTTGGCTTAGATACTGTGAATATTAAACAGAAAATTTTTACTACATTGGTTCAAATAGATGATTGTGTTTCTTGTGGACAAACATTAATTGAATTCGAAAAAGATGATTTACAAAAAGAAGGCTTTAGTGATATTACAATGTGTGTTGTTACAAGCAAAGGAAATTCAAAAGGCTTTGAAATTATGCCGGTTACAGAAGCTGTGGCAAATGAAACAATAATAATGAGATATCAGTAATATTTGTGTCAGAAAAAACGAATCGTGTAAAGGTTGTTGAGAGAAAATATGAATATTGAAGCTATATTTATTACAATGTCAAAAATGTTCACATTAATTTTGTTAGGTTATGGACTTATGAAAAAAGGGAGTCTTGACAAAAATAGCAATCGTAGATTATCAGGGTTGGTTGTTAGTGTTTTATCACCAGCATTAATATTGAGCTCTGTATGCTCGAGGCAAGGGAATAGTGATAAAAATTTGATTTGGAGTGCCTTGCTTATTGGGATTATACTATATGTAGTTCTAATAATTATTTCAAAAATTATAATAGCACTGTTTCACTTAGAAACCAAAGAAAGATCGGTTTTTGAATTGCTCATTATATTTAATAATACTGCGTTTATTGGATATCCCATATTGAGGGTAATGTATGGAGAATTTTCTGTGTTTGTATTTTCTGTATTACATATGCCATTTAATATTTTAATATACTCTTATGGAGTGTTCTTAATTCAAAAAGGAAAAAAAGATAATTATAAAAAAATCGATTTTCATAATTTTATTTCTACTGGAATTATTAGTTCATTATTAGCTATAATCATTTATTTTGCTGAATTACATATTCCAACACCTTTTGTTGAATTATTATCCATGGTTGGTGAAGCAACCATTCCTCTTAGTATGATTGTAATAGGATCAAGTTTGGCATTAATTCCATTTAAAAAAATATTTATGAAGAAAAAAATATATGTGCTATCATTAATAAAACTAGTTGGAATGCCAATTTTTGCATATGTTGTTGTTGGATTGTTGCCAATAGAAAATTTTCTTAAAGAACTTGTTATTGTTACAAGTACATTACCAGCAGGATCAATGATTGTTATGTTATCCGCCGAATACGAAGGAAACACAGAAGTGGCATCAATTGGAGTTTTTGTAACTACGCTGTTTTCAGTAGTAACCATTCCAATAATGATAAAATATCTAATATATAATTAAATGCAAATGTAAAAAGTTGCACATTTTGGTGGTTACATCATTTATTTTTCAAGTAAAGAGAATTATAGACATTTCTGAAAAGATGCTCAAATAAATCACTTAATAACAAATACATATTTTGATAATTATGCTTGTGGAAATAAGAGGAAATTTGCTGTTAATATTGAGAATGCTATAAAAAAACAAGGTTTATAAAAAAAGATGAGCGAAGAAAACGCTCATCTTTTACATATTCTTAGTCAACCATGTACCTTTTCGATAATAGATAAATAACCAGATGGAACTAGCTATCCAAGTGATTGGCCATCCCATAAAGACGACACCAATATCATGGAAGATAGGGACAGTTGTTAATATCCAAGCCATACGTAATCCACACCAACAAGTAACCATTACAATCATTGGTACTGTGGTGATGCCTGCACCACGAATAATACCGTTAAAGGCATGAGAGATAGCGAGGAAAATATAGAATGGCGCAAGTACACGCATCATATATAAGCCGTAGTCAATCACTCGTTGGTCGCTAGAGAAGATGGATAATATTTGAGGACCTAAGACAAGCAATAAAATAGAGATACATACGATAGTAATGATAGACATTAGAATACCTGTTTTGGCTCCTTTTTTTACACGATCAAATTTACGTGCTCCCATGTTCTGACCAGTAAATGTAGTAAGCGCCATGGAGAAACTCATAACAGGAAGAATCGCAAAACCATCAATCTTTGTATAAGAACCACAGCCTGCCATAGCAAGGCTACCAAAAGCATTAATATTGCTTTGAACAATTACGTTAGAGAATGATACAATCGCATTTTGAATACCACTTGGTAAGCCTATACGAACGATTTCACGCAACATAATAGGATGGAACTTTATGAGTTTAAGCGTTAACTTGTAATCTTCCTTTGTACGAACAAGGAGGATTATAATTAGAACGGCACTAATTGTTTGTGAGATAAGTGTTGCCCAACCAACACCTGCAATTCCCATCTTAAAGACAATAACAAATAATAAATCTAATGCTACATTAGTAAGTGAAGATATGATGAGGAAATATAAAGGGTTTTTAGAATCGCCAACAGCACGAAGAATTCCACTTCCCATATTATAAATCATTACAGATAAGACACCTAAGAAGTAGATTCTTAAATATAGTACAGAATTATCCATAACATTACTTGGTACACCAACCCACTCTAAGACAAGCGGAGATAACAATACGCCGACAAAGGTCATAATAATACCAGCAACAAAGGTTAATGCAATAGAAGTATGGATTGCATCTTGCAAGTTTTCTTTTTGACGAGCACCAAAATAGCGAGAAATAATAACACCCGCACCAACACTTAAACCCATAAAAAAACTAACAAGTAAGTTAATGACAGGAGCACTAGAACCAACGGATGCCAATGCTTGTGCACCTAAATATTGCCCAACGACAATGGAATCGACAGCATTGTACATTTGTTGAAATAAGTTTCCCAACAACAAAGGGAAAGAAAACCATAAAAGTTCTTTCCAAATAACGCCTTCTGTCATTAATCCTCTATTTTTTTTGTTTTGTGTTACTTTCAATTCTATCACCTTAATTCATGCTTATCATTATACAACGAAAGGGTATAAATTGGTATGAAAACTTTTACATAAAAGCAGGAAGAGGCAAATTAAAGAGAA
>JAVWIF010000028.1:0-20469 GCA_036639635.1 Longicatena sp.
GTTTGAACAATAATTTTTCCATCTGGATTTATTGCCTTAATATTTTGAATAATAGTATTCAAATTAGTACTAAAAGTTTGTACCATATTTGGAAGATCATTTTTGATGTCATTTAAAACCATTCCAATAATTACACTTTGTTTCAAATCTGGCTTACTAAGAACTGTAATAATTGCAGCTGTGTCTCTAGGGTCAATGCCTAATTTTGTCGCTATATCTCCCATAAATCTACTTAACAAATCATTTCCTCCAATAGTAACAGAAATGACATCAGCTTCTTGGATAATTGTTTTTTGTGGTCCTGACATCAATTGAAATCCTTGTATAAGCATTTCTGAAGTAATTCCATCCTTACCCATGTTTGTTGTATTAAATGACTTGGTTTCCTTTAAAACTTCAACAAAGCTATCTTCAGCATATGGTGGATTTGCTGTATAACCAGGTAGTCCATATCCTGTTGTGATGCTGTCGCCAATTGCTACAAAATCAACTTTTTCTGATGCTTTAATGTTTGTTGCGACACTACCAAAGAGTAGTGCTGTAGCAAGTATTACTTTACTGATTCTTTTCTTCATACTTATTCCTCCTATTGAATAATCAAAGTATACGATAAAAATGCTTAAAAGTAATCAGTCTTTTTAGTGAAATAAAGGTCAATAAGTTTAGACTAAAATTATATAAACCTGTATTAATGAAAGACAGATTCTTTTATTAGGTTCATTATAACACATTAAACTCTACGGAAATGATGTAATTTCGTTTTTTTTCTTACTTTATGATAAATAAATTATATAAAACGATTTCGTCATAACGAAAAACCATTAAACTGATATATCGTTTTACATATATTTAAACAAAAAACATCCTCTTATTTTCAGAAAGATGTTTTCGATTAATAATTATTTTAACATATATTTCTTCAGTTCTTTACGATTTATAATTTCTAGTTTTTCATAAATATGTGAGATATACGTTTTAATGGTACTTGTTGATAGGTTCATATGTTCTGCTATTTGTTCATTTGTCCATTTTTTAGAAGCTAACATGGCGATGGTAAATTCGGTTGTTGATAAAACGCTTGTTACGGAATCTTGCGTTTGGTGATTGTGTATTATACGCCATCCATCACTAAATGAATAGGTAATGTCAATAATTTTTTTATAGGCATTTGGTTGCGATTTTTTTAACATAACTTCGATTAATCCTTCTAATAAACCGTGATGCTCAGCAAATGGTTGATAGAAAGTATCCTGTTTTGCTAAGTTCCAAGCTTCACGAAAATATGTTTTTCCTTGGACACTTTGTTTTAGATTCATATTCGACATGGCTGCTATTAAGTTTAAATAAATCATCGGTATTGGATATACTTCATGCATCATGGATAATCCTGTTTCTGAAATTCCTAAGGCTCTACTATAGTCTCCTTGTAAATAGTAAAAATGTGCCAATGCATAATAAGAGAACAATTTCATCCCTTCTGGTAAGTGTTTTGCATGGCTTTCTAGACGAATAGAAGCATCGTTTGCATTGTGTAACAGTATTTCTGTCATACTGCCTACAAAAGCACACAATGCTTTTTCTTCGATATTTATTGTAGAAGTTCCTATCTTTATTTCTTTTTTTATTTGGGTAAAGTCTTTTCGTACTTCGTTTAAGTTCCCTAGTCCAATGTTAGAAAAGCAATTAACTAATAAAGCAGACAAACGAATCATGAAGTGTTCACTGTTCAATAATAAACGTGAACTTTCATTAGCTAATATTGGATTTCCTGAAAAGTAATGGAATTCTGAAGTTGCTAAAATCTTGCTTTCTTCATCTTTTAATGCGTTGATATAATCGTTCGCTTCACCTAGCTTAAAAGATCCATTCATTAATGGCATAGCAATGTATTTCGTTGGTTGTAAAGATACTACAGGTGCTTTATCTTTCATATTTGGCGCAATACAGTTTTCAGGTATCATCCAATCTCTACCTATTTTTTGAATGCCTACTAATTTGCCTTGTTTTGCCCACATTTGAACGCTACGTACACTCACTTTCCATTGTAAAGCCATTTCCCCTACGGTTTTATAATTCATGTTCGATTGTTTTCCTTTCTTTGTATCGTATTTCCTACTCATATTATATACATTGAATTAGGTAAATACAAGGTGAACGGTTATTTAAAAAAAATGATTGGTAGGAAAAAGGAGCCTACCAATCATTTTACTCTGCATTATATGAATACCATTTAATTTCACAGGCTTGTAAACACACTTCAAAGGAAGTTTTATCTCCACGATACACAATACTACATTGCTTTTCATAGGTGTTATTTACCACACAATAACTGTTAGTAGAAGGATAGTAATTCACTTCTACGTTGTAATTATCTGCATACCAACAGTACATATCAAATTCGTGATGGCTTGCATAAAAGATACTTCGATATAGTAAACGAGAATTTTCAAAAGTGAATGGTAATCCATTCATATATACACTTCTTCCTTCACCATATTCATTCACTGCTAAATTTACATTTAAATCTTTTTGACGTATTACTTGCGTACCTTTTAAAGCATACACATTTTTTATTTCTTCTCCAAATTCATTACTTGTTAATTGTTCAGAAATAAAGTGTTCTTTTTCTTCCCAATTATATTTATCATGACTTAACGTAAAGCCTAATTCTTCATCAACGCCTAACACATCGTATAAAGTAAAGAATTTTCCTCCAGTGGCATTTGCACTTGGTTCTCCAACTCCGATAAAGCCACCACCATTATAGACATAGCGACGCAAGGTACTAATAATTGTTTCATCGAATTCTTTTCCACCACTAAATGCAGTATCGGCATCACCCACATTAATAACAACATCAATGTTATCTAAGATAGTTGAATCTTTACGTACATCATCAAAACTAATAAATGCAACATCAAATGGCATTCCACTTAAAGC
This sequence comes from Longicatena sp., assembly GCA_036639635.1. Classification (GTDB taxonomy): domain Bacteria; phylum Bacillota_I; class Bacilli_A; order Erysipelotrichales; family Erysipelotrichaceae; genus JAVWIF01. Next base: position 2,941 of record JAVWIF010000028.1, read on the forward strand.
TTCTAATACACCACTATATGAATATGTTTGTTTACTCCAAAGAGCATGAGCAACCATATGTGTTCCCCAACGACGTAATTCCCCCCAACAATTTAAGATTGCTACTTTTTTTAAAGTATGTGGTGTCTGGTTATTCACATGATCATATAATTCTCTAAATTCATCACAAACCTCGCTTACATAATCGATAAATTCAGGAAAATCTAATGTTAATTTTAAATATCCGCCATACCCAATGCGATCTAATGGTTTACGTAAGATGGCTCTTCTTGCCGTTACCCAATTCTCTTTTGCTTCGCTTAGTGGGTCTCCACCTTCATGGAAGGTATCTGGAAAGAAATATGGTAAGAATCTACCTTCGGTGTAGTTTACACCTTCTATATCACTTATTAAACGTAGTGTTGTACCATTTCCCACACTACCTACAACAGCATCTAATCCTATGGTTTTAAAATATTTACCAAAAGGTTCTGTACCAATCCAATGATCACCTAAAAACATCATTGCTTCTTTATTTGCAGCATGAACAATATCAACTAATTCTTTTGCTAATGCACAAACTTCACGTTGTTGAAATTCAATAAAGTCTTTAAATTCTTTTGTAGGAATACAAAAAGTATTATTATGAAATCCTTTATTGATGATAAACTCAGGACGAAATTTATATCCTACTTCTTGTTCAAATTGTTCAAGTATATAAGGAGATACAGAAGCACTATAACCAAACCAATCGACAAATTTCTCTTTTGCTAATTCATTAAAAGTTAGTGTGAATTGATGAAAGAATGTCGTAAAACGAATAACATCAACATCTTCTCGTTCTTTTAGAAAACGTCTTAGTTTTTCTTTTACATATTCTTTTGTTTTAGGTTGGCGAATATCAAATGTCATTTGGTGTTCTTCATCTTGCCAATCGTTTGTTAAAGAGTTGTACATGTGTACAGGATCCCAAATTACAAAGGCTAAAAAGCTAACCGTGTAGGCATGAAAAGGAATTGCTTCTAAAATAATAACTTCTTTTGTTGCTTCATCGTATTCCCATTTATCTATGACTTGTTGCGTAGTACGATCATATACTTCCCACCAACGATGGATATCATCTTTCGTATTCGGCATTAATTGTTCTTGATAATAATCTGACATAATAGAAATACGTAATTGGTTTTGTGTTGCGCTCACAAATTCACTCATTAGATACATTTGTTGTATTTCATCGCTATTTGCTTTTGCCCAAGCATTATCTTTTCTAGTTGTATAATACGTTGCATATTGTTTAATATCTAATTGTTTCATTTCTTCAGGCATATCCGTTCCATCACAGTCACGAATAGCATCAGCTTTCCATTTTCCAATAATATCAATTGTTTCTTCAATTACATCGACATCTGTTGGTATGGTAACTCTTCCTTTTTGCGTTGCCATTATGCTTTTTCCTCCTTGTATTTTACTACTTCTTGAATAAATCGATCAAATCCTTGACTTCCTTTTTCATCTAATTTAAATACACCACAATGTTCTAAGCCTTCCACAAAGACATTGGCTATTTCTTGATATAAAATATTTTGTATATTTTCTTGTGTAAAATTATATTTAATTTGTAATGTGTTTAGCCAATTCTGATGCTCTTGTAAATCGTGCGTCGTATCATTATTTAATAAGTATGCTTCCATCCACTTTATTTCTTCTTTTAAACGTGCTGGTAAAACCGCTAAGCCATTCACTTCAATAATTCCAATATTTTCTTTTTTGATATGATGAATATTATCATGTGGATGAAAAATACCTAAAGGATACTCTTCACTTTGACGATTATTACGTAATACTAAATCTATTTCATAGTTGTCTTTTTTCTTTCTAGCAATACAAGAAAGCGTATTATGAGGTTGTGTTGTGTACGCCATTATATCATTTGTTGCATCACTATAGGTTGACCATGTCTTACGAACTAGTTCGCAAGCTTGCTCTAATGCTATCTTATTAGTAGAAGATAAACGTAATACACTAAGAGGCCAATATAGTTTAGCAGCACTCACACCTTGTGTCTCAAAACAAGGATATGTTTTTACTATTGAGGCATTCTCCATAGCAAACGTATAGTTTCCACCTTGATAGTGATCATGACTTAAAATAGAACCACCAACAATTGGTAAATCAGCATTAGACCCTAGAAAATAGTGTGGAAATTGTTCTACAAAAGACAACAGTCTAGCAAATGTTTTTTGCTCTGTTTTCATTGGAGTATGCCTTCCACTTAGTACAATACAATGTTCGTTATAATACACATAAGGGGAATACTGAAAGTACCAGTCTTCACGTGCTAGTTTTATGGGAAGTAAACGAATATTACTTCGCCCATCACAAGCATCATGACCATAATACCCTTCATTTTCCTTACATAATACACAGGTTGGATAAGTACTTGATTGTATTGTTTTTTGTTTGGCAATATCTCGAGGATCTTTTTCTGGTTTAGAACAATTAATGGTAATATCAAATACTCCATATTTTGTAAACCTTTGATAATTTATATTTTTAGCAATTCGTTCTTTTCTAATATAATTACTATCTTCACAAAAAGCATAAAAGGTATCACTACACTTTTGTACATCACTTTCTTTTAGTTCTAATAGCTCTTTAATTAGCTGTGAAGGACGTTTACATAAACAATCCATGATTGCACTATCAAATGCATCTTTACTGCGTTGTGTGTCTTCTATGATATTAGCCTCAATAGCATATTTACAAAGTGGAGCTAAGAGTTCATCCACATAAGTAAAAGGAACAAGGATTCCATTAGGAATAAAGGTTTCAATCTTTAATAAAGCTAATATTCTATTACGTGCATAAATCGCATCGCTTTCATACATTAGATGATGTGTAATTGCATATGAAACTAGTGTTTCAATAAGTTCGTTCATAAATATTCCTAAATAATTCTATTTTCACTATCAATATCAAAGAAATGAGCTTTACTTAAATCCATCGTTAATGAAATATGCTCATGAGCTTTCACATCTAAACGTGCAGATACTTTGGCTTGTATCTCAAATTCATGAAGTTTTCCATGAAGAATAAATTCATGTCCTAATAATTCATTTACTTCCACTAAAAAATCAAATGTTGCACTAGGATATGTTTCTTCCACAATACCTTCTCCATGTAAGTCTTCTGGTCGTATTCCTAGCGTCACTTTTTTACCTTCGTAAGGTTCTAATTCTTTATGGAACATTTCTGGAAGTTGCATTGTTAAATCTCCAATAACAAACGTTTTATTTTGATAAATACCTTCTAAGAAGTTTGTTGCTGGTGCTCCAATAAACCCTGCTACAAATTTATTAATTGGATTTTGATAGATTTCTTTTGGTGCGCCTATTTGTTGGATATATCCATTGCGCATAACAACAATACGTGAAGCCATTGTCATCGCTTCTGTTTGGTCATGTGTAACGTAAACCGTTGTTGCTTCAATACGTTCATGTAATCTAATAATTTCTGAGCGCATTTGTACACGTAGTTTAGCATCTAAGTTACTTAATGGTTCATCCATTAAGAATACTTTTGCATTTCTAACAATAGCACGTCCTAAAGCAACACGTTGTCTTTGCCCTCCAGATAATGCTTTTGGTTTACGATCTAAATATTCTTCAATTTCCAAACTTTTTGCAGCTTCTCTTACACGGCGATCAATTTCATCTTTCGGTGTCTTTTTAATTTTTAATCCAAATGCCATATTATCATAGACACTCATATGTGGATATAATGCATAAGATTGAAACACCATTGCAATATCACGATCTTTAGGAGCAATATCATTCATTAATTTATCATTAATATATAATTCTCCACTACTAATATCTTCAAGCCCTGCAATCATTCGCAAAGTTGTTGATTTACCACATCCAGAAGGTCCTACAAATACGATAAATTCTTTATCTTCTATCTCCAAATTAAAATCAAATACTGCTTGTACCTTATTATCATATATTTTATCTAAATGCTTTAACGATAAAGTTGCCATTGTATCCTCCTACTTGTATTGTTTGTTATAACAATACATAACAAACAATATTCCTATTAATCCTAATACTTGAAGTCCTAAATATCCATATCCTACATGCAGTTGTCCAAAACAAATAAGACCAACACTTCCAACAAAGAGGAGTGCTAATAAAATAATCTTGTTTCTATTATCCATAAAAGCTCCCTCCTAGTCCTTTAATCCACCCATGGTCATACCTTGGGTTAACTTCTTTTGTACAAGTATATATAAGATTAATGTTGGTAGCATAACGATAACAAGTCCTGCATACATTGGTCCATAGTTCGTTGCAGCTTTTTGTGTTGCCATTAAGTTTAATAATCCTACAGGAAGTGTCTTAGCACCTTCTGATTGTATCAATGTTAAGGCAATGATATACTCATTCCAAAATGCTAAAAAGTTAAATAAAATAACAGTAACAATACTAGGCTTCGCCATCGGAAACATGATTTTAACCATCGTTTTAAAGTGTCCACATCCATCAATTTCAGCTGCTTCTTCATATGCTTTTGGTAATGTTTTAAAGTAACTACTTAATAAGTATACGGTAAAAGGAATTGCCGTAGCTGCATAAATTAATGCCAATATCATTCGATTATTCATAAAGAAAGTCAATGAAAATTGTCCTAACATCTTATCCCATCCATTCAGCATTAAGAAGATGGGCACAACAATATAGTTTACATTAATAAACAATCCTGCCATCATCATCACATTAAAGAATTTCTTCCCTTTAAAATTAAAACGTGCCAATGCATAAGAAGCTGGTAAAGCTACAACTAATAGAATCACTAAAGCAGTTACTGTAACAATTACAGAATTCATAAAGAATTCTCCCATTTTAGCGGTATTCCAAGCTTCTACAAAGTTAGAAAACGCAAATCCTTGTGGAAATGACCAAGGACTCCCATAAAACTCACTATTGGTTTTAATAGATGCTATAAAGACCCAAGATACAGGCACGATAATACTAATTGCTAAAGTAATAAGAGCTACATAAGTAAAAATTTTATATAAGGAAATAGGTTTCTTTTTCTTGTTTTTCATATGTCTTCTCCTACACTTCAATAGAATCACGTTGTGTGACTTTATTAATTGCCCATGATAAACCAAAGGATAGGATAAAGACAACAGTTCCTATTGCCATGGCATATCCAAAGCTTGAATTATTATAAGCTTGTTGATACATATAACTTAATACCGTTTCACTTGCTCCATCAGGTCCTCCATTGGTCATAACTTTTACAAATAGGAAGGATAGATTGATTGTGGAAATCACAAAGAAAGTAAGTGTTGTTCGTATATTCTCCCAAATCATTGGTAAGGTAATGGAGAAGAATTGACGTACTTTCCCCGCCCCTTCTAAAGAAGCTGCTTCATATAAATGTTCTGGTATTGTTGACATACTCGCCATATACATGACCATATAATATCCAATTGCTTGCCAAATCATAGCCCCCACAACCGCGTATAACACAATGCCTTGATCTCCTAAAAACTTAATCGTATCTCCACCCCCATTGATAAGACTCAACATACTATTAATTAGTCCTGTCTTTGAAGGATCATATATCGCACTAAAGATAGATGAAATAACAACTACCGATAATATATTTGGAATATAGAATATGATTCGAAATAAGTTTTGTCCTTTTAATTTTTCTCTCACTAAAATTGAAGCAAATACAATTGCTAAACTCATCGTTATAATCGTCACAATTGCAATAATAAAGATGGTGTTTTGTAACGCTCTAATAAAATTCATATCTTGCATCAATAACGAGAAGTTATGAAACCCAACAAATGTCTTGTTTGCTGAAATTCCACCCCACTTAAATGTCGACATGGTAAACACACTAATCGTAGGATAAATCATAAAAAGCGCAAATAATATAAACGCTGGTGTTAAACACCCAATTAAGAATAAGCGTTTTGATTTATGTCGATTCATTTCTTAGCTCCTTTCTTAGAAATAGCGATGGAATATTTTCCATCGCTATTATCCCTTGTTCATTTATAAAGCTTTATTTGTTTGCGTCAGCGATTTTCTGAACAGCACTTACTGTATCATTATACCATTGATCAACTGTTTTTTCTTTATTAACTACAGAGTTTACTGTTGCATATAATACACCTTTATTAGCATCTGCTACGTTTACACCTTCAACGATGTTTTTCATAACTTTAAATCCTGCTGTATCGGCTTTTGCACCTTTGTCGTAAATTGTATAGAATAATTTGTTTTGGTCATCTTCTTTAATAAATTTTGAAGCGTTTTTCGTTGGCATTACGGCACCACCGTTTTCATAGAATAATTTTGTTGCTTCATCACTGTAAAGGAATGTAATGAATTTTTTAGCTAATTCTTTGTTTTTAGAATCTTTTGGAACAAATACTTGTTCTGTAAATGTTGTTGCATAAGCATCACCTTTAGCATCTACTTTTGGTAATGCACTGAATCCCCATTCGAATCCTTTAGCTCTTGGAGCATCTTTCATTTCTCCTGGTAACCAAGTTCCGTTTGGAATAAAGATTGCTTTGTCATCTAATACTAGTTGTTGGTTCTTTTTGAAGTTGTCTCCATTTGCATTAGCAACTGTTGTTCCTTCTGTGTATTCTGCTAATTTACCAACGATTTCAAATGCTTTTTTAACTTCTGGTAATTTCCAAGCAGCTACATCATAAGACATTAATTTTTCGTATGTTTCAGGTCCTACTGTTTCATTTAATAAAGCTGAGAAGAATGCATCAAAGTATCCAGTTGTTGGGTATGTGAATAAAGCAATACCTTCAGCTTTCGCTTTGTCTCCTAATGCCCACATTTCATCCCAAGTTGTTGGAACTTCCCAACCCTTTGTTTTTAATAAGTTTGCATCATAGAATAATCCACAAGGTCCATAGTTAATTGGTGCTAAGTATAATTTACCATCACCATAAGGTTTTGTATTAAATCCATTGACAACTCCAGGAATTAATTTATCTTTTACTAATGTATCTTCACCTAATACTTTTTGGTCTAGAACACCACTAATATCCTCTAAGCTTTTTTCTGATACCATCGTATCAGTAAATCCACCTTCTGCTCCTACAGATAAGTAAATCAAGTCTGGTACTTTACCTGCTGTTACTTCACTACGTAATGTATCGGCGATTTTCTTTTCAAGACGAAGTTCAACTTTCGCTCCCTCTTTCTTTTCAAATGCTGCAACTACTTTTTTCCATCCTTCTTGTTTGTAACCACCATCAAGTCCAGAAATCTTTAAAACTTTACTATCTGATTTTGATGTTGTACTACATCCGGCTAAAGCGCCCATTGCTAGTAAGGAGCAAAGCCCCAATGCTACCATCTTTTTCATTCAAATTCCTCCTTCATAGAAATTTATCATAGTCACAGTATAAGGGAATATAAAAGCGGTTACAAGTTATTTATTGCTATTTCTTTTATATATATTGCTTTCTTTTGTTTTTTGCAATATACTTAAATTATGCATATATAGCAGAGGAGCCCCCATGCAAAACACAAACTTAAAAATGTATAAAAAGTTACTTTATGTAACCCATAGTCGCTATGATAGCAATTGGCATTCCACACCCCATACCCATGGGTTTACAGAGCTGTTCTATGTAATTAAAGGTTCTGGTCAATTCTTTATCCAAGACACATTCCTTAACATTAAAGAAGATGATTTGATTATTATTAATCCCCTTGTTTTACATACTGAAACTAGTAAAGATGAACAACCGTTAGAATATATGGTATTAGGAATAGAAGGTCTTTCTTTTATTAACGAAAAAAACAATACCTTACAAAATGATTATAGTATTCATAATTATTACAACTACAAACATGAAATCTTGTTTTATCTTAAATCATTACTATCTGAAATCAAGAATAAAGAGGAACATAGTGAAACTATGCTGCAAGACTTGCTAGAGATTTTGATTATTAATATGATTCGTCGTACCAATACTTCATTAGAAGTAACAACTACTAAAAAGAACGATAAAAAAGAATGTATCCTAATTGAAAATTATATTAACGAACATTTTAAAGAAGAAATTAATCTAGAAAAGTTGAGTGACATTACCTATATGAACAAGTTTTACCTAGTTCATGCCTTCAAAAAGTACAAAGGGATTTCTCCTATTAATTACTTACTTGAGCGTCGTATTTGTGAAGCGAAAGTGTTATTAGAAACTACGAACTTACGGAGTAAAGATATAGCTAGTATTTTAGGCTTTTCTTCTCAATCCTATTTCACCCAAGCATTTAAGCGGCAAACACTATGTTCTCCACAACAATATCGAAAAGCATTAAATGTATAATGCTGAAAAGCCACAACCCTTGTTAGGATTGTGGCTTTTCACTCTCTTGTATTGCTTCATGTAAATCTAATTCATAACGCACGTATACAGTATAAGCAATCGATTGAATTGTATTACGTATCAAATCAACGACTAAACTACCTTCATCTTCACTTGGCACATGATGCACCTTTTTATGTTGAAATATACACTTTAAACAGCTCTCTAACTCTGCACAAAAATAGTTGTATGCTTGTTCAATTGGATATTGATTGATTTGAACACGAATTAAGCCACTGATTTCTTCCATTCGATAAACTGTTTTCAAAATACAAACAACGATTAAATAAGCAACATGACTGCGTGTGTATTTTTTCTTAACTGGAGGTGTCACAATTCCATTTTTTACATAGTTATTAATCATGGTACTTGTCACTATTTTATCTTGTCCGTTTGTTTTGAACGGTTTTAAATACTCGTTTAAAAGTGTTACTACCTGATCCATATATAATTCCATATCTGGTAGTTGTTCCCAACGTGGGCACTGAAACAATGGTATTTCTTTATTCTTTATCATGCTATCACCTATTGGTATCCTAACATTATATCAATGCTTTGTCAACTCATTAATATTACTAGAACATATATTATCAATAACTAAATGATACGAATATACTACGCTACTTAATCAACCCAATTAATTTTGCTATTTCTAAATTACAACCTAAAACATTTACTGTTGTTTCACCAAAGATACCAAGTAATTTTTCACTAGTATTACTTTTAATAATCGCATTTAGTTTTGCTTCACTTAGTCCACTTGCTTGTGCTATAGCACTTACTTGAACACTTGCACTAGCTGGCGATATATGAGGGTCTAAGCCAGAACTTGATGCACTTAATAAGTCTGTTGGTATTTCACTTTTATGAATCTTTGGATTGGCTTTTAAAAATGCTTCTATATCTTTTTCTACACGTTTGGCAAGTTCTGGGTTTGTTGGTGCATAGTTATTAGATCCACTTGCAATACCTGCATAAGTTCCCTCTTCTTTTTCCTGTTTCGTATACGTATTATAATGATAGGCACTTGGACGACATTTAAATAAACGTGCATCACTAAAGTCTTGTCCAACAATACTTGATCCAATCGCTTTTCCATTCGCTTTTATAATAGAACCATTTGCTTTATCATGGAAAAGGACTTGCGAAAAAGTTGTTAATGCTAAAGGATAAACAAGTCCACAGAGTAATAACATACCAATTGAAAAAAAACATGCACTACGTAATGTCTTTAAATATTTTTTCATAATGTTTCCTTTCTAAAATCCAAGCATTGCCAATAAAGGCGCAATTAGGATATCAATTATTTTAATTCCGATAAAAGGACAGATAATACCACCTAATCCATAGATCATCATATTTCTTCCTAGCATCTTACTAGCACTCATTGGTCTATATTTTACACCACGCATAGCAAGTGGTATTAAGCAAGGAATAATCAAAGCATTAAAGATAAGTGCGGATATAATTGCCGTATAAGGTGTTGCTAGTTGCATAATGTTTAAGATGTTCATTTGTGGTATTGCTACACTAAACATCGCTGGTATAATTGCAAAATACTTTGCTATATCATTGGCAATACTAAAGGTTGTAAGTGATCCTCTCGTAATTAATAATTGTTTTCCTATTTCTACAACTTCTAATATTTTGGTTGGGTCGCTATCTAAATCGACCATATTGGCTGCTTCCTTTGCTGAACTTGTTCCACTATTCATAGCAAGACCAATATCAGCTTGTGCAAGCGCAGGTGCATCATTGGTACCATCGCCACTCATGGCGACAATTTTACCTTGTGCTTGTTCTTTTTTAATAGCTTCAATTTTATCTTCAGGTTTACATTGAGCAATATAGCCATCCACCCCTGCTTCTGCAGCAATCGTTGCTGCAGTTAGTGGATTATCTCCTGTACACATAATTGTTTTAATACCAATCTCACGTAAACGAGCAAAGCGCTCTACAAGCCCTGGTTTTACTGTATCTTTTAAATAGATAACTCCATATATTACATTACCTGCACACACTACAAGTGGTGTACCACCTAGCTTACTAACTTCATTTACACGTTCTTCTAAATCAGATGGGATATGTCCTTTCAAGCCCTTAACATAGCTCACAATCGCATCACTAGCTCCTTTTCGAATAACTTGTGAAGTTTCTAAAATATCAATGCCACTCATTCTAGTTTGTGCACTAAATTCAATGAATTCACAGGCACCTAAAGATTGTTGTTCTATTACAACATCAGCTTTTCTAGCCAATTCAACAATCGACTTTCCCTCTGGCGTATCATCTTTTAATGAACTAAGTAATGCATATTTAATCAAATCTTCTTCAAGAATTCCTTGTACGTGAATAAAACTTGCTGCTAAGCGATTTCCATACGTAATGGTTCCTGTCTTATCAAGAATCATCGTATCTACATCTCCACACGCTTCTACTGCTTTTCCAGACATGGCAATTACATTAAAGCGTGTCACTCGATCCATACCCGCAATTCCTATAGCACTTAATAATCCTCCAATCGTCGTTGGTATCAAACATACACTAAGTGCTACAAGAGTTGATATAGCAATATCTACACCTGTATAATTAGCCATTGGATATAAGGTAACAATGACAATCAAGAAAATAATAGTCAAACAAACAAGTAATGTATTTAATGCGATTTCATTAGGTGTTTTTTGACGTGTAGCGCCTTCTACCAAAGCTATCATTTTATCTAAAAACGATTGACCTGGCTCACTCGTAATGCGAATTTTAATCCAATCTGATACAACAGTAGTACCCCCTGTTACACTTGCAAAATCTCCTCCACTCTCTTTGAGTACAGGTGCTGATTCTCCAGTGATTGCTGACTCATCAATAGAAGCAATCCCTTCGATAATTTCTCCATCATTAGGTATTAATTCGCCTACTTTTACAAGGACGATATCGCCCTTTTTTAATTCATTAGCAGAAATCATTGTTTCATTTCCACTTTCATCTAGTAGTCTAGCTAATGTATCCTTTTTTGTTTTCTTTAAAGAAGCTGCTTGGGCTTTTCCTCGCCCTTCAGCAACACTTTCCGCAAAGTTTGCGAATAGGATTGTTAACAATAAGATGCTAGCAACTATGCCATTATAAATTCTTAGATTATTTCCGCTATCTCCAAATACATGAGGAAATACTATTAGTACAAAGGAGATAAAGAATCCTATTTCTACAACAAACATCACTGGATTTTTCATCATATAACGAGGATTTAATTTAACAACACTCCCACGCAATGAGGATGCCAATATCTCTTTGGTTATAAATTTACTTTTCTGTTCTTTTCTACTCATATCACGTTTCCTCCTATGTCCACAATGTTAGATGTTCTGCAATAGGTCCGAGTGCTAAAGCTGGTAAAAATGTTAAGGCCGCAATAATGATAACAACCATAACAAGCGTCAAACTAAATGTCATCGTATCGGTTTTTAAAGTACCGATTGTTTCATTAACATAATGTTTCTTTAGTAAGGAATGCGCAACTGCCAATTGAATAACAATCGCGATATATCTTCCAAAAAACATCACTAGTCCACAAGTTATATTCCAAAAAGCATTGTTATCTAGTAGCCCTTCAAATCCTGAACCATTGTTGGCAGCTGATGATGAAAATTCATATAGTACTTGGCTCAATCCATGAAAGGATGGATTTGTAATAGCGTCTAATCCTCCATTACACACTAGTGCTAAAGCACTAAAGCCCAAGATTAATAAAGGATGCACAATAATACTTAAGGCAATAAGTTTCATTTCTTTGCCTTCTATTTTTTTACCTAAATACTCTGGTGTTCGTCCTATCATTAATCCACAAATAAAGACGGCTAACATCGCATAAATCAACATGTTCATAAGTCCTACTCCAGCGCCTCCAAAGACCACATTTAACATCATTAGCAGTAAGGGAACGCAGCCTCCTAAAGGAGTTAGTGTATCATGCATATTGTTTACACTTCCTGTTGTAAATGAAGTCGTAATTGTTGTAAACAAAGAAGATTGGGCAACTCCAAAGCGCATTTCTTTGCCTTCCATACTTCCCATACTTTGTGAAATACCTAACTCTTTTAAGATTGGATTTCCTTGTAATTCAGCGTAATAACATACGCCTAATCCTATAAGAAATAAGATAGACATCGCAATAAAAATCGTTCTTCCTTGTGATCCAAAGACTACTTGCTTAACATGGTTACTTTTTTCTTGTACCTTTTCATGTACCATACGACCAAACACAATCACACAAGAAGCTGGGATCATCATCATTAATAACATTTCCGCAATATTAGAAAGAATGGTTGGATTCTCTAATGGTGTTGATGAATTCGCTCCTAGAAAGCCTCCTCCATTCGTTCCTAAATGTTTAATTGATTCAAGAGCCGCAATCGGTCCTTGCGCAATATCTTGAAATTTTCCTTCGATTGTTTCAACACTAATATTTCCCTGTAATGTTTGTGGTACTCCTTGTGATACAAGAAACAATCCAGCAAAGAAAGATATTGGCAATAAAATACGGGTAATACAACGTGTCATATCCACATAATAGTTTCCTAATTCTTTGCCACATAAGCCTCTAATCATTGCCATACAAGCACTGTAACCTGTAGCAGCTGATGTAAACATCATAAAGATAATAACAAGCATTTGCGATAAATAGGAAAGTTGTGACTCTCCTGCATAATGCTGTAAGTTCGTATTGGTCATAAACGAAATAATTGTATTATACGATAAGGTCTGTTCCATTCCTGTTACACCATTTGGATTAAATAATCCAATGGACTGTAATCGTACAATAAAATAACCTACAAAAACCATCACTCCATTTACAAGTAATAAAGTTGCAACGTATTTTTTAAAACTCATGTTGCTTTTATCAATTCGTAAAACTTTATATAATAAGTTATCAACGCGATCAAACAATGGATCGCCAAACGTCTTTTTATTTGTTGCGACATGATACGTATAATTCCCCATAGGAATTACAAATATCAAAAACAGAACGAATACACATACTATTTGGACCATCTTTTTCTACTTCCCTTCCCTTAAAATTTCTCTGGATTAAGTAAGGCATATACGAGATATACCATTACAGCTAAAATCAATATTCCTAACAACCACATTGTTTTGTCCTCCCTTTATTTCTATCTCTGTTTCTCGCACCAATGTGCGAATAGTTGCACAATTCCAAAACCCGCAACTAATGTAATCACCATTGCAAAATCTAGTAACATGTTCTTCACTTCCTTTTTTTCTTGTAAAGTGGTGAAATCATAACATAAGGTTTGTGAAGGTGCTGTAAATAAGGGACTACTATGTGTGAAGAAAACGTTAAGAGATACGTTCTTTACGCCTTCTTTATAGTACAATAGGCGTAGTTCATAACTCCTTAACTTATGAATGCGTTTACAATAAATAAACAGAAATGAGGAACCACTTAACATGGAAGAAATTCAAAAAGGAAAGCTTAAAATATTCTTTGGATATTGTGCTGGTGTAGGAAAAACGTATGCTATGTTAGAAGCTGCACACATAAAACAAAAAGCCGGAATTGATGTAGTCGCGGGTTATATTGAGCCACATCCTCGTGTAGAAACAATTACGCTTATCAACGGATTAGAAAGCATCCCTCCTAGACTAATTCATTATAAAGATATTCAACTACATGAGTTTGATGTTGATGCTGTCCTTATAAGGAAACCTCAACTCGTACTTATTGATGAACTTGCTCATACCAATGTCCAAGGGAGTCGTCATCAAAAACGCTATGCAGATATACAAGAAGTTCTACACGCGGGTATCGATGTATATACAACACTCAATGTCCAACATCTAGAAAGCTTACAAGATGTCGTCGCAAGTATTACAAAAATCATGGTAAATGAACGTGTTCCTGATAAAATCTTTGATGATGCAGACCAAGTAGAACTCGTTGACATTGAACCTGCTGATTTATTAGAACGTTTAAAACAAGGAAAAATCTATAAAAAAAATCAAGCAACACGTGCTTTAAACAACTTCTTTATCCAAGATAATTTAATTGCCTTACGTGAAATTGCTTTAAGGCGTTGTGCAGATCGTGTTAACAAAATCGCTAGTATTACAACCAAAGGCTTTACAAAAGAACATATTATGCTTTGTCTATCCCCTTCTCCTTCTAATGCGAAAGTCATTCGAACAGCATCACGTTTAGCAAAAGCTTTTCATGGTGAATTCACGGCACTTTATGTAGAAACTCCTAATAGTGAAAAACTCAGTGAGGAAGAAAATCATCGCCTAGAATCTAATATTGCGTTAGCCCGAAGTTTAGGTGCTACAATCATGAGTATCTTTGGTGAAAACATCGCTGAAGCAATTAGTGAATTCGCCAAAATATCAAGTATTAGTAAAATTGTTATTGGTCGCTCTTTTCATAAACCTACTTTTTTCGCTAAAACAACCTTAATTGATACGTTAACAAATCTAGCACCTAACTTAGATATCTATATCATTCCTGATAAAAACATAAAAGAAGGTCACAATGAACAAGGTAATTATCATCTGACACCTTCAATTTTTAATCTTATGGATACAATGATAACCCTATCCTTTATGCTCATGGCAACTTGTATTGGTCTTTGGTTTTATACTATGGGGTATACCGAAGCCAATGTTATTATGATTTATTTATTAGCAGTCCTTTTTATTTCTTTTTTTACCAATAGTCAAATATATGGTATCGTTGCCTCCATATTAATTGTCTTCATCTTTAATTTCTTTTTTGTTGAACCTCGCTTTAGTTTTGAAGCCTATGCTAGATCTTATCCAATGACTTTAACCATCATGTTACTGGTTTCTATGATAACCAATACCATTACACGTAAATCAAAAAAGCAAGCACATGCACTCGCTTTACAAGCACATCGCACGGAAGTATTATTAGAAACTTCGCAAAAGCTACAAGCAACAAATACTCTTTATGAAGTTGCTAGTGAATCTTGTAAACAACTTTTTCGTTTATTGGGTAAGCCTATTATTATGTATAGTGTACAAGATAACAAACTGCAAGCTCCTATTGTATATAACGAGAACTTAAGTGAAGAAGAAGAGAATATTTATACGAGTATGAACGAACAAGCGGTAGCGCAATGGGTCTTTAAAAATAATAAAAATGCTGGTGTCTCTACGAGTACCTTATCGGCAGCTAAAGGATTATATTATGCGGTACGTCTAAAAGATCACATCTACGCAGTGATTGGAATAGCCATCGAACCAAATGAAAAACTCCCCCCTTTTGAGAAGAGTTTATTATCTACAATGCTAAATGAAATTGCTTTAGTTATGGATTCTACAGCCAAACATACACTCGCACAAGTTGAAACAAGTGAACAAGATGGTATATAAGTTACTTTAGTGTAATCTCGTGAACATAATTTGTTTCAAATATTTCTTTTACGACACGTGGATCACTACTTTTACCAAGTGCCCACATCAGTTTGGTAAGACACGCTTCACTCGTCATGTCATAACCTTGAATAACACCGTGCTTTAATACTTTTTGCCCCGTTTGATATATAGAAAAATCACTATTCTCATATAAACACTGACTACAAACCACTACACTGATTCCTAAAGATACCATTTGTTCAAGTTTACTTATTAAATCACGGCGGATAAAGTTAATACCACCTGCACCAAAGGCTTCAATCACAATGCCTTTATATTGCATATGGGCTAACACATCAAAGATATCAGGGTTCATTCCAGGTGTTATTTTCATTAAGAATACTTCTTTGCATAGCATATCCTCTAGTGCATAATCTTGTGTTGCTGTTAGGATTACTTCTTCATTTAGATGAAGACCACGTGCATCTACAACCCCTGCTAATTCTTCATTGACACTTTCAAAAGCATCAAAGTTCATGGTACGCACCTTTACAGCTCTTGTACCTAATAGTATCTTTCTATTGAAAGCAATATAGACTCCTTTTAAATCACTCAATACAGCGCCAAAGGCCGTACGTATATTATCTACTCCATCACTTAAGGGATGCAATAATGGTAATTGTGATCCTGTAATAATGACTGGTATTTTAATATTACGTAACATAAAAGATAAAGCACTTGCACTATATGCCATGGTGTCTGTTCCATGTGTTAAAACAATGCCGTCATATATTGTATGGATTTCATCAATGCGTTGTGCAATTAAAATCCATTCTTCTGGTTGCATATTACTACTATCTAGGTTTAATAAATCTTCACAAACAATTTCAATATCTTGTAGTGTACTTCCTAAGAATTGAAGAATATCGTGACTCGTTAATGAAGGAATTAAACCTTCTTCACTTTCACTTGAAGCAATGGTGCCACCTGTTGTAATAAATAATATTTTTTTCATGTATTACTTCCTCTATATCTGATTTGTTATATCAGACTATTCAACTCAATTAATCTATGACCATAATACTTTCAATCACTGGTTGATTTTCTTTTGCTACACTTCCATTTGCATCACTTACAACTGCTTTACTAACGATGGCATCTACAACATCCATCCCTTCACTAACCTTACCAAACGCCGCATAATCACCATCTAAATGCGGTGCATCTTGATGCATAATAAAGAATTGAGAACTCGCACTGTCTTTATCTTTAGAGCGTGCCATTGATAATACACCACGTACATGTTTCATATCATTTTTAATATTATTATTAGCAAATTCTCCTTTGATATTTTTTTCACTTCCACCAGTTCCATTACCCTTAGGATCTCCTCCTTGAATCATAAAACCATTAATAATACGATGGAAACTCAAGTTATCATAGAAACCTTTTTTTGCTAAATCCATAAAATTAGTGACCGTAATAGGTGCCACATCTCCATCTAATTCCGCTTTAATTGTTCCATAATCTTTCACAATAATTTCAATGTGATGAATTCCAACTTTCTTAGCAGAAACTTCTTTTTTAGCTTCTCCATTTTTACTACAGCCGACACTTCCCATAACTAACATAAAACCTACTACACATAATAATATTTTTTTCATCTAAATTCTCCTCGCATAATATTGGTATTATATCACATTGAATTTCTAGTTTCATTATAAAATAGGCTATTTTAA
>JAVWIF010000029.1:0-20304 GCA_036639635.1 Longicatena sp.
CAACTATATAAAATACAATTCCTGCAAATAATTATGAATTAAAGCCTTTATTAACAGAAAATTAACATTTAAAGGTTGGTTTTTTATCCTTTTCTAGTATAATAGATAAGAATACGAAAGGTAGGTTACTTCATGTTTATATTAAACTTTATACGCGGGTTCGCGATGGCCTTAGCAGATAGTGTTCCTGGTGTTTCAGGAGGAACTGTTGCATTCTTGTTAGGCTTTTATGATAAATTCATTGGTTCTTTGGATGATTTAGTTTCAGGAAATATGCAAGCAAAGAAAGAGGCACTCATCTTCTTACTTAAATTAATGAGTGGTTGGATCGTTGGTTTCTTAATGGCTGTATCTATTTTAGCAAGTATTTTTGATTCTCAAATCTATGCAATTAGTTCATTATTCTTAGGTTTTATTATCTTTGCTATTCCCATTGTTATTAAAGAAGAAAAAGAATGTATGCAAATTAAAGCTGCTACTGTTTTATCTTTTATTGGTGGGGTTGCATTGGTTGCTTGTATTACTTATTTTAATCCTATTTCAGGACAAGGAACAAGTGTTAACTTAGCACAATTAGACTTTGGTATTATTGCTTATGTATTTGTAGCTGCTATGATTGCGATAAGTGCGATGGTCTTACCAGGTATTTCTGGTTCAACTTTATTGTTAATATTTGGTTTATATGTTCCTATTATTTCTGCAATTAAATCTTTAATGGGTTTTGATTTTTCTTATTTACCTATCTTAATAGTATTTGGATTAGGTATCATTGCAGGTATTGTAAGTGTTGTGCGTTTAATAAAAGTAGCATTAGAAAAATATCGCCCAGCGATGATTTTCTTAATCATTGGTATGATGGTTGGTTCCTTTTATGCCATTGTAATGGGTCCACAAACATTAGAAGTTCCAAAGGCACCTTTAAGCTTTGAAACCTTCAGTATTCTTTGGTTCCTTATCGGTGGTGTAATTATCATGGGGCTTCAACAAATGAAAAAGATTAGCGAGAAATAAAAAAAATATAGCTAGTTATCAATTGTCGATAACTAGCTTTTTTTGTCTATTTCTTGTTGCATTGTTTGTTGTAGTTGTACTATTAATTCCTCAGCATTTAAGGATTTATAACTTTCATATGCGATTGGTTTTAAAAGTTTCATTTGGAATGTTCCTTGTTTCATCATTACTTTTTTATAATCATAGGAGTTCACTAATACCATTGGAACAATCGTTGCTTTTGCCATGTATGCGGGTTGAATAGAACCTGCTTGCATGGTATTCATAGCCACGCCTTTAGAGCGTGTTCCTTCTGGATAGATTAATAGATTATCTTTTTTCTTTAAGCGCCGTGCGCTTTCTCTTAACATATGAATACTACTACTTCGATCTTCACGATCAAAGAAAATAACTTCTAAGGTTTTTGAAACACTCCCTATATAAGGCATGTTTTCATTCTCTATTTTTGATATAAATGTATAAGGTGTTTGAATACTTGCTATTTGAATCAGCATATCAAACTCACTTTGATGATTACTAATAAAAAGAATTGGACAATCTGTTGGTAGCTCTTCTGCTTGGCTCGTTTCTAGAGTAACACGAAACACGCGTAAGAGTTTTTTAGCATACTTAGCAATAAGCGCATATCGAACTTCAAATGTTTGTGAGCGTACTCTAAGAACTGCTATAAACGAGCTTGGAATAAACCATAAGAAATAAAAGCAGCGTAATATAAACATCTTCTTTAGTCCTTACTAGCTAACGCATAAGCAATCGCATAGGTGTTTTCATGTGCGATGGATATTTCAACATGACAGGCAAGTATTGTACAAACAGGTGCACCACTTGCATCACTTAAAATTTCAATGTCTTTTAACTCCATCTTTATCTCTTTATGAATTGCTTTATATATAGCCTCTTTTGCAGCAAATCTACCAGCTACAAATTCAATACGACGTTTGCCTTTTAGAGCATCAAAAAGCATTCTTTCCTTTGGTGTTAAAATATTTAGAAAACTATCTTTTCTTAGTGCTGCCTCAATTCGTGCAATCTCAACTATATCGCAGCCTATTCCTATCATCATACTTGTATCTCCTGTCTTTGTTCCTCTTTATCATACCTTATTTTACTTATTTTTACTATCTTAGGCTTCATCTAGTGCAAACATTAATTCTGCACTTACTGCAACTTCATTTTCAACTCGTGCAATTGCATTCACAAAAACAATACCCATTCGCTCATTTGTTATAACGCATTCTAAGCTTAGTACATCACCAGGCACTACAATACGTTTAAAACGTGCTTTATTAATACCAGCAAATAAACCAATCTTCCCTTTGTTTTCTTCTTTTGATAGTAACATGACTGCTACACTCTGTGCGAGAGATTCTAACATCAATACTCCTGGCATAATCTGTTTTTGGGGAAAATGTCCTAGAAATTGCATTTCATTTGCACTGATACATTTTGTTCCAATTACTTTATTACCTTCGATTGATTCAATTCGATCTACCAATAAGAAAGGATAGCGATGAGGTATGATTTTTTGAATTTCATTACTATTATATAACATGATTTATTCCTCCCATTTCTGAATAATCAAGGATGCATTATGTCCACCAAATCCTAATGAATTTGACATTGCTTTTTTAATATTAGCTTGTATTCCTTCATTGACTACTAAGTTTAAATCGCATGCTTCATCACGTACTTGATAATGAATGGTAGCAGGTACAAAGCTTTCTTTTAGTGCTAAAGTAGATAGAATAGCTTCTAATGCTCCACTTGCACCTAGTAAGTGCCCACTCATCGATTTTGTGGAAGAAACATATGGTTTATAAGCATCTTCTTGAAACGCTACTTTAATCGCCTTTGTTTCGCTTGCATCATTTAACGGTGTACTAGTTCCATGTGCATTAATATAATCGATATCACTTGTTTTACAATTGGCATCAAGCATTGCTTGTTTCATTGCTTTAGCAGCACTAGATCCATCTTCTAAAGGTGATGTGATATGATGGGCATCACATGTACTTCCATATCCGATAACTTCTCCATAAATCTTAGCATTTCTAGCAAGGGCATGTTCTAGTTCTTCTAATATTAAAACCCCTGCGCCTTCTCCCATAACAAAACCTTTACGTTGCGCATCAAAAGGAATGGAAGCACGCTTTGCGTCACTACCTTCATGAAGTGCACGCATGGAAGCAAAACCTGCAATTGAAGTAGGTGTAATTGCTGCCTCACTTCCTCCAGTTGCTATTACATCTTCATATCCATCACGAATTCGATGGAACGCTTCACCAATTGCATTACTAGAAGCAGCACATGCACTCACTACACAGCTTACATTACCATGTGCTTGTAAATCAATGGCTACACTTCCAGGCGCTAAATTGGCCAATGCCATGGGAATAAAATAAGGAGACACACGACTAGGTCCACGCTCATTTAGTGTTGTATTCGCTGTTTCAATACTTTCTACTCCACCAATACCTGAACCCATTAGAACACCAAAGCGTTCATGATCAAATTCTGTATTGGCTAGTCCACTATCTTCATATGCTTGTTTTGCGGCAATACGTGCAAATTGCGTAAAGCGATCATTAAATTTTAAATCACGTTTACTAAAGTATTGCTCCATATCTAGATTTTTTACTTCTGCCGCTAACTTTGCACGATATTCACTTGCATCAAAGTGCGTAATTTCAGCAATTCCACAAACATTGTTTTGTACGTTTTGCCATACTTCATCAATTGTATTTCCAATAGGTGATACAACACCCATTCCACTGATTACAACTCTTCTTTTCATTTACATTACCATCCCGCCGTCAACACTTAGTACTTGGCCTGTCATATAGTTACTTTCTTCACTACATAAAAATTTAACAACATTTGCTACATCTTGTACGCTTCCAAAACGTTTCATTGGAATGCTTGAAAGTGCCGTTGTTTTCACATCTTCACTTAATTTTTGCGTCATTTCGCTATCGATAAAGCCTGGTGCTATAGCATTCACGCAAATTCCTCTAGGTGCTAACTCTTTTGCTACTGCTTTACTCATGGCGATGATACCACCTTTACTTGCAGCATAATTCGCTTGTCCAATATTTCCAGTGATACCAACAACACTTGCCATATTTATAATTTTACCGCTGCGTTGTTTCATCATGATTCTTGCTACATGACGAATACAGTTATAACTTCCTTTTAAATTAATAGAAATAACATCATCAAACTCCGCTTCACTCATACGTAACAATAAGTTATCTTTGGTAATTCCCGCATTGTTTACAACAACATCAATGTGTCCATATTTTTTATGAATTTCTTCCATCATGACTTTTACATCATCACTATTCGCTACATTGCAACAAAACTTGGAATGATTTCCATTGGGATTACATTTTGCCAATACACCTTGCGCACTCGCTTCATTATTTGCATAATTAATGACAACATCATATTCATGAGATAACGTTATGGCAATGGCTTCTCCAATACCTCGTGAGGCTCCAGAGATAAATGCTACTTTTCTTTCCATATTAGTTTCCTTTCAACTTGTTGAGTGTTTCATCTAAACTTGCCTGATCTTCAACATGTAATATTTTAACATCCATTCCTTTGGTACATTTTTTAACAAATCCACTAATTGTACTGCCAGGTCCTACTTCAATAAATGTATCCACACCATCCTTTAACATATTGCTAATGGTTTGTTCAAAATACACACTACTAGCTATTTGTTTACTTAAGATGGAAAGATAGGAATCGTTTAATATCGTTCCGCTTATATTGTGATAAACAGGTATCTTTGAAGGTTTTAAATCATAATTGGTAAGTACTTCACGTAAGTGATGACTTGCTTCTTTTAATAAAGAGGAATGAAATGCTCCACTTGTTTGTAAAGGCATTACTTTACGTGCTCCTTTTTCTAAACATTTTTGGGAACAAGCCTTTAATGCTTCGTTTTCTCCTGTAATTACAATTTGACCAGGACAATTATAGTTGGCTATTTCACAAATTCCAATCGCACTCACTTCGTTACATGCGTCTTTTATACTTCTCTCATCTAGCATTAATACAGCTGCCATGGAAGTCGTTCCTAAAGGTAGTGCATCGGCCATAATCTTTCCTCTAGCGCGAACAATATTTGCCCCATCATTCACACTGCATACTTCACCATAAGACAACGCACTATATTCACCTAAACTTAAACCCGCACTTACATTCGCATAAATACCACATTCATTTAATACGCGTGCACATGCAACACTTGTGACAAAGATACATGCTTGTGCATATTGCGTATCATTCAATGTTTCAGTTGGTCCTTCAAAACAAAGTTTCTTTAAATCAAAGTCAACATGTACACTATCAAATATTTCTTTGGCACATGGATAATTTTCATATAATTCTTTCCCCATCCCAGGATATTGTGCACCCTGACCAGAAAATAAAAAGGCTATTTTCATATCTTTCTCCTATTTCGTTGGATTCATTAATTCTTGAATTAAATCATGAACACTCATCATTTTATCTACTCGATAGGCATTACTACCTGCAAATACCAATCCATTTTCAACATCACCTTGTACTGATTTTATCAGTGCTTCACTAATACAATAAGGGGTCGTAGATGGCGTACACGGTTTCATACATGCAATACAATGCGTGGAAGGTATGCGTGTCTCTTGTGTTTTTAAGATAAAATCAGTAACAATTGCTCTACCTGGAAAGCCTGTTGGACTTTTAACAAGTTGCACACTTTCCTTTTTCGCTTCGATAATTTTTTGTTTAAAGGCATCACTTGCATCACATTCATACGTTGCGATAAAGCGTGTTCCTATTTGAACTCCACTCGCTCCTTTGCTTTGATACTTCACGATATCTTGTGCACTATATATTCCACCAGCAACAAATATTGGAATCTTTTTTTGATATAAATCTTCGTATACTTTTACTTCTGGTAATACTTCACTTAATATTTCTTCTAAACTCTGGACGTTTCCATTCATTAAATCTTCTTTTTTAAAGCCTAAGTGACCACCGGCTTCACTTGATTCAATAACTAGAAAATCAGCGCAACGATGATAATGGCGATCCCAACTTTTTAGAATTAAACGTGCCGCTTTTGCACTTGATACAATAGGTGCTAATAGAACATGTTCACTCCCTTCTATAGAAGGTAAATTCATAGGTAATCCAGCACCTGATATAATCGCATCTACACCACTTTCAATCGCTGCTTTAACATAGGTTTCATAATTATTTCCAGCGACCATTGCATTGACTCCACAAATTCCTTTGCCTTGTGATATGGCTTTCGCTTTTTGTATTTCTTCTTTTAGAGCTTCACAATTACAAGCAATACTATTTTGCCAAAAGTTTGGCTTTGCATACCCTGGATTTGCTGCAGAAATGACACCCATACCGCCTTCTAACATGACTGCTCCAGCGAGTTTTGATAAGGATACTCCAACGCCCATACCCCCTTGAATAATTGGAATATCCATTGTTTTACTTCCTAATTGGATGCTATTTTTCATTGGTTAACCCTTGTACTTTTATTATTAAATTTTGTATTTCTTCCTTACTTTCCTTTATCATATTTTCTAAAATAGAAGATAACGGTAGTATTTCATTGCACATTCCCGCAACTTGTCCCATCATTAAAGAACCATGACGAACATCACCTTCAAATACCGCTTTACGTAAGCCTCCGAGTGTTAATTTTTCTAATTCTTCTCTAGGTGCATTACTTTGTTCTAGCTTCATATATTGGATAGACATTTGATTTTTAAGAATGCGTACGGGCGCTCCTGCACTTCTTCCTGTTACCACACTATCCATATCTTTCGCACGTAACACCGCTTTTTTATAGTTTTCATGGATTGGACACTCTTCACTTACTAATAAACAAGTTCCTATTTGTACGCCAATAGCGCCTAGACTGAGTGCTGCATTTAATTGTTTTCCACTCGCAATTCCACCAGCTGCTATCACAGGTATTGATAGTGCGCTCACAACTTGAGGTACAAGTGACATGGTTGTACTTTCTCCAACGTGTCCACCACTTTCTCCTCCTTCAGCAATGATGCCATCAACACCAGCGTGTTCCAAACGTCTTGCTAAAGCAACACTTGCTACTACTGGAAATATTTTACATCCACTTGCCTTTAATGCACTAATATATGGACCTGGATTTCCTGCACCAGTCGTAACGACTGCTACTTTTTCTTCCACAATAACATCCATAATTGCACTCGCATGTGGATTCATTAACATTACATTCACACCAAAAGGGTTCTTGGTTAATGTTTTAGCAAGTCTGATAGCATCTCTTGTCGCTACTTCATCCATAGCTCCTGTCGCAATAATACCAAGAGCACCACTATTTGATACACATGCTGCAAATTCAGGTGTTGCTATATTTGCCATAGCCCCTTGAAATATGGGGTATTTAATTCCTAATAGTTCATTGATTAACATATAGTCTCCTTATATTTCTAAATAGGCGCCTGCCCAAGTAAATCCTGCTCCAAATCCTGTTAATAAGATTTTCATACCAGGTTTCAGTAAACCTTTTTCACTCATTTCACCTAGTGCTAAAGGAATACTTGCCGCTGATGTATTTCCATATTCTTGGATATTCATATACACATGTTCCATATCAATCGACATCCGTTTACAAACATTTAAAATAATCCGTTTATTGGCTTGATGTGGAACGATCCAATCAATCTCTTCTACGCGTACATTTGCTTGTGCTAAAACTGATTCTAATGCTTCTTGCATTGCTTGCAGTGCAAAGCGGAAGGTTGCACTACCTTCCATATGTACATAAGAAGGCGCTTGATTTTGGGCACTAAACAAGGCTTTCGGCATTGGTGCATTTGCACAAATGACCCCTTTATTATCGCCTTTACTACGCGCAAAATGTAACAATCGATGGCTTGTTTCTTCTTGTCGTAAGACAAGGGCACCAGCTCCATCTCCAAAGATAATACAGGTACTGCGATCATTCCAATCTAATTGTTTACTAATTACTTCTGCGCCAATAATTAAGGCACACTTTGCTTGTCCACAAGCCAGCATTGCATGTGCTACTTGTAATGCGTATAAGAAACCAGAACAAGCGGCATTTACATCAAATGCCATAACTGCTTGTTCATTTAACCCTAGCTTTTCTTGGATTAAACAAGCTGTTGATGGTGTTGTTTTATCTGGTGTAAACGTTGCCGTAATAATCAAATCAATTTCACTAGCATTTATATTAGCGTTCTTAATTGCCATATTCGCAGCTCTTGTTCCTAAATCACTCGTGTTTTCCACTTCTGATATATATCGACTAGTGATTCCTGTACGACTTTCAATCCATTCATGGTTGGTATCAACATATTCTGATAATTCTTCATTGGTGACTTTACGAAGCGCTTTGGCATAACCAAAGCCTTTTATCTTACAAGGTTTCAACTCTTTGTCCCATCTTTCTAAATTTATCATAGCGTTCTTCTAATAACACTTTTTCTTTTTTCTTGTGTAATTCTTTTAAAGATTCCACTAGAAGTTCATCAATTTGTTCACATACATATTCAAAACAAACATGTGCTCCTCCAATAGGTTCTTTAATAATTGTATCAATAATCCCTTTTCTCTTTAAATCTTTTGCTGTTAGTTCCATTACACGAGCAGCCTTTGGTGCCAGTTTTTCATCTTTCCATAAAATACTAGCAAATCCTTCTGGTGATAAGATAGAATACACCGCATTTTCTAACATGAATATTTTATCTGCTACACTAAAAGCAAGCGCTCCACCACTTCCACCTTCACTTAACACAATTGCGATAACCGGTGTTTTAATCATTGAAAACGTCTCTAAACATTGGGCAATTGCTTCTGCTTGTCCACGCTCTTCGGCACCTTTTCCAGGATAGGCTCCTGCGGTATCAATTAATGTTATAATCGGTCTTTTAAACTTTTCTGCCTGCAACGCTAAACGCAATGCTTTTCGATAGCCTTCTGGATGTAACATTCCAAAATTACGTTCCATATTTTCTTCTAATGTTTTCCCTTTGCTTTGTGCTAAGATTGTTACGCTTTCTCCATGAAATGTGGCAAGTCCGCCTTGCAGTGCCCCATCATCTTGAAAGCATCGATCTCCATGTAATTCCATAAAATCAGGAAATAAGCTTTCAATATAATCTATTGCTTTAGGTCTTTTAGGATGCCGTGCTAGATATACAATATCCATCGGTTCTAAGTTCTCATAAGCTTCTTTTTTCAGTTCATTTATTTGTTCTAATACGCTTTCTCTTTGTTCTTTATCTTCTAGTGTATCGCTCGCTAATTTTGCTTCTAGACTTGCAATTTGTGCTTCTTTTTCTAATAAGTTCATGAAACTCTCCTTTCATGAAATGCTAATAATTTGCATAGTGTTTCTTTAGCATCACTACGCTCTACTATGCGATCAATAAACCCTTTTTCTAACATAAATTCTGCCGTTTGAAAATTTGCTGGTAATTCTTCATTTACGGTAGAAGCAATAACACGTTTTCCAGCAAACCCAATCAAACACTTTGGCTCAGCAAGTACAACATCTCCTAATAATGCAAAACTAGCAGATACGCCACCTGTCGTTGGGTGGGTTAGATAAGATATATAAAGTAAGTTAGCTGCAGCATGTCTTCCTAAAGCAGCACTCGTTTTTGCCATCTGTACTAAAGAAAGAATACCTTCTTGCATGCGCGCTCCTCCACTGGTTGTAAAAATAATAAGCGGTAGTTTTTTCTTTGTCGCATGTTCAATACAACGTGTTATTTTTTCACCAACGATTTGTCCCATACTTCCCATAAAGAAGTTAGAGTCCATAATAGCAATCGCGACTTTTGTACCACCTATATTACCAGTACCACAAACAACAGCTTCATATAATCCAGTCTTCTTTTGAAGATATGCTAATTTATCTTGATATCCAGGAAAGTCAATTTCGTTTTTCAATGCTAAATATTTATCCATTTCCACAAATGTATGTTCATCGATGATTTGACGAATACGTTCGTGTGCACTTAACTTCATATGATGTCCACAATTAGGACAAACATAATAAGACTTCATTAAATCTTCAAATAACACACTTTCTTTACAAGAAGGACAATGATGATATACATTTTCTGGTGTATCAATAGGTTCACGATGCTCGCTACCTCTTCTTTTCTTAAAGAGATCAAGACGATTTTTACGATTCTTAAATAATTGTTCCATCTTCTTTTAGCTCCTTTATAAAGGTTTCCATAAATCCTGTATCATATTTTCCGCTTACAAATGTGCGATCATGTAGTAATAAATATTGAAATTCAATATTTGTTTCTACTCCTTCAATCAACAATTCTTCTAATGCTACACGCATTCGTTTAATACATTCTAAGCGTGTATCTGCATGTGTAATTACTTTTACAATCATAGAATCATAGAATGGTGGTATTTTATATCCATTATATACAGCACTTTCTATTCGAACTTTTCGTCCACCTGGAAAATTAATAAACTTAACGCTACCAGGACTTGGTGCAAAGTTCATTTTTATGTTTTCAGCATTAATACGGCATTCAATAGCATGTCCTGAACATTTAATATCTGCTTGTGTAAATGGTAGCTTTATATTTTCAGCACTTCTTATTTGATGTTTAATTAAATCAATTCCTGTAATTTCTTCCGATATGGTATGTTCTACTTGAATACGTGTATTCATTTCCATAAAGTAATATTGCCCACGTGCATCTAATAAGAACTCAATGGTACCAACACTATCATAACCAACACTTTTACAAGCTCTAATGGCATCACTTAACATAGCTTCACGAATATTTTCATCTAAGGTATAACAAGGGGCTTCTTCTAATACTTTTTGATTTCTGCGTTGGCAACTGCAATCACGTTCAAATAAATGGACGACGTTTCCAAATTTATCTGCCAATAGCTGCACTTCCACATGCTTTGGTCCTATAATAAACTTTTCCATATATAAGTCATCATCACCAAAGTTTGCCATCGCCTCACTTTTTGCACTCAAATAAGCATCTTCTATTTCATCAACGTTGTTGGCAACACGCATTCCACGTCCCCCCCCACCATTACTAGCCTTTAATAAGACAGGATACCCAATTTCTTCTGCCATATCTTTCGCTTCGCTTACACTGCCTAAGATATCTTTAGAACCTGGAATCACTTGAATTTGCGCTTCCATCATTTTCTGACGAGCATGATTCTTATCTCCCATTTGTTCAATAACATCGGGATTAGGTCCTACAAATATCAAACCACATTGGATTACCAAACGTGCAAATTTAGCATTTTCACTTAAAAACCCAAAACCTGGATGGATTGCATCACAGCCTGTCATACAAGCCGCACTTAAAATATTCTTCATATTTAAATAGCTTTCGCTTGCTTTATCTCCACCAATACAAATAGCATAATTGGCAAGTTGTACATGTAATGCATCTTTATCAGCCGTTGAATACACGGCAACACTTTCAATATTCATCTCTTTACATGTTCGAATAATACGTACCGCTATTTCGCCACGATTCGCAATTAATAAACGTTTAATCATGAGCCTCACCGATACGCATAAGTTCTTGATCAAACTCCACCATCGACTCATTCGTCACTAAGATTTCCTGAATAATTCCATCCATTGGTGAATATATTTCATTCATCACCTTCATTGCTTCGATAATACAAAGGACATCTCCTTCTTTAACATGTTTCCCTATTTCAACAAATGGTGTCCCCTTAGCAGCACGTGCATCATAATACGTACCTACAATTGGGGCTTTTACCCAATTGCCACTCTTTGGTAGTTGCGCTTCTATTTCTTTTGTCTCTGTTGTTGGTGCTTTCACTACATATTCTTGTGGCATTAGTACACCATTTGGTTTTTCCATCTTTATTTTCATATCATCTATTTCTAATTCCATCTTTGCTAAATGACTATCTTCAAAGACTTTAATTATTTCTTTTATATTTTCTGTATTCATGCAATTACCCTCCATGATTTAAAAAAAACCAAGATATCTTGGTTTCTTTATTAGTTTTTACTTTCTAATAATGTAACGATATCAGCTACGCTAATCAATTTAGCTAATTCTTCATCTTCAATACGGATATCAAATTCTGTTTCAAGTTCTAATGATAATTCAACAGCTGCTAAAGAATCAATTCCTAAATCATCCTTTAAATTGGCTTCCATTGTAATCATATCTTCGTCGACATTAATTGCTTCTACTAATACTGCTTTTACTTTTTCAAACATCTTTGTTCCTCCTGTTATTTTTATAACCATTACTAGATTAACACTACTAGTAAATGATGTCAAGTATTTTAGTATCAATTACTAGATGTTAAAATTAGTTAGATTTGATATTCTATTACTATTCGCTAACTAATTTCGTATACAATACTTGGAAATTCAAAATGCATTATAATACTTTGAACTTCAAAAGTAAATAGTTTGATATTCAAATTAGTATTTCACATAATTCATCTTTATTTTCTCATTCATTTCAAAAAATTTAATTTGACATTCAAACAAACTTGTTCTATTATCATAACCGTATCTAAGAAAAGTGAGGACTTATCATGTTAAAAACTAAAGATATGACGCAATGTGCGTTTTTTACTATTTTATTTATAATTGCTTCCAAATTAGTCATTCCGATTGGTATTATTCCTATTACCTTACAAACGATGGTGGTCATTTTAGCAGGTGTCTTGTTAACACCTAAGCATATCTTATTATCTTATGGTTTATATTTTATCATGGGATTGATTGGTCTACCTGTATTTGCTAGTGGTGGTGGACTTTCTTATGTTTTACAACCTTCTTTTGGTTTCTTATTGTCATTTCCAATTGCGGCTTGTTTTATTTCAATAGTACGTACGAAATATCACTTGTCTTCTTTCTATAAATTATTCCCTATCTGTATGTTTGGTTTAGCTATCATCTATTTTATTGGTTGTAGCTACATGTACGGAATTTTTAATTTTTATATGGGTATGCAAAAAAACATGGGAGCAATCATAGCTTTAGGTGCAGCTCCTTTTATCATCAGTGATACATTTAGTATCGTCCTTGGTTGTATTTGTGGTTTACGTCTACAACAAATCACAAGTATAAATAGAGCCTTAGCCCACTAATTTGTTTTACAAGATAAAGCGCATATGTCCTTTAACTATAGGACGTGTGCGCTTTTTATTACCTAGTGTAATAGTGAAGTAAACAAAAGATTATAAATTATTCAAAATAATTATTCTAAACAATAGTATAACAAAGCAAAGTGTAGTACACTCTATAAGAAGAGCCTTCAAGGAGGTACCCTATGAAACAAGTTGTACTCGTATTAGCAGATACTGATATACAAATAGCAGAAAATGAAGAATTTAAAGAACTAATCAATGCTTGTGATATGGAAATTGTTTATACCATACAACAAACCATTAAGAAAATTTCATTTCGTACCTATATAGGAAGTGGAAAATGTGAAGAAATAAGAGATACAGTAGAAGATAAGAAAATCGATTATATTGTCTTCAATCAAGATTTATCACCTTTACAAATTAGAAATTTAGAAGAAGTTATCGGTGTTAATGTAATGGATCGTAGTGAATTAATTCTTGCCATCTTTGAATCAAGAGCAACTACAAGTGTTGCTCGTTTACAAATAGAAAGTGCACATTTAAAAAAGTTGTTACCTAGACTTATCGGTGCCAATGTACAATTGGGAAGACAGAGTGGTTCTGGTAAGAATAAAGGGGTTGGAGAGAAACAATTAGAAATTGATCGTAGAAGAGTAAAAGCTAGGATACACGAAGTTGAACGTATTTTAAAGGAAGTGGAAGCAACGCGTTCCACTCAACGTCGAGCAAGAGAAAAATCAACGCTTCCTTTAGTATCCCTTGTTGGTTATACAAACGCTGGAAAATCAACCATTATGAATATGTTACTATCCTATTGTGAACAAGACGAAGATAAAAAAGTACTAGAAAAAGATATGTTATTTGCGACTTTAGATACCTCTATTCGTAGTATTGAACTTCCTTTTGGAAAGTCATTCTTATTATCAGATACCGTAGGTTTTGTTAGTCGTTTACCTCATGATTTAGTTAGTGCCTTTCATTCTACATTAGAAGAAGTAAAATATGCTTCTTTATTGTTGCAGGTGGTTGATGCACATGATAGTGAGTATGAAAAACATATGCGCGTTACACAAGAAACATTAAAACAAATAGGGGCTTCTCATATTCCGATGATTATTCTTTTTAACAAATGTGATAAAACTGAATTTACCTATCCTAAAATACAAGATAATCGTATGTATATGAGTGCAAAAGAAAGTGATAACATCCCGACTTTATTAGAATTCATCCATCAAACATTACATAACGATGAAGTGCATTGTAAACTTGTACTACCGTATGCGCAAACATCCATATATTCCAAGCTTATGAACAATGCCCATGTTCTACATCGTAGTGATGAAGAGGATGGTATTCATGTAGAAGTTACTTTATCAAAAATTGATTATGAGAAATACAAACAATATAGTCAGTAGCAAAAAAAGTTTCAAAATTTCAGTCCATATGGGAAAGAAATTTTGAAACTTTTTAACATTCTTCATAGAGAAAACCTACTTGCTTTTTATATATTTATATACATCTGATAACTTATCAATGATATCACTAGGTAGTATGCTGTATGTATCTTGTTCACTACAAAGTTGATCTGCTGCTAAAGCATGCACATACACACTAGCACAAGCTGCCCTTAAAGCATTTTTCCCTTGTGCAAATAAGCCTGTTAAAATACCACAAAGCACATCTCCACTGCCGCCTTTCGCAAGTGCATCATTACCAATAATATTCATGTAACAAGTGTCACGATAACAAATTGTTGTATGTTGATCCTTTAAAACGAGTACAACACTAGGATATGTCTGACAAAATTCAAGTGCAATTGACACAGGGTCTGCTGTTATTTCTTGGACGCTTTTACCACATAAATAGCTCATTTCTTTAGGATGAGGTGTTAAAATGGTTGTCGCATGACGTTTACATAAATCAATATTTTTTCCTAATTCATATAAAGCATCCCCATCCACAATACAATCACATTCACTTTCTAGTACCATTTCTACAAGTGCTTCATTTATATTGTTTCTACCTAAACCATTCCCAATACTAACTACTTCAAATGATGCTAATTGCGCTTTTGTTAAGTTTATGATGTGTTCATCGTAATAGCCTTCAGAACTCTTTGCAGATAAAAACATACATTCTTGAATTTGCATTGCTAATAAATCATGAATAACATCTGGTACACAGAGTGTTAAGGTGCCTAGTCCACTACGCAATGCACTTTTTGCAGCCAAAGAAATAGCACCAGGCATCGCATAACTCCCACCAATCATTAAGACTTTTCCAAAACTCCCTTTATTTCCATGGGCATCACGTTTTGGTAAAAAGTGTGCGCAAAGAGCATCATCTATTATATTCGTTTTTTCATCTAAACAACGTGCTAACAAGTTTTCTAATCCAATTGGTTTTACAACTATTTCTCCACAGTATGCACTACCTGGGTAGAACACTTGTCCATATTTCATGCATTCAAATGTAATAGTAGTAGTTGCCTTCAGTGCACAATTCATAACTTTTCCACTGTCACTATGGATTCCACTCGCAATATCAATACTAATAACCTTCTTATGTAAAGAATTCACATACGTAATAAGACCATCATAAAATCCTTCAATATTACGTGATAAACCAGTCCCAAATAAGCCATCTACAAATACATCTTGCAGTTGAAAGACTTTCTTTAATTCGTCCATATTTGTCGTAGTCAATATTGGTACTTTTTGTTCCACACACAAATGTGCAAATATCTTTTCATCCTCACTCATAAATTCCAATGGTTCACAACAATATACAATTACATGCTCATAACGCTCACGTATCATTAAGTAAGCTAAAGCAAATCCATCTCCCCCGTTATTTCCAGGTCCACATAAAATACAAACATGTGTCTTACGATTCACGTGTTCTATCATATATTCACAAAGAGCGCGTGCAGCGTGTTCCATAAGTTCATGGCTTGCTATATGATATGTTTGAATGGCTTGTTGATCTAGTTTACGTATTGAAGAAGTCTTTAAAATTTCCATATGATTACTCCTCCTTTGTCATATCTCTTACTATAAGTATATTACATTTTAGCGAATAATTTATAATAAATTAACCGAATTTTAAATAACTTGTGAAAAAATTATCTTTTTTAGCTTCTAAACAGTTGTGGTCACAGCAATGTTGCGTTATAATAATAAACGACTTAGACAGGAAAAAATTACATCCTTGTGAGGTATTTATGAAAAAGACGATTGTATTAGGAGTGAGCGGAGGCATCGCGGCATTTAAAGCAGCTCAACTTACTAGTGATTTAATCAAAAAAGGTTATGATGTGGAAGTTTTGATGACACAGAATGCAACGGAGTTTATTGCTCCTTTAACATTTGAATCCTTAACGAAACATAATGTTATGGTTTCAACATTTGAAAAAGTAGCAGATCGTAGTATTAAACATATTGCAATTGCACAACGTGCTGATATATTTGTACTAGTACCTGCAAGTGCTAATGTCATTGCGAAAGTAGTTCACGGGATTGCGGATGATATGTTAACAACGACTTTCTTAGCCGCTCAGTGTAAAAAGATTATATGTCCTGCAATGAATACTGGGATGTATGAAAATATAGTAACACAGAAAAATTTAAGCTTATGTAAAGAATTGGGTTATGAAATCATCGAACCTGAAGTTGGTTTTCTCGCTTGTGGAGATAAAGGTAAAGGAAAGTTAGCAAACCTTTCTACCATTATGGAACGCATTATGGATAGCCTTCAAGAAGATAAGACTTTAGAAGGAAAACACGTATTGGTAAGTGCTGGTCCTACGCAAGAGTCTCTTGACCCTGTTCGTTTTATATCTAATCACTCTTCTGGTAAAATGGGTTATGAAATAGCAAGAGCTGCCAAAAACATGGGAGCAAGTGTTACCCTCATTAGTGGTCCTGTTAGCTTAGCGCCACC
The DNA here is from genome assembly GCA_036639635.1 of Longicatena sp. Lineage (GTDB taxonomy): Bacteria > Bacillota_I > Bacilli_A > Erysipelotrichales > Erysipelotrichaceae > JAVWIF01. The sequence continues at coordinate 17,137 of JAVWIF010000029.1, forward strand.
ATTGGGCGTAAACGTTATTTCTATTCGAAGTGCACAAGAGATGTTTGACGCAGTAAAAGATAATTATCAAAACTTTGATTTCATTATCAAAGCTGCTGCTGTTGGCGATTATCGCGCTGAAGTAGTTGCAGATAACAAAATAAAGAAACATGGCAATACGTTAGAACTTACCTTTGTTAAAAACCCTGATATCTTAGCATATTTAGGCGAACACAAATTACCAAACCAAACAATTTGTGGATTTGCAATGGAAACTGAAAACTTAATAGAAAATGCGAAAGAAAAATTAGAAAAGAAAAACTGTGATATGATTATCGCTAACAATTTAAGAATGGATGGTGCTGGTTTTCAAAATGACACCAATATAGTTACCATGATTGAAAAAGATAATATAAGTGCACTAGAAAAAATGAGTAAATATGAGGTAGGAAAACATCTTCTAAAACGCTTATTTGAAATATCCAAACGTAAGGAAGGTCTAAAATAATGTTAGTAGTTATTGATATCGGAAACTCAAATATTACCATTGGTATTTATGCAGAAAATAAGTTGGTTGGAAACTATCGTTTAACAACCAAGATGAAACGCACGAGTGATGAATATGGTTTTATGATTTTAAACTTTCTAAATGCTTCAAAAGTTGAAACAACAGATATTGATGATGTTATCATAAGTAGTGTTGTTCCAAAGATTATGCATTCATTCTTAAATGGTATCCGCAAGTTTATGCATAAAGAACCAATCGTCGTAGGTCCTGGTATTAAAACAGGAATTTCTGTAAAAGCAGATGATCCTAAAGCGGTTGGAGCTGATCGTATTGTTGATGCAGCTGGTGCTTTTTTTGAATACGGTGGTCCTTGTTTAGTCGTTGATTTTGGTACTGCCACAACTTATGATTATGTTGATGAAAAAGGAAATTTTGAATTTGGCGTGATTGCATTAGGAATTGAAACTAGTGCACAAGCAATGTGGACACAAGCGGCAAAACTACCAGAAATAGAAATCAAGAAACCTAAAAGTATTTTAACAAAGAATACAACAACTAGTATGCAAGCAGGTCTTGTATATGGTTATATCGGACAAAGTGAATATATTATTAAAATGTTTAAAGAAGCCCTCGGTTCAGATATGAAAGTTATCGCAACAGGTGGATTGGGTAAAATCATTTATAAAAATACTGAAGAAATAGATATCTATGATCGTGATTTGACGTTTAAAGGATTAAAGTCAATCTATAGAAAATATATTGCCGAACATCATAAAAAATAGTTATAAAAGTAATAGCAATGAATAGAAAGAACCTGTATGAATAATTATTGGTTCTTTTTTGTTTAACAATTCTAAAAGGGATTATTACTATTTTCAACGCACAATTGCTGTTAAACAATTATACAAATTCTTCCTTATTTTAAAATGATTTTAGGTGCATTATGAACACGGCTTTGATATAATAAAGACAAGCCAAGAAGTTGCATAACCGCTCAGGGGGTACCTATGAAAAAGCTGTGGAAAGACATTGTCATTATTTGTTGTTTTGTCATTATATTTAGTTTATTAACTGTTGAACATTTTCAATTTATTGCAAACCAAGTAGTAAAAGAGATACCTTATATTGCAATGCTTGTTTTAGTCGTAATGTTTGTGACTTGGATAACACAGAAAGCAAAAGCTATACGTGCTCATTATGAAGTCACACAAAAAGTACAAGATATTTGTGATCAACATGCATTAGAAGATATGCCAAGCGACAATACTGCTTTGTATTATCTAAATATTTTAGATCAATTAAACACGTTACTAAAGCAAAACGAAAGAACACTTTATGATTTCGAACATAGATATCGCTTAGTAGCCACAATTACGAATGATGTTTTATTTGAGTACAATATTAGAAATCAAACAATTTGTGACTCTTCTGATTGGCGAGCAATTGCTAGTGGAGAAGCATTTATTCAACAAAACATTGAACGCGCTATTGTACATAAAGATGATGTAGACGAATATCTTTCCTTTTTTAAAGATGATCTTATCCCTAATAAGATTAAAGAAATAGAAATCAATTTAAAAAGCAATGTTCATGATGATTATCATGTAACACTTCTAAGAGGTGTAGTGTTAGCTGGAATTGATGGACAAGCTGAAAAAATTATTGGTTGTACGAGTATTATCCACGATTCCCTATAAAATAAAACAACGCTTATCAAAAGGCGTTGTTTTATAATCGTTTTTCAAAGTTACCACTAATACTCATTCCTTCATTAAATATAATAAAGGCATTGGGATCATTGGATAAAATGATTTTTTTTATTTGTGCTACTTCATACTTAGATATAACAGTTACTAAGATAAAGGTATCATTATTCGTATAGGCGCCTGCACCTTTCCAATAAGTAACTCCCCTTCTAGTCTCTTTCAAAATAGCTGCTTGTACTTTTTCGCTTTTAGTAAAAATCATAGCGGTCATATTAATATTTTGATAATGCGTTTTGTCTACTACCAAATACATACAGGCTGTAAAAATAACTGAATAAATCGCAATACTTACATTAAATAATAAGGCACAACAAGTAAAGATGACAACGTTTATAATATTAGATAGCTTACCAACACTTAAAAAATCCGTTTTCTTAGTAAAATAAACACCAAGAATATCAAGTCCTCCGCCACTTCCTCCATTACGTAACGCTAATCCAATACCAAAGCCACCTAATAAACCTCCGATTAAACATGCTGCTAGTACATCATCAATGATAGGTGTACTAGGGATTTTAATCAGCGTAAAAGCTATGGTTTGTCCGAGTACACAAAGTAATGTTCTTAAAAAGAACTTTCTAGAAATACTTCGATATGCCATGATAAACAAAGGAATATTAATTGCGAAGTTTATGACTCCAGCAATATCTACTCCTTGTGGAAAACTAATAAAGGTCGTTTGTGATAACAGCGTTCTAATAATTTGGGCAATACCAATCACACCACCACTGTATAAATTTAAAGGTACAATAAATAAGTTCACTGCTAAAGCAAATAAAAAGCCTCCTATGAGTGCGTATATAGCTTTACTTATTTCTTCTTTGTTATTTATCATTACTATTCCCTCGTTTTTTCATGTGAATTATAACACAGATTAGTGAGGATGAATATTCTTTTTTACACAAGTAAAGCAGT
>JAVWIF010000030.1:0-20235 GCA_036639635.1 Longicatena sp.
CTTCAAACCATTGGTTAGTTCTTATCATAAGATAACTTAACCAAGCCAATATTTTTTTAAATTTTCCTTTACAGCATTTTTAAAGTTCAGGTTGCATATAAGGCATATCAATATCCTCCACTATCCATGACCGTTGAAGCACCGTATTGACAAATACCGTGACAAGCCATATAATTTAGTTATTGAAGTAGCGCATAAAAAAACACTCAAAGAGTTTAGGAAGGAGTACGACATAACATGGGAAGAAATAAAATAAGATATTATTTAGATGTTGTGGTTTTTACAGAACGCACTCCAGAAGAACGTGAAGAAGAAATAAAGCGTTTGGAAGAAGAAAGTGCAAAACTTACAGAATGGCCACGCATTGATATGGAATAGCACCTTAATTGGTGCTTTTTATTTGGAGATAACATGATAAATATCAAAAGAAGATGCAATGGTAAGTAAATTTCCATAGATGTTGTTGGATTCCCCATCAAAGTAATACAAGCCTCACTGAGTCATCTGGTTAAACTACTATACTTGCCTTGATATATTCAAGCATGTCAGATTACCTGTAAGTGCTCTCGTTTTTCCTCCACATTACCTCACGACAACGTCCTAAACTAAATTTCACATGTCGACCATCATTTCATATGGAAATTCATTCTGCCTCTAGAATCATTGATCTTCAAACCATTGGTTAGTACTTACTATATGATAACTTAACCACTCCAATATTTTTAAAATTTTCCTTTACAGCATTTTTCAAGTTCATGTTGGATATAAGGCGTATCAATATCCTCCAATAAAGCAACTAATGTATCTCCACATCGCAAGAGCGTATCCCCGTTAGGAAGAATTTCCTTCCCATTACGATGGATACTAATAATAAGACATTTATTCGGCCAATGAATCTCACGCACACTATGATCACAAACTTCACTTCCTAATTCTACTACACTGTCTACCATATGACGCTCTCCTTGAAAAGCATTGGTATTCACCCCATTCTTTGTAAGAATCTTATGTAGTAAGCTTTCATAGATTGGCTCGCTTTTCAGCATACTAGCACAAATATAAGCTACCAAAGAAACACATGCTAACGGTAACATATGAGATAGTGTTCCTGTCATTTCTGCAATTAATATAATTCCTGTTATCGGAGAGCGTACTATTGCACTAAAAGTTCCTGCCATAGCAAGTATTATAAAATTTGCAATATACATTTTGGGTAATCCAAAATATTGCACTGCAATCATTCCAAATATAACACCAATAAAACTACCTAATACTAACATTGGAAAAAAGATACCCCCTGGTGCTCCTGCTCCAAAACTAACCAAAGAGAACACAAACTTCACTACCAATAACAATAAAGCGCTTTGAATAAGTAGTATAGAATGACCACTAATTAATTGTATCATTTGGTGTCCACCACCTAGTACCTCTGGTAACACTAACAATAAAACACCTGCCATCATAAATGGTATTACTATCCGCACTTGTGGATTCACTTTGTCAAGCAATGTTTGTACACTAATGGTTGATTTATTATATACTACACCAAATAATCCTGTAATAACTCCTATCAAAAGAATCATTCCATAATAATGTAATGGTAGTGTTTCATTTACAATAAAATGAAAAGCTGGCTCTAATCCAAAAATGTTTTGTGAAATAAAATCCCCACTTACAGAAGCACACATAACACATACCAAAACAGATACACTAAAGTTCTTATGTAATTCTTCAAGTGCAAACATAACACCTGCAAGTGGAGCATTAAAGGCCGCGGATAGTCCTGCTGCAGCACCACACGTTAATAATAATTTTTCTTCCATTTTTACGCGTCGAAATATTTTTGCTATTCCTTTTCCTGCCATTGCACCTAGTTGTATACTAGGTCCTTCTCTTCCAAGCGACAAACCACCTAGTGCACATAGAATACCACTAACAAACTTAAGTGGAAGTACCCTCTCCCATTTTTGATCAAGAAAGGATACAATTTCCCCTTCTACTTGTGGGATTCCGCTTCCACTAATAAACGGTTCTATTTTCAATAAACGTGCAACTAATAAACCTAGTCCTAATAAAAACAAAATCCATACTATGATATACCCAATATTTCCTCTGATAAAGTTTCCCATATCATAAACAAAGCTTTCACTCTTTTCTAAACAGATTCGATACACAACCGCAATAAGACCAGCAATTAACCCAGTGACCAATCCTTCTATAATTAACATATACTTAAAGTTCTCTTTCGTCTTTAAAATATGCCTTGTAGAACCCTTTTTCTTATCTAACATGTACTTCCTTCTTTCAGCTAAAAAAGTATAGCACGTTAAAACATAGAATACAAATCACAAAAAAAAGAGAACAAGTTTCCTCATTCTCTAAAATAATGACATTTGATCTTCATCTTGTAAGCCTTCTAATACACCCATCGATTCTAACTTCTTAATCAGTGTGCCACTTAAAGATGTCTTTCGTTGTAAATCTTCTTTAGACAAGAAGACAGATTTCTTTCTTGCCTCAACAATGGTATCCGCAACGTTTTCACCAAGACCATCAATACTAGTGAATGGTGGAATAATACGATTTTCATTGTCGGGGTCAACAATAAATTCATTAGATGCCGATTTATTTAAATTAATATTTTCAAAATAAAAGCCTCGTAATATCATTTCTAATGCAAGTTCTAAAGTATTATAAATATCTTTATCTTTCTTTGTTACATCACGTTTTAACTCATTACTCTTTAATCGATCATCTATATCTGTCATTTTTTTTCTAATTGCTAGTTCTCCTTTGATCATGGTTTCTATATCATAAGCATCACAGCGAATAGAGAAGAACATACAGTAGTAGTATTGTGGTTTATGTACCTTAAACCATGCTATCCTAATTGCCATCATAACATAGGCAGTCGCATGAGCCTTAGGGAACATATATTTAATCTTTAAACAAGAATCAATGTACCAATCTTCTACCCCACAGGCCTTCATTTTAGGTATCCATTCATCCTTTAATCCCTTTCCTTTACGAACAGATTCCATAATCGTAAAAGAAAGCTTTGGCTCTAATCCTTTGTGTAATAAATATACCATAATATCATCACGACAACCAATAACACTACGTAAAGTACATATCTTTTGATCAATTAGATCTTTCGCATTACCAAGCCAAACATCTGTACCATGTGATAATCCAGATATTTTTAATAGCTCATCAAAAGTTGTCGGTTTTGTAAGTTCTAAGATTCCTCTTACAAAAGGCGTACCAAATTCAGGTAACCCTGCAGCTCCTGTTTTTTCCGTTGATTTACTCGTATCAATCTTTAAAGCATCTACTTTAGAAAAGACACTCATCGTTTCTGGATCATTCATAGGAATACTAACGGGATCAATGCCACTAATTCTTTCTAACATTTTCATTGCGGTTGGATCAACATGTCCTAATATATCAAACTTTAAAACATTATCATGAATATCATGGAATTCAAAATGGGTCGTTTTCCATTCAGAATAAGGATTGTTTGCTGGATATTGTACTGGTGTAAAATCATGAACATCTAAATCTAGTGGTATAACAATGATACCTCCTGGATGTTGTCCTGTAGTTCGTTTTACCCCTTCGCATCCTTTTGCTAAATGAAGAACTTGGGCATTACGCATACTGCCTTCAATTCCCATTTCCTCTTCATAGCCTTTCACATAACCAAAAGCTGTTTGTGTAGCAACTGTACCAATGGTACCAGCACGATATACGTGATCATCACCAAACACTTCTTTTGTATAGGCATGTGCTGTTGGTTGATAATCACCGGAAAAGTTTAAATCAATATCAGGAACTTTATCTCCTTCAAATCCTAAGAACGTTTCAAAGGGTATATCATGTCCATCTCCACGTATCGTTTCGCCACAATTAGGACAAGCAATATCTGGTAAATCAAAACCATCAGATACACTACCATCATCAAAAAATTTAACGTAATGGCATTTTGGGCAAACATAATGTGGCGCCAAAGGATTTACTTCAGTGATATCTGCCATTGTTGCCACAAAACTAGAACCAACAGAACCTCGTGATCCTACTAAATATCCATCATTCAAACTCTTTTTCACCAATAAATGAGAAATATAATAAACGACATAAAACCCATGTCCAATAATACTATCCAATTCTCTTTTCAAACGTTCTTCAACAATTTCTGGTAAGTTAGGTCCATATTTTTTATGGGCATTTTCATAACATATTTCAGTTAATTTTTTATCCGAACCTTCAATATCTGGTGGGTACAAGCGATCTTTTACCGGCATTACAGTTCCAATCAAACTTGCAATATAGCGCGTATTGGTAACTACCATTTCGTATGCTAGTGATTCCCCTAACCAAGCATACTCTTTTAGCATTTCATCTGTCGTTAAAAAGTGTTGATCTGGTGTTTTAATCTTACGACGTTTCTCTTGATTATAAATATAAAGCGGATGTCGCACTCCTCCTATTGCTTGTGAAGAGATATAAATATCACGTGTTAATTTAGAAGAAGGTTCCACATAATGAGCATCTCCTGTCGCAACAACAATTTTACCCAGTTTTTGCGCAGTCGTAATAATTGCTTGTAATATCTCTTTTAAACGTTCCATGCTACCAATAGAATCACGTTCTACTAAATGCTTATAATTTCCTAATGGTTGAATTTCAATATAGTCATAAAATGCCATAACTTCTTCTAATGCTTTTTCATTTCTTGTTTGTGCGGTATCAAATACTTCTCCATTTAAACAAGAAGAACCAATTAAAAGATTACCATTTCGTCTACGTTTTTCTATTTCCATTCTTAAAATTCGAGGTTCTGCCACAATATTATTGGTACTCTTTGGACTGTAGGACAAATACTCTGTATGAGAAAGTGTTACCAATTCAAAAAGCTCTTTTAATCCTGCCATGTTCTTAACAAGAATTGTTGTATGTTTGACTCTTACTTTTCGAAAGCTAGCATCGCTTTGCATATCTTGTAATTCTTGTAAATTTTTAATATGTTTTAAATCATTTAACATATTCATATATGTTTGTGCCAATACTTCCGCATCATAATCAGCTCGATGGGCGACATCTTCATCATAACGAATTCCATATGAACGTGCTATTTGTCCTAAACGATATCCCTTTCGTTCTGTTTGCATACTGCGTGCTAAATCAAGGGTATCGATGACCGGATTTGTTAAAGGCGGTCTTCCGATACGGGCTAGTTCATCATTTAAAAAGTTATAGTCGAAGCTAGCATTATGAGCAACTAAAATACTATCTCCAATAAAGTCTAATATTTGATCCACACACTGAGAAAAAGGCAGGGCATCTTTCATGTGTTCTTCACTAATGCCTGTTAATTCTGTTGTAAAAGCACTTAATGCCACTGGTGGTTTAACGAACAATTGTAAGCTTTTAACACAAGCACGATCTTTTACTATTTGTCCACCAAATTCAATAATATGATCAAATCTGGATGATAACCCTGTTGTCTCTAAGTCAAAGACACAATATGTACCTTTTTCTAGTTCGATATCTTGAATATTACGCACAATTTGTAAACAAGGATCCACCATATTCATTTCAATCCCATAAATCATTTTAAAAGGCTTTTCGCGTCCCTTATTAATTGCTTCTACTTTATGTTGTGCCTTTGGGAAAGCTTGTACGACCAAGTGATCGCTACATGCTATAGCATCCATCCCCCATGCATTAGCCGCATCAATATATTCTTCAATATTACATACCCCATCCATTTCTGATAGTTTTGTATGGACATGTAATTCAACACGTTTTTCTACTGCATCATCATGGCGTTTTACTTCTGGCACTTTTTCTATAACATCTGGCATAAAGACTAGTTCACGCGAATAAGAATCAAACTCAACTTTTCCATAAGCAACAACACAATCTCCAATGCCTACTTCACTTAGTACTTCTTTACTCACACTTCCTCGCTCAAAACGTTTCATAATAATTGCATCATCGTCATCGCCAATCCAAAGAGTTTGAATATCTTTTCCATTACGAAGCGTTCGCGTCTCTGCTTCAAATATCTTTCCTTTAATTCGTATCCCATGACACTCTTCACTAATATCATGAATGAAAAAAGGAACATATTGATCCAACCCTTTTTTTCCTTTTGGCTTAAAATTATAGTTTTTCTTTTCTTCGTATGTTTTTACAGGTTTTACGCTCTCTTCTTTCAAAGTTATTGTGCCTACTTGTTGTGTCGGACGTTTCATCTCTTCTACATGGATTTCTAATAGTATTCCACAACGTTCTAAGAATTCTTCTAACAGATGTTTGTTTTGAATTGCTTGATCAAGAGAGACCTCATCTGCAATATGATAAATCAAATATTTCTCTTCTAGTTTTGGCAAAGAGTCTTGAAATATCTTCAATTGTTTATGTAGACTGACAAAGTGTTGAATATATTTACTTACTTCTAATATAGAATTATTTTGTTTCTTGCACACAATACTAACATCTACTTTACAACGTGTTATTTTCGTTAAACGCATGCAAAACACATGCCATACTTCAAAAGGCAGTGTTTCAACGAGTTCGACCTCTATCTTTAATATATTAGAATGTTTCATATATATCGGTTTCATCGTAAAAGATCCACCTTCAAAATAAGGAGCATCACAATTATCTTGTTCCATTTTATTTACCAAGTCAATTAATTTTAGTTCCATCAAATTCCTCATTTCGCATATGTCTATATGATACCATATTTCTCACTCTAATTGAATTTAAAAATACAAAAAAAAGAAGAGAGTCAATCTCTTCAATTCTCCTTATAAAATTGCTTGTATACTTCTAATAAAAGATGCTATTCGCACATGATCTAATAAATCAACACATTCATCTTTCGGAATGTGTGCTATGATTTTAGCTTTCTTATTGATAGCTTTAATCATCGTTTTTTCCATAAAATTCATCTTCGAAAAGTCTAATTTACCACCTAAGCAATTCGCACATATAATATTTTGATAAAAAGTTTCTCCAACATTTTCTACAATAACTTTCTTCGTGTCGTCTTTGTTTAATCCACTTAAAAACATAAATACTTTTTTATCTAACAACGTGCTTTGTTCATGGATCAATTGTTTTACTTCTTTTTGCATCATACCAGCATATACACTAGTACCAATTATAATTACATCATAGTCGCTTACACAGATTTTTTCTTTCTTTAAATCTATCAGTACTAAATCGATATCCTTTTGTATGAGCTGTGCAATCTCTTTGACTGCTCCATATTTAGAAGCATAAGCAAGGGCTATTTTCATATATAACCTACATTGATAAGGCAATACTTAACGTATAAGAAACTAAGATTAACACACTACAAGCCAAAACAATCTTGCGATGCTTTTTAAAGTAAATTAATCCAAGCGTACATAACATAGAGAAGATTCCAAATCCTAATAGATTCATAACTTGAGGTTCATAGGCATAAATACCACCTTTTGTATACAACACATCCGCAAAGCTAAGAATAATAAAGTTAAACAAATTACTTCCTACAATATTTCCAAAAGAAGCATTAAAGTTACCCATTCTAACTAAGTTTACAGAAGCACTTAACTCTGGAAGAGATGTTGCGACTCCTAGGAATATTGCCCCTGCCACTGTTGCTCCTAATTGTAATTCTTTAGCAATTTGGTCAGTCACTTGTGTCAATAAAACACTTACAACAACTAGTCCGATACTATAGGCAATAAAACGAATGGCAATTTGTTTTACGCTGAGCGCAATATATACCTCTTCATCGCTATCACCACTAACATCATTCCCCATGAATTTCACATTAATAGCATAAACAACAAGAATAAGAATAGAAATAACATTTACTTTCACAACACCAAAACCAATGGCATTTGGACAAAGAATAGCGACTAACACTAATGCATACATTACAATTCCATAGATAATTGTTGTCGTATGTGATTTTGCCAATGGAGCTTTTTGATATCGTTTACTCGTAAATAACATCAAACCACCAATCACACATAAGTTAAAAATATTACTTCCCAATACATTTCCTTGCACAAGACCTGGTTGGTCAAGGGCTAGTACTGCTGTAAGTGATGTAAATAGTTCTGGCAAACTAGTAACTGCCGCTAGCATTACACCACCGATAAATGCTCCTGATAAATTAGTTTTCTTATCTAAACAATCCACATAATATGATAATCGTACCGATAAAAATACAACTAAAATTGCTAATGCAATATATTCTATATAAATCATACGTTCTCCTTTATCCCTTTAATAGCTTTCACAAACACGCTTAAACAACGCGCTAACAAATCCTTTGAACAAGCAACATTTATGCGTTCAAAACCACTTCCAGCTTCGCCAAATAAATATCCTTCATCCAATATAATTCCATGTTCTAACAATGTCTTTTCTAAACAATCTTTATTCTTACAATAGTTACGAACATCCACCCATACTAAATATGTTCCTTCACTTGGTGATACAATACATTCTGGTAAATGTTCACCTAAGTATTCTCTTGTAAATTCAATGTTTTTCCCAATATATGTATTGACTTGATCAAGCCATTCTTCTCCTTCAAGATAAGCAGCTTTCGTCGCACTTAACGCAAAGCTATTAGGACCACTTAACGATAAACATTCTTGTACATACGCAATCCATTTTTGTTGTATTTCCTTACTTGGAATGATAATATTACTGTTCGCTAACCCAGCTAAATTAAAACTCTTACTTGGTGCACAACAAGTTATAATATGATCTTGATATGCTTTTCCAATCTTTAATAAGGGAATATGATGAAATTCATTGCGTACCAAATCACAATGGATTTCGTCACTAATAATCCACTTATGATAACGTTGTGCAATTTCAATTACACGTTCTAACTCTTCTTGTTTCCATACTCTTCCCACAGGATTATGAGGAGAACATAATATCATTCCTTTAACATCTTCACGTGCAAGCTTTTGTTCTAAGTCTTGAAAATCCATCGTATAGTTACCGTTTGTATTAAGCAATTGGTTTTCGACTACTCTGCGCTCACGCGCCTTTATCTTTTTAGCAAAAGGATAATATACAGGCGTTTGTATAACTACGCCATCGCCTTTTTCACTTAATATTTCAATTAAATAAGAAAGAGCTGGAACAACGCCTCCTGCATAAAAAATAGTGGAAGGATCAATTTCCCAATCAAATCTCTTCTTGAACCATGAACAAACACAATTTCGATAGTTTGTATCAAATCCTGTATTATATCCAAAAATACGATGATTGGCTTGTTCATGTAATGCATCTATAATGGCATCACTACAAACAAAATCCATATCAGCTACCCATAAAGGGAATACTTCTTTGGCACTTGTAGAAATGTTTTTATCCCACTTCACACTTTGTGTCCCTTTGCGATCAATTTCTTCGTCAAAGTTATATTTTTTCATATTGCTCACCACCTGTACTATAGTATATCGTATTTACCTATATAATAAAATAAGACATTTTCCAATATCTTATTTTACCATTTTTTCAAACGCATCACGTGCAGCCATCTGTTCAGCACGTTTTTTAGAGAATCCTTTTCCTCTTCCTAGATTAATATCATCAAGTTTTACAATAACTTCAAACTCTGGTTTATTGCTAGGTCCATTGGTATTCACGGTTTCATAACGTACTGTTTTACGTGAGTCTGATTGAATATATTCTTGTAGCTTCGTTTTATAGTCAATCACTTTTTCACTCTTAGGTTGCGTAATCATTGGTGTCACAACACGTTCTAATATAGTATCAATTGCTATCATTCCTTGATCTAAGTAAATTGCGCCTAATAAAGCTTCAAACATATCGGCTAAAATCGAATCACGACTTCTTCCTCCTGTTTTTTCTTCTCCTATACCAAGCTTCAAATATTGACCTAAGCCTAATGTATGATTATATTCAGCAAGTGCTTCTTCACATACTAGTTGTGCTCTTAAAGTCGTCATTTGTCCTTCACTTAATTCAGGCTCTATTACAAACAATTTACGAGTTGTCCAAAGCTGTAAAACAGCATCTCCCATAAACTCTAAGCGTTCATTATCATGCGTATATGACTTATGTTCATTCACATAAGAAGAATGTACCAACGCCTGTAAAATCAAATTTTTATTTTTATATTTTATTTCTAAACTATCTAACCAATCAAATATGGTATCCATAATTTCATCTCCTCGTATAATCTTTGTTTATTATACCACTAATCCAAATAAGTGCTACTATTTACTGCATAATCAACATACTTCTTAAGTTCTATATTTTCTATTTTATCAATATTTTGTAAAATGTTTTTTGCATCATTACGTGCTACTTCTAAAATATTAGCATCTTGAATTACATCACCTAAAATAAAGCTAGGCACCCCACTTTGACGTGTTCCTAAAATATCTCCAGGTCCTCTTAATTGTAAGTCTTCACGTGCTATTTCAAAACCATCACGCGTTTTTACACATATATTTAAACGGGCTAAACTATCTTTATCTTTAGAGCTTGTTAACAAGAAACAATATCCTGCTTTATCCCCTCTACCAACACGTCCTCTTAATTGATGTATTTGTGATAAACCAAAGCGATGCGCATCATAAATCACCATAATATTGGCGTTCTTTACATCTACGCCGACTTCAATTACTGTTGTACTAACTAAAATATCAATATTCCCTTGTATAAATGCTTCCATGACTTGGTCTTTTTCATAAGCACTCATTTTTCCATGTAAGAGTCCAATATGATATTTTAAACCCAACGAGCTTTTCATTCCTTCATAGATATCAGTTACATTACGCATATCAAAATCTTCATTTTTATCTATTGCAGGGCAGACGACGTAACATTGATTTCCTTCATCAATCAAAGTGAGCACTTGTTCAAGTATAGGACTCATTGATTTAGATTTTATCAATGTAGTAGTTACATCAAGGCGCCCTTTCGGTAATTCTTGAATTGTGGAAACATCCATATCTCCATATAAAGAAATAGCTAGTGTTCTAGGAATGGGTGTGGCACTCATCAATAAGAAGTCAACCTTGTCCCCTTTTTCTAACAACCGCCGCCGTTGACCTACACCAAAGCGATGTTGTTCATCAGCTACTACCATTCCTAAATTATAGAAGGAAACATCTTCTTGAAACAGTGCATGTGTCCCTATTAAAATATCTATTTCATTATGTTTCAAGCGTTCTAATATTGCTTTTTTCTCACTTGCTTTCAAGCTTGCATATAATACTTCTACCTTTATATCAAAATCTTTAAATAGTGTGACCAGGTTTTGATAATGTTGTTTTGCTAAAATCTCTGTAGGTGCCATAAATGCTGCTTGGCTATGTGCTAACACACTTGCATATAAACCAAAAGCTGCTACTAACGTCTTGCCACAACCAACATCACCTTGTAACATGCGATACATGACTTTATCACTTTTTAAATCCACTAATATTTCATCAATCACACTTTGTTGATCATTGGTTAAAGAAAAACTAATTGCCTTCTTAAGCTCCATTACATCTTCAACACTAAAGTGTTTTTGTGCCCCTTGTACAACATTTTTTTCTTTTTCCTTCATTGCTTGCATAACCACTTGAAACTTTAAAAATTCTTCGTACTTTAAATGGCGTAAGCTTTGTTTTACATCTTCACTTTGCTTTGGATTATGAATATAATACAAAGCCGTCTTACGAGGTATCAATCGATACTTTCTTAGATATTCATCTGGTATGATGTTCGCTTGAAGTTGACCTATAGCGTTCATTGCTTTTTCAATATACTTTTGCATATCTTTTTGACTAATTCCATCTTTAACATTATAGATAGGGTGCATTCCAACTTGTTCAAGTAAAGGCAACGTATTATATTGGTAAATAGTAATTAGATGATTACCCTCATATTTACCTATGATCGTGATTACTTTTCCAATCACAAAATTGCTTACCCAGGGGCGATTGAAGATTGATACTTCAAACTCCTCTTCTTCGTATATCACTTTAAATTTTGTAACGCTTTGTTTTCCTCTAAAACGAATGACACGCGCACGACTGACAATCATTGCTTCAATCGCTATCTTAGTTTCTTTTTCCCATTTATTACGTGGTATAATTTCAATTTGTTCATAACGAAAAGGATAATAAGTTAATAAGTCTTCTGCACAAAAAATATTCATTGCATGTAAAGTAGCAATTTTCTTCTCTGATATTTTTAGCGCTTTTAACTCCATATAAAAATCCTCCTATTTACTAAAACGTAAACGATAGCTACAGTGTTGACAAATTGGTTCAACAACGTTCTGATTTGCAAAATTATTAACAATGTTTTTTGCTCGTTGCGTATTTATGATATGTTCAAATGGCTCTTCAAAGATATTTCCAAGACTTGCATCCCCAGCGCTATCCATACAACAAGGAACGACACGTCCATCACTTAAGATACCACACATTTGTTTCATCCCTAAACAGCGTCCTTTATCTCCTATAAAAGCACTTGATAGTTTTGGCCATTCAAATACTTTTTCAAAGTGTAAATGAACATATTCATCTAGATCAAAGCGAACACATCTTTTTATATCACTTTCTTGAATAGCTACGTCATATTGGCTAGCTAAAAAATCAATAATCTCTCGTGTTTGTGGTGGGATTTGTTCTTCTTGCAAACTCCATAACCGATAATTTACATGAACTTTTTGTTTTGCTAAGCAATTACCAACACTCACACAATCCATCAGATAGGTTGCTTGTTGATGCGCAGGAAAACTATGTAAAGATACATTTATTTGCCTTACATTCCCAGCTAATAAAACTGCCGCTTTTTCCTTTAAAAGCGTCCCATTCGTTGTAATATTGACCTGTATCTTAGCTTCCTTTAATATTTCTAAAAACTCTTTCAGTAAAGGATGGGAAAGGGGTTCACCTAAAATATGCAAATACACATATTTACTAAAGGGACTAATCTCTTTAACCACATGTTTAAATTCTTCTAAATTCATCGCTTTTCGTGTTCGTTGGTTTTGAATACAAAAGCTACACGCTAAATTACAAGTATTTGTTATTTCTATATATATTCTTTTAAATTGCACATTATCACCTGGATAAATAATACCATATTTATCAAAACAAAAGAACAGCGAACTGTTCTTTTGTTTACTTATGTTGAGGTAAAATTAAATTTAAAATAATTCCCACTAATGCCGACAATGCCGTTCCACTAAGTGTCATAAAACTTCCAATTGGAAGAATTGCTCCACCTAATCCAATGACTAACATTGCACTAGCAATTACAAGATTTCTTTGTTGTCCAAAATCAATTTTGTTATCGACTAATACACGTAATCCATTACTAGCAATAACTCCATATAACAGAATACTCATTCCACCTAATACACAAACAGGAATCGTTGATATAAACGCTGATATTTTACCTACACAAGACAACAGTATAGCAATACTTGCAGCACCTGCAGTTACGTATACACTCGCAATCTTTGTCATACCAATAACTCCGGTATTTTCACCATATGTAGTATTTGCTGGTCCTCCTAAAAAAGCTGAAACAGCAGTAGCGATACCATCTCCCATTAATGTCTTATCAAGTCCTGGGTCTTTCAAAAAGTTTTTCCCACATATCTTACCAAGTACTGTATGGTCTCCAATATGTTCGGCAATCGTTACAAAAGCCACTGGTAATATCGCAAATGTTTCAGGTCCAAAGTATAAATCATAACTTTCAAATCCTGCAAATGAAAATGGCAATACAAAGCCTGGTAATGTAAACCATTGAGCTTCCATAATTGGTGTGAAATCAACAAGTCCAAATGCAATAGAAATACCATATCCACATAAAATTGCTATTAAGAACGGAATAATCTTAAAAAATCCTTTTGCTCTTGTACTAATTAAAGCTGCAATCAAGAATGTCGAAACTGCTACAAACATCGCACGAGGGTCTCCACCTTCTATGAAGCTAGCATTCTTTACTGCATTAGCAGCAAGTCCTAATCCAATAACTGCAATCATTGGACCAATGACTATCGGTGGTAATAAACGATCTATCCAACCTTTTCCAACTACTTTTACGATGAGTGCGACAATAACATAAATGAGTCCAACCATCATAAGCCCTGTCTGGGCTGCTGAAATATCTCCATTCATCGCTTTTACAGCAATGATAACTGCGCCTATGTAAGCAAACGACGACCCTAAATATACTGGCACTTTATGACGTGTAATCGCTGTATAAATTAAAGTTCCTAGCCCGCTTGCAAATAAGGCTACACTTACTGGAAAACCAGTTAGTGTTGGCACAAGAATGGTAGCTCCAAACATTGCGAATACATGTTGGAAAGATAAGAATAACCATTGTAAAGGTTGTGGCTTGTCTTGAATATCTAAAATCATTGTGCCATTTTCTACTTGAGAAAATTCATTTTCATCGAGTATTAATGGTGTTTCTTCTACTATTTCTTTTTTCATTTTTCTCCTTTTCAAAAAAAAACAGAGATTGTTCACTCTGTCTTTCTTATTATCTAGCGAACCGTGAACTATTATACCATAAAACATTTACAATTTTCACTTTTCTTTCGCAATCCATTTACTTATTTCATTAATGACAATCACGCTACTTGATAATCCAAATACAATACCCCACTCTTGTATTGATAATGATACTGTTTTTAGTAAGAGATGAAAAATCGGAAGTTGGCAAACTAAGATTTGTAAAACAATGCCAAATACCATTGTTAAAATTAACCATTTATTCTTAAAGACGCCTACTTCTATAATAGAATGCGTTCTAGAACGCAAATTCAAAGCGTGAAACAACTGTGAAATAGACAAGACCATAAAAGCCATTGTCTGTGCTTTCATCTCTCCCATATTTAAGCCATATCGAAAAGCTACTAAGGTAATCGTTCCAATAAACATCCCATTTAATACTGTAAATGCCATCCCTCCATGAGCAAATAAACTTTCTTCACGGTTTCTTGGTTGCTCTTTCATAATAAATTGATCTTTAGGATCAATTCCTAAAGCCAGCGCAGGAAAAGCATCTGTTACCAAATTCACCCAAAGAATTTGAATAGCACTTAAGGTAGAAATCACATGTGGCATACAAATGATTGCTAAAAAAAGTGACATGATTTCTCCTAAATTACAGCTTAATAAATATAGGACTGCTTTTTGAATATTTAAATAAATATTTCTTCCTTGTTCTACCGCTTTTACAATGGTAGCAAAATTATCATCTGCTAAAATCATATCACTCGCCTGTTTACATACATCAGTCCCACTTTTCCCCATGGCAATTCCAATATCTGCATTCTTTAAACTTGGTGCATCATTTACTCCATCGCCTGACATTGCGACTACTTGTTTGTGTTTCTTATAGGCATTCACAATACGTACTTTATGAAGTGGTGTAACTCTGGCAAACACTCTTATACTCTCTACTTTTTCATAAAGCTCTTGTTCACTCATTTCATCTAACTCAGTGCCTGTTACGACTTGATGATTTGTTTTTGCGATACCCAAAGACCTCGCAATGGAAAGTGCTGTTAAAGGATGGTCTCCAGTGATCATAACGACTTGAATATGTGCGTCATGGCAATGTTCAATGGCTTCTTTAACTTCTTTACGAGGAGGATCAATGAGACCCACAAATCCAATAAAGGTCATTTTACTTTCGACACCTTCATCATATGGATTTTTAATTGATTTCATTGCTAAAGCAAGTACGCGTTGCGCATCTCTACTGATTGTTCTACTAGCTTCCAATATTTTATTACGTTCATAAGACGTTAAACGAATTACCTTATTATCTAATTTTACACTAGAACAAAGATCTAGCACTTTTTCAATTGCTCCTTTCGTATAAACAATATATTCACTGTGGTATTGATGGATCGTACTCATTAATTTTCTTGTTGAATCAAATGGAATTTCATTTACTCTAGTAAATGTGGCATTGATAACATCTGCATGCATCCCCTTATCCTCACAAAATGCTAACAAAGCACTTTCTGTTGGTTCTCCAAGTATTTCTCCTTTTTGCATAAATGCATCATTACATAATGCAAAACCTCTTAACAGTTCACTATTTGTGGTATTGAGGGTTCCATTTACATAACTACTCACAACATGCATTTCATTTTGTGTTAATGTCCCTGTTTTATCACTACAGATAACACTGACAGAGCCTAATGTTTCAACTGCATGCATCTTACGAATAATAGCATTATTTTTACTCATCACTTGTACGCCAAGAGCAAGAACGATTGTAACCACTGCTGGTAATCCTTCAGGAATCGCTGCCACTGCAAGTGAAATTGATAATAATAACATATCAAATAAATCTCTTCCCTGGATTATCGCAACCAAAAACATCGCTCCACAAATAGAGAGTGCAATCATGCCTAGAATCTTTGATAAATGCGCTAAGCGCACTTGTAATGGTGTCATTTCAATCGTTGCTTCATCAAGCATTTTTGCTATCTTTCCAACTTCTGTTTTCATTTCTGTTCTAACAACAATTGCTTTCGCTTTTCCATATGTAACATACGTTGACATAAATACCATGTTTTTTTGATCACTCATATTCATTTCTTTTTCATATATAATATCAGCATCCTTTAACACAGCTTCACTTTCTCCAGTTAATGTACTTTCTTCTACTTTTAAATTAGAACTTTTCAATAAACGCATATCCGCTGGCACATAATTACCTACTTCAAGTTCAACAATATCACCAACTACTAACTCTTTTGAATCTATTGCTTTCACATACCCATCACGTATTACATACGCTTTAGGAGAAGATAGTTTTTCTAATGCATCTATTGCTTTTTCTGCTTTATATTCTTGTACAACGCCAATTACTGCATTCATTGTAATAACGACTAAAATAATACATGCATCTATTATTTCCTGTAGAAAAATAGAAACAATAGCTCCAACTATTAAAATAACAACCATCGGATCTTCCACTTGTTCTAAAAACATATGACCGATTGTTTCTTTTTTTTGTTTTATTAATTCATTCTTTCCATATTTTTCTAAGCGTCTCTTGGCTTCAGTATCACTTAATCCTTGTTCTAAATTACTTTGATAGGTTTCTATAACCTTTGGAATATTCATTTTATAAGGCATTTAATCCCTCCTATTACTAAATTTTATGTAATAAGATTCCTTCTATGTACCTTTCGACAAAAGAACAGAAAAAAAGTAGTCTAGCGACTACTTTAGTTAATTATCTGATTTTTTTTCATGAGTTCCATGAGTCGATCAGTGATTCGTTCTTCAAAATCATTGATTACCGCATTATAACTATTGTCATTACCAATAAACAAATCTAAATAAATCCTTTCAGCGCTCATCGTAAGTGTATTATAAGCGACACAAGACCCATTAAAAGACTGCATCTTAGGAAACATTTCAACGCTTAAAAAGGTCTGTTGCAAATTTCCTCTTATTCCTTCAATATCAAATGTTGAAGGACTTACAATGACAGGAATTTTACTCATCTTTATAAAATCTTCCAATATCTCATTAGAACTATCTTTACAACTAACGAAAACCATACTGACCATATTCTTTTTTGTTAACTTGACAAAGCGTGATAAGACACACTGAGCAAATTTTGTGTTTTGAAACATTGTCTCATCAATATAGTAGAATTTCATAACAATTAACGCTTCATGAAGAATGATGGAATTCCTTCGCTATCATTATCTTCAACTTCTTGAAATTGTGGAGTTGAAGATGTTGTTGTTTGTTGTTGTTGTTGTTTTGCTTGATTGAATGTAGCCTTTGGTGCTAAAGTGGGAATCACTTCCTCTTCTTCTTCTGGTGTATCAAAACCTGTTGCAATTACTGTTACAATAATAGAATCTCCAAGTTTTTCATTTATAGCTACTCCAAAAATTGCATCAATATCATTTCCAGCAGCTTCTCTTACAAGTGCCATAGCATCTTCCGCATCAAATAAAGTAATTGATTCACCACCAGTAATATTTACAATAGCATTACGAGCACCTTGAATTTGAGCTTCTAATAAAGGTGATTGAATAGCTTTTTCTGCAGCCGTTCTTGCTTTGTCTTCACCCTCTGCCATACCTATACCAATTAATGCAGAACCTTGATTCTCCATAATAGTACGAACATCCGCAAAGTCTAAATTAATTAAAGCAGGAACTGCAATTAAATCAGTAATTGTTTGTACTCCTTGACGAAGAACATTATCAGCAGCTTGGAAAGCTTCTGTCATTGGTCTTCTACCAATTACTTCAATTAAATTATTATTTGAAACTATAATTAAAGAATCAACATATTCTTTTAGTTCAGATAATCCAATTTCTGCAGAAATCAAACGTTTCTTTCCTTCAAAAGTAAAAGGTTTTGTAACAATACCAACTGTCAAAGCACCTTCCTCTTTTGCTATTTTCGCAAATAAAGGAGCAGCACCAGTACCAGTACCTCCACCTAATCCAGCTGTAATAAAGACCATATCACTACCTTTAATAGCTTCACGTATTTCATTTTCACTCTCTTGAGCAGCACGTCTTCCAATTTCTGGGTTAGCACCTGCGCCAAGACCTTTGGTAACTTCTCTACCAAGGACAATTTTATTTTCTACTGGCGAAATATTCAATGCTTGTAAATCTGTATTTGCAACAAAGAATTCAACACCGTTTACACCTTCTGAAACCATGCGGTTAACGGCATTACATCCACCACCACCAACTCCAAATACCTTAATATTTGCTACTTGTTCGAAATGTAAATCACTCATCATTTTTCCTCGCTCTCTTTATTTATCATTAAGCAATATGCTTTTTAATTTCTTGGTGAATCCACTTTCATCATCATTTTTTTTCTTCTCTACTGCGGTTGCAATTTCATTTGCTTCATTAATATTACAACTTACACGCTCATCTTTTCTTATATTTTGTTGTTCTTTCCAACTATAACACAAGCCAAGGCAAGTAGCATAAGCACAATTTCGAGCGCCTATTGTCTGTGGAACATAAATTTGTGCAGGTGCATTTAGTAGATTCAGCAATTGTGAAATCGATTGGATTTCACAACCTTCACCAGTTATAATATAACGCACATCTCCACTTTCAACTATGGGAGCACATGTTTCATTAATCGTATTAATCCATTCTTTAACATAAGGAACTACCATCTTACATACTTCTTTTTCAGTTGCTTGTTTTTGTTCCTTACCTTCAGACCAAATATAAATAACACCATCACTTGCTTCGCTTTCTTCAAAGCTACATGTATTTTGTGCCAAACGATAACTAACATTTTGTGTTAGGTGGAAAATGTTCTCTAACTCGACTAACCATTTTCCATAACCATCTTCTAATACATCACAATTCATAAGTTTACCATGTGTAAATAAAGAAAGTGTTGTATTCTGTCGCTCTATATCAATTAACACAATATATTTATCAACTGTTTGTTCAAAGATTGCTGCTTCTTGCGCAATTGCATAGGAATCTAAACAAATATCTAATATTTCTAATCCCGCTTTTTCAACACAACGAGCATAGCTATAAACTGTTTCTTTTTGAGCAAACAATAAATCAATATCCATATACAAAAATTCGCTTATTTCATCAATTGGCATTTTGCGTGACGTTATCCCATTCGTAATATATTTAATACAACCAATATTTACTAACTCAACTTCACTGTTTGGTTTAAATCCAATCGCTTCATTTAATCCTCTTTGAATATCACTTAAACGTATTCTTTTAGAACTAGCTTCTGGCACTACCATAACACGTTTATTGTTACGCGTTACCTGTACACTAGGAATTGCTAATAAAACACGTTCGATATGAAATTCTAAAGCATCATTGGATTTTTTTAGTATTTTCATAATCCCATTAACAACATTCTGCTCGTCTATAATTTTCTTGTTTTCAATGCCTTGGATAGCCGTCTTCTCGACTCTCAAGATATTAAAACGTGATTCACAAAATTCACCAACTACCAGTCGAATCTCATGATCAGCAATTTCTAAAGAAGCATATATTTTCTTTTCATTCATAAGGTTAACCCCCTGACATTATTATCGTAACTTATTCTTATATATAATACCATAATTTATACTGTTTAAAAACTTTTTAATGATGTTTATCGCATTTTCTTACTTTTTTTATCGTGCAATGCACAATTTAAATAAAAG
>JAVWIF010000031.1:0-19433 GCA_036639635.1 Longicatena sp.
TTTGGAATTAATAATGACAGTAAGTGATAATAATAGGGAAAACAAAGGGTTAGATTTGGAACAAAAGGTTACAGGCTTTGGAATTTGGAAATGCATTGTTTTTGATTGACAGGTATTAGGTTGCGATTTATAGTGTAAGTAGGAAAAAGAAAAAGGAGAACTTACTTATGAAACCAACAAAAAAAGCAAGTGAAATGAGTATTCAAGAATTAGCTAGTTATATTGACTACTCGGTATTAAAACCAGAATTTACACAACAAGAAATTATCGATTTGACAAAAGATGGAGTGCAATTAGGTTGCGCTACAATTTGTGTTAACCCTGGATATTTGTCATTATTAGAACCTTATGTGAAAGGTAGTATTACACAACTTTGTCCTGTATGTGACTTCCCATTTGGGACAAGTTCAACACAATCAAAAGTAGCACAAATTGAAATTGCTGCACATTATGGTAGTGTGAAAGAAGTTGATATTGTTGCGAACTTTGGACATATTCGTAGTGGGATGTATGATGAAGTCACAAAAGATTTAAAAGCATGTGCAGATGTTGCACATAAATATGGGAAAGAATTAAAAGCGATTTTTGAAACAGATGCCTTAAATGAAGAACAAATTAAAAAGACTTGTGCATGTTGTGTTGAAGCTGGAGTAGATTTTGTAAAGACTAGTACAGGATTCTTAACAGGATTTGAAGGACATGGAGCAACTATTGAAACCATTGCGTTAATGATGAATGAAGTAGATGGGAAATGTAAAGTAAAAGGTAGCGGAGCAATTCGTACAAGAGAACATTTCTTAGCATTAATTGATATGGGGATTGATCGTATGGGAGTTGGCTATAAATCAGTACCAGTTGTATTAGGGTTAGATAAAAACGTAAGTACAGATACTTATTAACTGACTGCTCTCGACATACTAAAGTGTGTGAGGTTCCAAAAGAATAAAACTAAAAGCATCAATTAAGACATATCTTATGAAGACAGAGCCCTTAATATATAGCAAGTTTTATATGGAGCAATTTCAATATATATCGAAGAAACAGATATTGTATATTGGTGGTGGAGTCGACACCACTTTGAAATATTAAATTCCCATACAAGAAGGATAACGAGTTCCTTCTTGTTTTTTTGTTTTAAATCTTGAATCACTTTGTGATGTGTTTCCCTATATAAGAAAGCTTTGTATTTATTATATTTAAGAACATAGATGGTGCATGATTTTGTAAACTCTTATAAGACATCTGTTCGGCATAAATATCGCTGCCACAAGTTAATAGAATTACATTTGCTAATTTGTTATGTTCATAACGCAACATTTCTAAACGCTTTCTGTACAACATTTTTATCTTATCGATGGTTAGTCGATGACGTTTACTAATTACCCAATTTCTATGAAATGTTTTAGAATTACGTTTTATTGAGCCATCCTGATTATAATTTAAAGGGTTATTGGCACTTCTAGTCCATAAATTTGGTAAGCGTGTTTTGATAGAAGGATGCTTTCTTTTTAACAAAACAGCACTTTGTTGTTTAATACTTTTTATGATTTGTAATGGACCATTATCTAAAGGACAATCTAATAATAGAAAAGTATGGTAGCTTCCTTGCTTAGTTTTTGTGATTTTGAACGCATAGATAGATTGCGTGATAAGATGTAAAAACGTCTTGCTAATATCTGTTCATAAAGGGCATTGCTGTATACGACCTCATTTTGATGCTAAATTAATTATAATATAAGAAGATAACCAAGATAAAACTTGGGATATTGCGATAAAAAACTATAAAACGCAAGGTTTTATGCTTATGTTTGCGAAAACTGAAGAAAAAGCGTTGAATTTGTAAAATAAATCGCTTACCATGTAATAGGAAGGAAATGCCTATGTCAAAAACTACAAATGCTAGAAGAGATGAAATTAGTAAAATGGTCTTAAGTGAATGTGAAGTGAAAGTAAAAGATTTAGCGCGTATTTTTCATGTTTCTATGGAAACCATCCGTAAGGATTTAAACTATTTAGATGAACTTGGAATGGTGAATAAAACGCATGGTGGTGCTAGTGTGATGAATGAGTATTTTCAATTGCCAGTCAATGTTAAACTACAAGAAAACGTTGATATTAAACGAAGTATAGCGCGAAGAGCATTGGACTTAATTGAAGATAACAGTGTGGTTTTTATGGATGCTGGAAGCACCATGATTCAATTGGCTAAATTGTTGTCAATTAAGAAACGATTAACAATTATCACGAACTCAATTGTAGTTGCGAATATTGCCTTGGAAAGCAATCAGAATGTAATTTGTACTGGAGGAGTTGCTCAAAAACGTGGAAAATGTTTGGTTGGCTGCTTTGCTACAGATGTGATTGATTCTATCCATATTGATACGATGATCACGGGATCAGATGGATTTAAAGGGATGGATGGACCGACGACATTTTCATTAGAAGAAGCAGATATTAGAAAACATGTGATAAAGAATTCAGAACGAAAGATTCTTATCTGCGATGCTTCTAAGTTTTCAAAAACATCAACATATCAATTTGCAAAGTTTGAGGAATACGATTATTTTGTCACAAACGAGAGTGATGAGTTAGATCAAAAGATTTTAAATCGTGTGAAGCACGTCATTATTGTATAAGGAGAATAAGAAGATGAAATTACAAATTGCATTAGACACACTTACATTAGAAGAAAGCATGGCTTTACTAGATGAAACGAAGGACTATGTAGATGTTATAGAGGTGGGAACGCCTTTTATAATAGAAGAAGGAATGCGCCCTGTAAGGGAATTGAAAAAACGCTACCCTAATTTAGAAGTATTGGCTGATACAAAAATAATGGATGCAGGTGAACTAGAAGCAGACTATGCTTTTAGAGCGGGTGCTGATATTGTAACAGTTCTTGGGGCTAGTCATGATGAAACGGTGTTAGGGGCTTTAAAAGCAGCGAAAAAGCATGGTGGGAAGATTATGATTGATATGATTGCGGTAAAGGATTTAGCAACAAGAACGAAAGAATTAGATGCTATGGGAGTAGATTTAATTTGTGTACACACAGCGTTTGATGTACAATCCACACAAAAAGGTCCTCTTGATGAATTAAAGCTTGTTAATACGTTAGTAAAACATGCAAAATCAGCAGTTGCTGGTGGTGTAAAACTTGCTACTATAGATGATATTGTGCGCGAAGGTGCAGAGGTGATTGTTGTTGGTGGAGCAATCAGTAATGCAAGCGAACGCGCAAATATGGCCAAAGAAATGAAAGGGCATATGCACTAGGATAAAATGATGAATAATAAAGAATATGGAAGTATTGTACTACGTGAATTAGAACATACACTGAGTAGTATAGATACATTGAAAGCAGAAGAATTTGTGGGTCTTATAGAAAGTGTTCAAGAAGTATATTGTGCAGGAGCTGGAAGAAGTGGTTTTCAAGTAAAAGGTTTTGCAATGCGTTTAATGCATATGGGAATTACTTCCTTTGTTGTAGGAGAAACGTGTACACCTAATATTAAAGAAAATGGATTACTTGTTATTTGTAGTGGAAGTGGGGAAACAAAATCTTTAGTAAATCATGCGCATAAGGCAAAAGAGGTAGGGGCACATATTGCTTTAATTACCATCAATCCTAACTCAAGTATTGCACAATTGGCAGATGTTGTGATTGAAATAAGTGCACCTTCTCCAAAAAGTGCAAAACAAGGAGAGATTGCTTCTATTCAACCAATGGGTTCACTCTTTGAACAATCAGAAGGATTGTTTATGGATATTCTTATTATGATGCTAATGGAACGTAAAAAAATGACTTCTGATACCATGTTTGGACGTCATGCCAACATGGAATAGCTTTAGATAGTACCAATAGAAGATGTTATTCACAAGGCAAACAATAAAGGTGAATAACTTTTTCACGTAGAAAGAGAGAACTTATGAATACAAAAAAGTACAAGAATCAAATTATGTTAAGTGTTTTATACTTTGTATCCTTTATTTCCTTTGCACTGCCTTATGGCTATATGCAAACATTTTTAGTGTACGTTGGCTATGATGTAGTAGAGCGTGGTATCATATTATCGGGAACAGCGCTAGTTGCTATTGTGGTACAATTCTTTGTTGGATATTTATGTGATAAGTATCAAACAGATAAGAAATTTTATAATATTATGGTTGTTATCTTTGTTATTACAACGTATGTGATGTATCAAATTACAGATAAAAATTTCTTTTTGCATCTAATTTTTATATCCCTTGTGGGAGGATTGTTTCGTAGTGTCATGGCAGTACAGGATGCATGGTGCTTAGAAACAGATGATCATTGTAAAACTAATTATGGACCTATTAGAGCTTTTGGAGCCATTGGTTGGATGATTGGATCTCCTATAGGAGCTTATGTAATTGCCCAATATGGGTATTCTTCTTTAGGTATTGTATTTGCTGTATTATCAATATTTAATATAGGGATTACAATGTTTATGCAAGATGCTACAAAACATGTGAAAAGCGAAGGTATTAAATTTAGTGATTTAAAACGTTTGGTACAATCAAAACGTTACGTAGTTATTGTTTTAATATTTTTAATTGTTAATATTATTGCGACAGCAGATACCTATACGATGGTTGATAAGATGTTAGCACTTGGAGCAGATGAAACATTAGTAGGAGCACGTTGGTCAATACAAGCATTTACGGAGTTGCCTCTATTTTTTGCTGGTGGCTACATACTGAAAAAATTTGGTGATTATAAGTTAATGGTTTTTGGAACATTTATGTATATTGTTCGTTTCATTTTATATGCAATTGTTCAATCACCAGAACTTTTAATCGCTGTATCTTTATTACAATGTGTTACCTATCCTTTAATTATGATTACAAGTAAAACATTAGTAGACGATACAACACCTGTAGAATTACGTGCAAGTGGACAAACTATAGCAAGTGCATTTTATGTTGGAGTATCTTTATTAATAGCGCCTATAATGAGTGGGTTTTTAGCGAATGCATTTGGATTAGATATGACGTTATTGATTATTGGATTAACTGGAATTTTAGCATTAATGCTTTGTAGCGTATACAAAAAAATATAATCATATTTGAATAAGTGTA
This sequence comes from Longicatena sp., assembly GCA_036639635.1. Classification (GTDB taxonomy): domain Bacteria; phylum Bacillota_I; class Bacilli_A; order Erysipelotrichales; family Erysipelotrichaceae; genus JAVWIF01. The sequence goes on from JAVWIF010000031.1 coordinate 5,104, forward strand.
AAGTTGTTGTATAATACAACTTGTAGAGAAAAAGGAGCAAGGATAGTATGGAAAGCAACCAATATTTTCAAATGATTATCGTAATTGCATTAATTGCTTATGGAATATATACATTAGCTAAGGTTATTAAGGTATATATGGAACATGTAAAATTAAGAAAAGCGTATCAAGAAGCAAACAAAGGAAAATATGAATTTCAACAAGATTATTATGTATGGGGTGTCACGTATTGTTTAGTTACTTTATTTGCATTTGCTGGTACGATTGTAAATATTATGAATAAAGATTATGTTATGGCTTCAGCATTCTTCTTCATGGGAACTTTCTGTGCAAGTTTTGTATTAGATGTCCTCATGAAACGGCAAGCATTTTTTGGTAAAGAAGGTTTCTTTTTTGAAACAAAAACTTATAATTATCGCAGTGTTATTCGTATGGAACCAAGAAAATCGTTTATACAAAGTTATGATTTGTTTCTAACAAATCAAAATAGTATTCGTATTACACGAAAAATGGGAGACAAATTAGCGATTAAATTAAAAGAATATAAAAGACATAAAAAATAAGGGAGGCAAAACATGTTTAAACTTGCTGCTTTTGATATTGATGGAACGCTGATAAGTAGAGAAAAACACGTAGTGTTAGAGTCCACTATCATTGCTTTAAAAAAATTACAAGCTAATGGTATACGCATTGCATTAGCGTCTGGGAGACCAACTTTTGCGCTGGAACCTAGTTTGGTAGACGCAATTAAATTTGACTATTTTATTTGTAGTAATGGTACATATATTATAGATCAATCAGGAAATGATATATTTAAAGATGAACTAAGTGAAGAGACAGTAGAGTCTTTAAGTAAAGATATTAAAGAGCGTGATGAGGCATTGTTTTTTGAATTTAAACATAACTTTTATATATATCACGGATATCAACGGATGTTGTCAATGATTGAAAAATGCTATGGAAGAGTGGAACTATTGAAAGATGATCGTAGTTCTACATCTCGTCATAAACAAGAATTACCAGTATCTGGCGTGGCTTTTATTAAAGATGAAAATGTCGCTTATTTCCGTAATAAATATAAGGCGTACCGTTTTGAAAATTTTATGGGAAAATATTATGATATCTATTCTTACGCAAGTACAAAAGCGACGGGCATACAACATTTATGCGAGAAAGTTGGCATCGCTATGAGTGATGTTGTTTGCTTTGGAGACGCATTAAATGATATAGCAATGATTCAAGAATGTGGTTGTGGTGTAGCCATGGGAGATGCTTTAAAAGAAGTAAAAGAAGTTGCTGACTATATTACAACAAAGTCTGATGAAGATGGTATTTATAATGCCTGTGAGCATTTAAAACTAATATAGAAAGAAGGTAAAGTATGAAACAAGATGGATTTGATGTAGCATTTGAAGTAGGATTGGGTGTTGTTAATAAGATTAAAAATACCCAAAAAGCAGCTATCCAAAAAGCAGGTAGAACAATTAGTGAGGCACATCGTAATGGAAAAACGTTCTATGTAAGTGGTAGTGGACACTCTCATGGAGTTGCTGAAGAGTTATATGGACGTGCAGGAGGACTTGCATTCAGCGTACCTATTTTAACAAGTGAATTGACATTAACAGAACATCCTACGAAGTCTACATTTATTGAAAGATTGGCAGGATACGCAACAATCTTAGTTGACTTATATAAAATAGGTGAAGGAGATGTTGTACTCATTGCATCTAATTCTGGAAGAAATGCCTATCCTGTAGAACTTGCTATAGAAGCAAAAAAACGTGGAGCAAAAGTTATCGCTATGACGAGTATGGCACATAGCACACAAGTTAGCTCACGTGATAAAAGCGGAAAACGTTTATTTGAAATAGCGGATATAGTGATTGATACATGTGGAGAAGTAGGCGATTCGGCTACTTATATTGATGGTATTGATGTACCTATTTTACCAACTTCAAGTATTGCCAATGCATTTATATGTGCAAGTATTAGCGCCGAAGTAGTATGCGATTTAGCTGCACATAATTGTGAAGTAGAAGTACTAGTTAGTGCTAATGTTGATGGCGGATATGAAAAAAATGAGAAATATATGGAAAAATATTGTAGAATGTACATAAAGAAATGAGGGTCTAAGTATGGCAAAGAGTCAAAATGAAGCAAAAAAGACAATGGCAAAGATAGTCATTGATGTCTTTTTAAGAAGAGGCGCAGTAAGTGAAGAGAAAGCAATTCCTATTGAAGAGTTTAAAGATGTTAAAATGACATCCGCAGTTATTTCTTATACAATAGGAAACTTGATGCAAGATGGCATTGTACAAAAAACAGAAGATAATCGTTTTTATTTCGTCGAAGCTGCTTGGAATAAAATGAAGAAGAAAGTAAATCGTGCCTATTGGATACTATTAGGAATGCCTTTAATTATTCTGATTCTTGTTTTATTATTTACCCATTGGGGTGACTTATCATCTATTTTCTTTAAGTAAGTAAAATAGGAGCTTTTTAGTTTGAAATTAGAACTGGCAATTTTTAGAATTCTAAAATACTATTGACTTAAAGATAGAAATTGCATATACTAGTTATGTAACATTATGAAAGTCTTCCACCATGAAAAAGCATCAAAAAAAAGCAACGCTGGTACGTTGCTTTTTTTAATCTTGTGCTGATCGCTTTTATTTTTCATTTCGATCCAGCCACTTGTTGATGCAATGAACTAGCACACCAACTATGATCGAAAACATAATTTTATGAAATTCTTCCACCATGATCACCTCCTTCATGTTAATTGGAGGATGTAAGCGATAGATAAATAGTAGCATAAACAGCAGGCTAAATATATAGGATTTAAGCAAGTAATGAAATTGCCAGTTTAATGAATCAAAATCAGACTAGATTTGTATTTTGTGCTTTTAAATGTATTGATTTTAAGCAAATGAGTAGAAAAATGCACTTGTTTCATACTTTTTTAGTAAATTTACTATTATAAATGATTCATTAGACGCACAACTGATATTGTATTATCTCTAAAAGTAACTACACACGAATATCTTTATTTGAATTCTTTGGGAAAAAGGAAGTGTTTGTTGGTTGTCATAACAGACAGTCGCTTCGAATTGAACAAATATCATCTAATGCTTATCAACTATCTTTTTACATGATTTTTATAATTTAGCTTTTCACTCTACGAGTTAAAAGGAATTAATTTATTTGTTGCTTGGTAGTTGCAAAAACAATTATAAATTAGTATACTATAAGAGCAATGATGGTATTGCTGAATAGATGAAGAACAGAGTGGTCTCTATCCCATCTATGCAACATTGTTTGTTGGAAGCACTTCCTTAAGGACGATAAAAATGGGGATTGATTATTTGCTGGTAACGAGTAATTGATAACCAATTGACCCTTTCAAAAAACTATAATAAGTAACAAATCTATTCTTTTTAATTAAAGAAGAGTTAACGCATCTTAGTTCTTTAGGATTTGACTCGTACAATCAATTAGCATTTATTTTATGACATTCATAAAATGTAAGAAAACAAGTCAATGATGAAAGAGGCTTGTTTTTTTATTTAAGAAAGAGGATTGTATGGATAAAACAAAGAACATGGTAAAACTATTCATCATTTTAACAGCTATCTTTTTAATTACGTTTATGGGTATTTCGGTATTTAATAAACATAGTAAGACAGCATTTGTTTATCGAAAAAAAGAACCAATTAAAATTGGAGCAACTTATATGACTTTAAACAATCCTTTCTTTAGAGTCATTGATGATGAAATAAGGAATGTGGTAGAAGCAAACGGCGATGTTTTAATATCTTTAGATCCAGTACTTGACTTAGAACGCCAAAAAGAACAAATTCGTTATTTAATAAAACAAAAGGTAGCAGCTATTATTATGAATCCTGTAAATACAGATGGATTAAAAGCTGAATTACAAATGGCTAAAGAAGCAGGTATCCCTATTATAACTGTAGATAGTGAAGTAAACGATAAGGATTATATTACCTATAGTATTATGTCAGATAATTATAGTGCAGGAGTACAATGTGCAAATGATATGATGAAACAAAAAGAAAGTGCACGAATTGTACTATTAGAACATAGCGATGCTTATTCAGCTGTCCAAAGGATCCAAGGTTTTGTGGATGCCATTAAAGACAATCCTAATTATACAATTGTAAAACGTATTGAATGTAAAGGACAGCTAGAACAAGCTATGCCACTCATGCAGACATTTATTAAAGAAGGGATAGCGTTTGATGTTGTCATGTCATTAAATGATCCTAGTGCATTAGGTGCACTTGCAGCACTCCAAGCAAATCATCAAGTAAAAGATGTTCTTGTATATGGAGTCGATGGTATACCAGAAACAAAAGCACTTGTTAATGATCATATCATGCAAGCAACAGTAGCACAATCGCCAATTACAATGGGGAAATTAGCCATTGAAAACACGTATAGAATCATAGAAGGAAAAAGTTTTAAAAAACAAGATAGAATTCATGTATCTTTAATCACTCACGATAATATTGCTGAGTACTCTTTAGAAGGGTGGCAATAGTATGGGGAATAAATCAATGAATGTAGATAAGATATATACTACTTATTTACTCATGTGTGTGATTAACTTTTTGATTATTCTTTTCGTTAGTGCAGTGATGTATATAACCACGCAAAGAATTTGTGATATGCAAAGCGCACGTACTTTCCTAGCAAGTGTTCAAACATTACCTAAAAATTCAATGAGTATAATTACAACCGCATTACTAAGCTTTTTTGTTTTATTGTGTATGATGAATATACGTTCAAAAATGAAGTTTAATAGTTATCGACTTGCTTTTTTCTTTTTAATTGAAGCTGGTTTATGTCTGCTTATTATGAATACGTTGTCATTTAGTACCAACGCAATTGTATTATTAGTTATTGCTGATTTGTTAACCTACTTAAACTCTAATCGTTATCGTTTTGCTTTTTTAGGATGTATGATTGTATTCTATATTGTAGCAAACTACGATTTTCTATCCGCAAAAGTTGCCATGGTATCTTTCTATGATTACATCTCTTGTTACGACTCTGTAACAAAGTCGATCCTGCTAAGTATTCAAAATGTATTATCTTCTTTAAATATAATTGCATTTATTATTTATATGATATTGTTAGTACAAGATAAAATAAATGAAAATAAGAAGTTCGTTGAGATGAATGATGAATTAAAGAATTTAAATTCACAGTTAAAAGAATATGCGAATATTCGTGAAAAGATGGGAGAAACAAGAGAACGTAATCGTTTAGCTAGAGAGATACATGATACATTAGGCCATACATTAACTGGCTTATCGGTTGGTTTAGATGCGAGTGTGCTCACTTGTGTCATAGATCCAGATACGACAAAGAAGCAATTGATGGTACTAAGAGATAGCGCTAAACGAGGATTAAATGATGTGCGTAGGTCAGTTGATAAACTACGACCAGATGCATTGGAACACTATAGTTTGAAAGAAGCGATAGATCAAATGATTGTTGAATTTAGTGAACTAACGGATATTGAAATTCACTTTGTTTGTCATTTACCAAATCTAAAATTTGATGCAGATGAAGAAGAAATTATTTATCGAATTATTCAAGAAAGTATGACAAATAGTGTTCGGCATGGACATGCTCATAAAATATATATTTCGATTGCTAAAGAGAAGAATATGTTGATTTTAATCATTGAAGATGATGGCATTGGTTGTCAACATATCAAACCTGATTTTGGTTTACATCATATGAAAGAAAGAATAGAATTACTACAAGGGAATATTCGGTTTTATGGTTACGATGGATTTATTATCATTGCGGAAATACCGATACGAGAGGAAAGTAAATTATGATAAAGATAATCATAGCGGATGATCAAGAACTAATTCGTGAAAGTTTAAAAATAATATTAAGCATGAATAAAGAATTTGATGTTATTGACACTGTGGAAAGTGGTAATGCTGTGATTGAAAGCATACGTAAACAAGAACCAGATATTATCCTAATGGATGTAAGAATGCCTAATATGGATGGTGTACAATGTACAAAGTTTGTGAAAGAAGTGTATCCTAATATCAAAGTCATTGTTTTAACAACCTTTGATGATGATGAATACATCTTTTCTAGTATTAAATATGGGGCAAGTGGATATTTGTTAAAAGGGGTATCACTAGAAGAGCTCACAAGTGCAATTAAGACAGTATTACAAGGGGGAGCTATCTTTAATCCAAATGTGGCTAGTAAAGTAACAAAGATATTTTCACAGATGGCCAACCATGATGCTGTTAACGAAACAATTTATGAAGACGAGGATTTGCCTTCTTTAAGCAATACAGAATGGAAGATTATCCAACAAGTATCACAAGGCTTATCAAACAAAGAAATAGCGGATAGTTTAAAGTTTAGTGAGGGGACGATACGAAATTATTTAAGTGTCATCTTAGAAAAGATAAAGCTACGTGATCGTACACAATTAGCAATCTGGTATATCCATCGTAATAAAGGTGACGATGTATGAATAAAAAAGTAGGAATAGGACTTGGCATTGCATTATGCATTGGCGTAATTGCTACATATTTCACGTACCAACAAAACAAACAAGTGACACTAACATTTGCCTTATTTAGTGATAGTTATTGGGATGCTCCAAATGCAAATAGTTATAAGATTGTAGATGATGTAATCGCACGTTTTGAAAAAGAACATAAAAATGTAAATGTAACCTATGTTAGTGGACTACAGAAAAGAGATTATTCTGAATGGTTGTCGCAACAAGCTTTACAAAAAAAACTACCCGATGTTTTTGTTGTAAACCCAAATGACTTATCCATATTTTCAGGTGTAGGGATGTTAGAAAATCTAGATTCTTTTATCGAAAAAGATAAAGCATTTAAAACTGAGGCATATTTTACACCTGCTTTACAAGCAGGTGTTATCAATAAGAAACAATACGCTTTACCTTATGAAAGTGTCCCAACACTTATGTATGTAAATAAAACACTACTTGAAAAAGAAGGTATTCTCGTACCAAGCAATACATGGACATGGGAAGATTTTTATAATATAAGTAAACAAGTTACAAAAGATATAAATAAAGATGGTAATCTTGACCAATTTGGATTTTATGGGTATACATGGGAAAATGCAGTGGCATCCAATAAGGGGAGTATCTTCAATGCTGAAAAAAACATGGCGACTTTGGATAATTCAAATGTGCAAGAAGCGATTGAATTTACTAGAAAACTAGAACGGTTAAATAAAGGTCAAACGCTTACATCAAAATTGTTTGACAAAGGACAAGTTGCTTTCTGTCCTATGCGTTTTAGTGAATATCGAACATATAAACCGTATCCTTGGCGTGTTAAAAAATATGCTAACTTTGAATGGGAATGTATACCAATGCCTGCAGGACCACAAGGAAATAATGTTTCACAACTGGATACTTTGTTAATGGGAATGAGCAAAAAATCCGCTCATAAAGATTTAGCATGGGAATTCTTAAAGATGTTAACTTATGATAAAACAACGCAAAAAGATATCTTTGCTTATTCACAAGGGGTATCTGTACTAAAAGATATTACTTCTTCAGATACTGTTATTAAATACTTAAAAGAAGATACGCCTGGAGAAGGTGCTTTTAAACTCGATTTCTTTAATGATACAATGGAACATGCAATGAGTGTACATAAGTTTAATGATTATGATCAAGTGATGTCACTTGCGGATAGTGAGATTCGTCGTTTTCTAAATACAGATGAAGATGTAAAAGCTACAATGCATGCGTTACAAACAAAACTTGATATGATACTAAAAAAGTGACGAATATAATTGACATTTGTCACTTCAATTTATAATTGAAATGATGTATTCTAATTATGGTAATACGAGCGTATCGATGTGCCCATAGCATGCTTAACATAATGTTATAACATTATGTTGAAATATCAAATATTTTATTCTATAATGAGCATAGAGGTGATGACATGTATCCACTAAAATTAAAACCCATTTACGATAAAACGATTTGGGCGAATGATGTTTTAACAAAAGCACGAGGAATTAAAGAAAAGGGATTTGGTACTTGTTGGGAAATAAGTGCTCATCCACATGCCCAAAATATAATCTTGAATAAAGAATATGCGGGTATAACACTGGGAGAATTAATTGATTTAAAGCCAACAGAAATGTTAGGAAAGCACCCTAAAGAAGCTATGTTAAGACTTGCCTACTTAGATGCAAAAGAAGATTTATCCATTCAGGTGCATCCAGATGAAGCATATGCAAAAGCACATGAAAATGATCAAGGGAAATGCGAATCTTGGTATATTTTAGAAGCAAAAAAAGGAGCAACCCTTGTTGCGGGCACTTTGAGTGATGATAAAGAAGCTATTAAAAAAGCCATTCATGAGGAAACTTTAGAGACATATTTACGTAAAGTACCAATGGAGGCAGGAGATTTTATCTATATTGATGCAGGGATGTTACATGCCTTAGGCGGTGGCATTTTAGCTCTTGAAGTGGGAACTAATTCTAATACAACGTATCGTTTCTATGATTATGGAAGAAAAGATGCGAATGGAAATGGGCGAGAACTTCATTTGGATAAAGGCTTTGATGTAGTAGGCTTAAATAAACGTAGCGAAAAAGTAGCAACACCAATGCAAGAAGGAATTGAACAAAAGAAGGTATTAGAAGATGGAGATGCATTCAAGGTCACCTTATATGATATCTGTGGAGAATTGAAACTAGATACAGAAGGTTATAATTTTCATTGCTTGTCATTTGTGCATAATGACGCTATTGTGGAATATAATGAAGAAGAGTATGAGGCAAACTATTGCGAAAATATGTTCATTCCTGCAAGTTGTGGTAAGTACAAAATCAAAGGCAATTGTAGGGTTTTGGTGAGCGTGACAAAATAACTTGTTTTGACTATTTATGACACGTTTTGACTTCTGAACTTGTATCACATATTTCGTCATATATGCATACTTTACTAGGGTATTAAGATAAAAAATATGGAAGAATTAATCATTTATGTGAACAATATGTGAATAGTGTCGTTAAATCATAAGGCTTTAAATAACAAAATATCAAAAAATAACTTGAATTAATGATGGCAATACGTTATCATTAAGACGTGGATGAAAGTGGTTACATTAATCATACGCAAGATAAGAAAAAGGAGGAAGATATAATGAAATACGTGATAATGGTCAGTCACGGTGAATTTGCCCCTGGGTTGCATAGTGCAGTCAAAATGATGACTGGTAATCGTGATGATGTATTAAGCACAAGTCTAAAGGATGGCATGAGCGCTGATGAATTTGCATCAAATTTTAAAAAGTTGGTAGAACCTTTAACTTCAGATGATGAAATTATTTTATTAGCTGATATCTTAAGTGGATCTCCATTTACAAATGCTTTAGCTGTTTTAGACGAACGAGGTTTGTTGGATAAAACATTAGTATTGGCAGGTATGAATATGCCTCTTGCGATTACAGCAGTCTTGATGAAAGATAATATTGATGACAAAGAAGTTTTAAAAGAAACATTGTTAAGTGAAGGACATGCAGGATTGATGGAATTCAAAGCAGTTGTAGAAGACTGTGAAGATGATATATAAGGAGGACTTAGGTCATGATTAGTTTTGTTAGAATTGACGATCGTATTATTCACGGTCAGATTATCACACGTTGGTCAAAAGAATACCCATGTGATGGAATTATTGCAGTAAACGACAAAGCAGCAACAACACCAGTGTTAAAACAATCATTTGTTGCATCCACTGATAAAAAAGTATTTGTTTGGACAAAAGAACATTTTTTAGAAAAAATACAAACAGTATTAGATAGTGATAAAAAATATTTCTTAATTACTAAAAATCCTGTTGATATGGCAGAATTATTGGTTACGAATAAAGTGGTACCTAGTGCAGTTAAAAGAATCGTTGTTGGACCTTGTAATGATCGTCCAGGAGCAATTAAACTAGGACAAAATCAAAGTCTTATTAAAGAAGAAGCAGAAGCTTGTGAAGCAATGACAAACGCTGGATACGATGTTTACTTTGCATTACTTCAAGAAACAGCAATTGGCTCATGGCCAAAATTTAGATCTAAATTTGGATATTAGTATCTACTAATAAACAAAGAAAGATAAATGTTGTATTTGCTCATTATTATGATGATTAATATACAACGAACTGGGAAGAGTTACACAATCATAATCTCGGATAGATGAAAAGAATACTGTGCTGGTAAATAGGTATTCTTTAAGTCATGCCAATATGATTCAATTCATCCCCAAAAGTTACTCTTGATTTGGTGAATATTGGGAGTATTTATTCAAATTCAGATAACATAAAAAAAGAAAAGGAGAACAAAAGTTATGGAAATTTCTTGGATACAAGCGGCGTTACTTGGATTAATGTCATGTTTAGCGGCATCAACTATTGCTTGTTTAGGAACCACAATTGGTAACTATACATTAAACAGACCTTTAATCGCATCCGTATTTGTTGGATTAATCTTGGGAGATATCCCAGGTTGTATTACAATCGCAATCCCAATGCAGATTATTTATATCGCATTAGTTACACCAGGAGGAACAGTAGCTGCCGACTTACGTGCAGTATCGTATATTGGTATTCCTCTTGCTTATGTTACAGCTAAATCACAAGGTTTAGATTTAGCAAGTCCTAATGCACAAGCATTAGCAGGTTCAATTGGAGCATTAGTTGGTACAGTTGGTACTGTACAGTTCTATGGAACAGCAATGATGAACTTAATCTGGCAACACATTGGTTGGGCTAGATTAGACAAAAAAGACTTTAGTATTCTTGGTAAAGTAGAAGTTGTATTACCTTTAATTTCTCACTTAGTAATTTCATTTATTCCAGTAATGTTAATTGTTTACTATGGTGCTGGAGCAGTTACAAACTTTAAAGAAGCATTACCAATGGAATCATGGTACATGAAATCTATCTTTACATTAGGTAGTTTATTACCAGCTGTCGGAATTGCTATCTTATTAAAATCAGTAGTTACAAAACTTACAGACTTGATTTTCTTCGTATTTGGTTTCACAATTGCAGCTTCTATGGGATTAACTTTAATCGCTGCAACTGCAGTAGGTGCTGTATTTGCATTTATTAACTACCAAATGACTTTAATTAGTTTGAAAGCCGCTAAAGGCGGGTCTGCTATAGACGACGAGGAGGACATTTAATATGAAAAAAATTACAAAGAAAACATTAAATAGTTCATTCTGGCGTTGGTTCTATGGAAACTTAACATGTTTCTCTCATGAACATATGGAAACATTTGGTTACATGTGGTCAATGTTGCCTATTATTCAGGAATTATACGACACAAAAGATGAACAAGCTGAAAAGTTAACTACTTACTATCCATTCTTCAACACTGAGCCTCAAATTGGTTCAATCGTCGTTGGTATTACTGCAGGTCTTGAAGAAGCACGTGCAAATGGAAACTCAGAAATTGATGATGAAATGATTAATGGTATCCGTGCTGGATTAATGGGACCATTAGCTGGTATTGGTGACTCACTTATCGTTGGTACTTATATTCCAGTATTATTAGGTATCGCTTTAGGTCTTGCTGAAGGTGGATCTATTATTGGACCACTATTCTATATCGTTGTATGGAATGTAACAAGTATTTGGTTCCAAAAATTTATCTATAACAAAGGTTATGAATTAGGAGGTTCAGCTGTTGAAGTTATTGTTGGTGAACAAGCAACTGCCCTTCGTGAATCTGTAATTATCATGGGACAAGTTATCGTTGGTGCGATGGCTGCTTCATGGGTTAACATTAGTACTGCTTTAGTATTAACTACTGCTGGAGCTACTGGTGAAAAAATGGTTCTTGCTAAAAATGGTGTTGATATTGTAACTGAAAAATTCGATACTACTAAAGATGTATTGTTACAAGCTTCATTAGATGGAGCATTCCCTAAAATCTTAACAATGTTATTTGTATTATTCTGCTGGTGGTTAATGGCCAAAAAGAATGTTACACCTATCAAAGTTATGGGTCTAATGATTGTAATTGCTATCGTCGGAGTATTAGTTGGATTCTTCAACCCAGGATTAGCTTACTAGTATTAGATTTAATTAAATGTTATAAAGAACATCCCTACCTCCCAAGTGGGGATGTTTACTTTATATTGAATTTTAAACCCGATGTATGTTAAAATCAATGTAAGAAATGATGGTGATTTGGATATGACAAAACAAGAACGAGAACGATTGAAGAATGAAATAGCTATGAAAGATGTTATGACAAAAAAAATTGGTAAGTGGAGTAAGTATGCATTATTGGCATTTTTATTAACGGGTGCTATTGCTATATGGGGATTTACTGGTATGAATGATGCATTTATGCAAGTAAGTGACTCTACTAGAACTATATTAAAATGGGTTGCAGTGTGTATTGCTGTTCCTACTGGAATATTTTCTTTAATGGCGTTTCTAAGTTATCGTAATTCTAAGAAACATGTTTTAGGTTTAATTGATCGATTACAAAATAAAAAGTAAACAATTTCAAATTTTAGAAATTGTTTACTTTTTATTTTAGTTTCTTGGACGATCTTTACGAACAAATAGTTCTGGATCAACCATACGATTTGCTTTCTCAATCACTTCTTTTGATAATTCAAACCCTTCATTATACTTATCAAAGTAAGTTTCATATAAATATAAAGTTTCAGGATCAGTGGTAATCTTTCCAGCAAAGAATCCTTCATTGTCTTTTATTAAAGCTTCATCAACAATATTTCTTGCACTTTGTGAAGCAATCCAAGAACCGGTTGGTCCAACAATACGATAATCTTTATTGATATGTGTTGCTTTATCTTTTGTTGGGTATACATACACTTCCATCATCATGGGTATATACATTTCTTCAGGATACCAAGAAAGTTTAAAAGCAGTAGAAACATAATCAAAATGTTTACCAAGTAATTGAGCACTTTCATTTGATATCATAAACCAAGGACTACCAATAAATACTTTATCGTGAATGGTTCTTCTAATATGCAACAAGTTAAATAAATTGGCATTGCCTTTTGTAAAAGAACGAACAAATTTACTCTTAGGAAAAGACAATAAATTTGTGAATGTATAATATTTTGCTGCATCTAATTTTATCTTAGGATCTTGGTGTTCATCACGATCAACATAATAGAAATCATTACCAATGTTCTCTTCTAAAAAAGCAACGAGTTCACTTCGTGGTTTAACTGGAATCATACCATCGCTAAGATTGATATAATAATCAAATCCGATTTCTGATTCTATTGCTTCTTTCATTTGAATGATCGTACCTCGCGCTAAAGAGAGGTCACCTTCTTGTGCAAACTCCTGTGTTTCAGAGATATGAACACGACTATCTTCAGCATAAACAAAATGAATTTTAGCTCTTAAATCATTATCGTTAATCATGATAAATACATGATCTCCTTGTCGTACTAATTGATTAATTGATTCTACAATTTCGATATATTCTCTTTCTGAATGTAATAAATATGCAATTTTCATAAGGTACCTCCGCGGTAGTATCATTATAACATTTAACGAGTGATAAATCACTAAAAAAAAGATTTTAAAGAAAGATATTGACAATCATATTATAATGTTATAACATTTGTATGTAAAGCGAGGGATACCTATGAAAATTATGCAAGCAAAAGTGGTACAAGACTTCTGTTCTGGAGTTATGGTTGGAGAAGAAGTTGCGACAAGCACAAAACTATTCAAAGATGCGAAAACACTATATATAAACAGTGATTGTAATATTAGTGATGATGAAGTTATGTACGAAGTATATACGTATTCACAAGGAGATGCTCAACAAGTTGGTAACCTTAACTGGGGTCTAACGATAATGAAACCGGTCTTTGTTAATCAAGAATGTAATATGACAAGAGGGCATTTTCATGAGAATCTTGATTGTGCAGAAATTTATTTTTGTTTACAAGGGAAAGGGTACCTACTCTTTATGGATGAGAACGATACTTGCTTTGCAGAAGAAATGAGTGAAGGAAGTGTTCATCATATTGATGGTAAACTAGCTCATCGTTTAGTAAATATTGGGGATAATGAACTTAAAGTAGGAGCTTGTTGGCCAACGACATCAGGACATGATTACAAAAGGGTAGAAGAACATCCTTTTCAAGTAAGAATATATAAAGAAAACGATAAAATTATCGTAAAGGAGATGAGATAATGAGTTATTTAAACTTTCAATCGAAATATGATAAAACACCAAAAACAAAAATGGAAGGATATC